>JAROBA010000005.1 GCA_029432815.1 Pontiellaceae bacterium B1224 | reverse complement strand
CATCATACGATCAATGATGACAGCAGCCTGATGTGGTACTTAAAGGTTATCGAGGGAACCACCACCAACGAGTACAGCCGTGGATCGGTCTGGAACGATACGACGGCGGGCTATGAGAATGATCCTGAGGGTGTCGCCACGGTAACACTAACGGGTCTGACAGAGCTGACGGATACCACCGTCACCTTCATCTGGGGCTTTTCCGGACAGCGGGGACACAACCTCGAAAACCAGTCCAACTGGATGGACGATATTGTACTGAGCGGCACGTCCAGCGCCATTGAGCCGGTGGTCAGCGCGATCCTGTCCGCCGGATCACTGAGCCTCTCCTGGGCAGGCGGCGGCAGCTATAATGTGCTGACCAATGCCAACCTGATGATTCCCGACGGATGGGGTGTGGCTACCAGCGGCACATCGCCGGTTGAACTTGGAATCGACAGTGAGCCAGGGCTGTTCTATAAACTTGAGAGTGAATAAAAGAATCGGATTGAACGGGCACTTCGATCGGCCGAAGTGCGCCGGCCGTTAGCACCGGAAAAACTGCTCCTTGCTGATTATTATGCTCCAATGGGCGGCACGGGAATCGCTGAAAAGAAAGCTGAGAGAACAAAATGGGAATGAGATGTATGAAGATAGTGCGAATGAACCCTGTGTTGGGAGAACGCGTTGTAACTGCCGGATTAAAACATATTCTGCCGGTCATGTGCGGAGCTGTCCTTGCGGCGAGTACTTTTGCGGGACAGACGAAAGCGATTGATCCCTATGCGGTCACGGCAGACCAGGTGACGCTCGCCGCGCCGGCCGTGCTGAAGCTTGATCCGGATGCGGTCAACATGCTGGCACCGAACCTCGGTGAAATGGACGATAACATACGTCCGGTGGTCAAAAACTATATGATCCTGTGGTGCGCCGCGAAAAAAGCGGGACCCGGCCGGGTTGAATGGACGGTGGAAGTGCCGGAGGACGGGCTGTATGGCGTGACGGCGTCCGTGAAAGGGAAAGGATCCCGTCTGGCTGTTACCTGCAATGGACAGGAACAGGCCGTAAGCCTTGTCGAGTCGGACTGGCATCGCATTGAACTGGGGAACCTCCGCTTGAAAGCCGGCGAAAACAAAGTGGGCCTGGAGGTTGAGTCTGCTGCTGCCGGGAAGGCTAAACGCGCCGGAAACTTTATGCTGAGTGCACTGGAGCTGGCGAAACCGGAGGCCCGGAAGGCGGTCTTGCAGGATGCCGCGGCGATGCGAACGCAGCCGGACTGGTTTAAAGATGCCGGATATGGACTGATGTTCCAGTGGACGAATCGAGCCACCCCGCCCACCGGGAAAATCAAGGAGTGGGAACAGAAAGTGAACGATTTTGATCTGGACCAGCTGATGGATTTAGTTAATGCATCGGGAGCAAGCTATGTCGTTTGGTCAATAACCTGGGGGAATCAGTATATCTCAGCTCCTGTTGAGTCGCTGGATGCAATTCTTGCGGGGCGCACCACCCGTCGGGACTTATTGGGCGAGATGGCGGAGCGGCTTCATGAAAAGGGGGTTCGGCTGATTTTCTATTACCACTACGGCTACGAATGCTACCACTCGCAGGATAAAGAATGGCTGGAGGCGGCCGGCGGATATAAGGCGGATAAAACAGAACTCTATGTAAACTGGAAGAGCATCATTTCGGAAGTGGGGGCTCGTTACGGCGACAAGCTGGACGGCTGGTGGTTTGATGGCGGAGCCCGCTATCTGAACTGCCACTTCGACGGGTCTTCAGGGGCGGAAGGTATTATGACGGCGCCGTTCAAGGAGCTCACGGCAGTGGCAAAAACCGGCAATCCCGAACGGCTGGTTGCCTATAATTCCTGGATCAAACCCCGCGTTACCGAATATCAGGATTATTACGGCGGCGAGGGAAAAAAATCCTTCAAGCCGGTGGAGCTGGAAGATGGCGTGTTTACGAGCGGGCGCCAGCAGGGACTGCAGGCGCATGGCTGCTTTATTCTGGAGCGCAGATGGGGGCATATCGAGGAAAACACTCCGATTCCGAAGCCGAAATACAGTGTGGAAAAATTGGCGGGATTTGTGAAGCAGGCCCGGGAAAACCGTTACCCCATCTCAATCAACCTGGAAATGTATGAAGACGGCTCCGTCTCCCCGGCATCCTTTGAATTACTCAAAGAGCTAAAGGCCACTCTCCGCTGAGGTGTCGTTTAGGAACACGTTAAATTTCCAGAAAGGATTAACTATGAAATTAAATCGGATTACTTTTTTATTCCTGATATCAACCGCGTTTTTTTTCTCGAACACCTTGTTCGGTGAAGAGCTGGCCAGTCAGGAAGAGCTGTTTGAGGGGCCGGAATATGCGAAGGCATTTAATAATCCGAAGGATCATCCCGAGTTGCCGAATGTGCTGCTGATCGGCGATTCCATTTCGAATGCCTATACGGTGGATGTACGGAAATTACTGGCGGGAAAGGCGGATGTGTTCCGGATTCCAAGCAATGGAAAAAACACTGCATTCGGACTCAAAAACCTGGATAAGTGGCTGGCGATGAAACCCGGCAAGTGGGACGTCATTCATTTTAACTGGGGCCTGTGGGATCTGTGCTACCGGAATCCCGAATCCAAAACGCAGGGCTATCGGGACAAGGTCAATGGCACCATCACGGCGACACCGGAACAGTATCGGGCGAATATGGAGCAGCTTGTTGCCCGGATGAAGAAAACCGGGGCAACCCTGATCTGGTGCACCACCACGCCGGTTCCGGAACACGAAGCGGGACGCAAACTGGGGGATGATTTGATCTACAACCAAATCGCCGAAAAAATTATGAAGGAAAACGGGGTATTGATTAACGACCTGCATGCCCATGCGCTTTTAAGATATGACGAAATCCAGCGGCAAAAAGGCGATGTTCACTATTCACCGGAAGGCTCGGCCTATCTGGCCGAAAAAGTGGCGTCGGAAATAGGGTCAGCACTTTCAAAATAATAAGCTTAATGAAGGACGGTTACATGAATAAGCCAGCGACAGGAATTGCGATGGCACTGTTGGCAACGGTGCAGGTGTGGGGATATGGCGAAGCCAAGCGGCCGCTGAATGATTATCGGGCCAAACTGATGGCGGAATCCGCCAGCGAGCTGATCGGGCAGGCCGATGCGCCGGAGTCGACGGATACGCTTTGGTATCGCCAGCCGGCGCGGAACTGGAATGAGGCGCTGCCGATCGGTAACGGACGACTGGGCGGCATGGTCTATGGCGGTATCAGCCGCGAATGGATCCAGCTGAACGAGGATTCGCTTTGGTCGGGCGCGGCGATCGACTACTACAAACCGAACGGGCCCGCTGTGATTAAACAGGCGCAGGAGATGATTTTCTCGGGTAACTATGCCGGTGCCGAAAAGCTGATTCAGAGCAAGTTTCTCAGTCCTCGCTTCCCATCGGGCACCCACACCTATCAAATGCTGGGCGATCTTGAGCTGACCTTCCAACCCTTGGAAAAAGTAAAGAACTATCGCCGCGATCTCGATCTCGATCAGGCGGTCGCGCGGGTGCACTATGAAGTGGATGGGGTTAAATACCTGCGCGAAATATTTTCCAGTCCGGTGGATGAGGTCCTTGTGGTTCGCATCAGTGCGGATAAGCCCGGAAAGGTGGAGTTCGCTGCTGCACTGCAACGTAAGTTCCATGCGAAGGTTGAAGCGGTAGGCAATGACGGCCTGGTCATGTCCGGTAAGTGCCAAAGCATTGTGAAGAAAACAAAGCCCTCAGGAAAAGAGGGCGTGCAGTATGCGGCGCACCTAAAAATTATTCCACAGGGTGGAACGGTTAAGACCGAGAATGGAACGCTAAAAGTCAAAGGAGCTGATTCGGCGGTGATTCTCATCACAGCGGCGACCGATTTTCGCGGTGCAGACCCATTGGTACTCAGCCGTAAACAATTGACTGCCGCGGCAGGTAAAAAATATACGAATCTTCTGAAGGATCATGTGGCGGAACATCAGCGCCTCTATCGTCGGGTAAAACTGGATCTGGGTGGCGCCGATGCTGCTAAACGGCCTACCGATGAACGGCTGGATGCACTCGAAGAAGGTGGAAAGCCGGATCTGCAGCTCACTACCCTCTATTTTAACTTTGGCCGATATTTGATGATCTCCAGCTCCCGTCCGGGGGGGATGGCAACCAATTTACAGGGACTCTGGGCCGAAGGCTATAAGCCGCCGTGGAATGCGGACTATCACATCAATATCAACATCCAGATGAACTACTGGATGACACAGCCGTGCAACCTGGCCGAATGCCACGAACCCTTTTTTGATTTTATTGAATCGCTGGTTCCCAGCGGACGAAAGACGGCCCGGACGCTGTTCGACTGTGATGGTTTCGTGGCGGGGCATACTTCTGATATCTGGGGAAATGCCTGGTTGTTTGGCAACAATCGCTACGGTATGTGGGTCACGGGGCCCGCCTGGTGCATCCGTCAGTTTTGGGAATACTGGTTGTTTACTGGGGATCACACATTCCTGGAGGAGCGGGCCTATCCGATTATGAAGGAATCGTGCGAATTTTTCATAGATTTCCTGGTGGAAGATCCAAAGACTGGAAAACTGGTGTCGGGTCCGACCACGTCACCGGAGAACAATTTCAAAGCGCCGGATGGAACAAAAAAAGCGTGCCTGTCCATGGGCCCCGCAATGGATCAACAGATTATCTATGAGCTGTTTACTCATACCATCCTGACATCGGAAATCCTGAACAAAGACGAAGCATTTCGCCAGACGCTGAAAGACCTCCGGTCGAGATTGGCCAACCCGGTGAAGGTTGGTGAAGACGGGCGTGTTTTGGAATGGCAGGAAGGGCTGGTGGAAGTTATGCCGGATCACCGTCATATTTCGCACCTCTATGCACTGCATCCCTCCTGGCAGATCTCTCCCGGCACCACACCGGAATGGGCGGCCGCCGCCCGTAAAACGATTGATCATCGTCTAGCCAGTGGCGGTGCCGGGACCGGCTGGAGCCGTGCGTGGACCATTAACTTTTTTGCCCGTCTGCTGGATGGTGAACAATGCGCGGAAAATATTCAGGCCCTATTTGTAAAATCAACCCTGCCGAATCTGCTCGATGTGCATCCTCCTTTCCAGATCGACGGCAACTTCGGTGCCACAGCCGGCATTGCGGAAATGCTGCTTCAATCGCACGAGAAGGCCAACGGCGGCACCCCGACGATTGTTCTCCTTCCGGCGTTGCCGAAAGTCTGGGCCGACGGATCAGTTAAAGGATTGGTGGCGCGTGGCGGATTCGAGGTGGATATGACTTGGAAAAACGGCACGCTCGTATCCGCAACCCTGCGTTCGAAGCGAGGCAGTTCATGTACGGTTCGGTATGGCAAAAAAGAGATAAAGCTGAAAACCAAAGCGGGCGAGCGGATCGATCTGCAGGACCTCACGAAATAAGGTGACACGAATGAAATGGATGTTGAAAAGAGTGCGGGTTCCAATGTGTGGAAGTTTTAGACGGTCCAATTGTAGGGCGGGAATGGTTGAGGAACGAAACGTTGGGTCGCCTGCGGCCGACCTCGCTTCGCGTCCCGCCGCAACCCTGCGCGAGCGGCTGGAAGGTCTCGCAAGCTCAACCGTTCCAGCCCTACAAGCTGTCATTTGTATGTTGGCGGTCTTGAGCCTACTGATCTCTCCCGCACATGCGAATGCTGCATCACAGCCGGAACGGCCCAATATTATCCTGATTAATGCCGACGATCTGGGCATCGGCCTATTGGGATCGTATGGCCAGCAGTTGATTAAAACGCCGAACATCGACCGGTTGGCCGCGGAGGGCATGCAGTTTAATAATTACTACGGTGGCGTTTTCTGTGCCGTATCCCGCTGGACCCTGTTGAGCGGAATGCACGATGGCCGAATCGGCGGCTGGAAACACAATGGTGCCGGACTGTTAATAGATATGGATAAGCAGAAGGTTCCTGAACCGGAATACTCGACGCGATTCAAGGCCAAGGTGGACGAAACCTCCCAACCGATTCCTGATAACGAAATCTTCCTTGCGCAGGTGGCACAGCAGGCGGGATACAAAACCGCGCAGTTCGGTAAGCTGGATGTGGGGTTCCTGACCAATCATGAGCGGGTGACCCGCTTTGGCTGGGAGTATTACGAAGGATTTTTCAGCCACACACGCTGCCATGGTTTTTATCCACCTTATCTTTGGCGCAACGGAGAAAAGTTTTTTCTCAAGGGCAACACGAAAGCGAACTGCGCCAAAATGTCGGAAAAGGGAAACGAACCAGTTGGCTCCGGTGGTGAAACCTATTCGCAACATGTCTTTATCGAAGGAATTCTTAACTATATTCGGGAGCACAAGGATGAGCCGTTTTTTCTCTATCATCCCACGCAGCTTCCGCACGGACCGGTGGCGATTCCCGAACTGCATTCGGACTTTGCCGAAATGCCCGGGCTGTCACTGGCAGAGAAAAAGTATGGTTCGATGGTCAAAATGCTCGATGACCACGTCGGCCTGATTATGCAGGAGCTGAAAGCGCAGGGTATTGATGACAACACCATCGTCCTGTTTACTTCCGATAACGGTCACGAGCTCTATTACGGTCCGAAAAATACCTGCTTTAAACGAAATGCGAAGGGCGAAAAAACAAACTTAACGGATAACAAGTGGCGCACGTCCGAAAGCGGCGATGTTTTTGATGGTGCGGGAGGACGTGCCGGTATTAAGCGCACGACTTACCAAGGCGGCATTCAGTGTCCGCTCATCGTTCGTTGGCCGGGCAAGATTGCGCCGGGCTCGAAAACAGATCATCTCAGCACCCATTATGATTTTATGGCCACCTTGGCTGAATTGGTTGGCGTAGATATTCCGCCGGGCAAAGATAGTTTGTCCTACTTACCAACGCTGTTGGGCCAAGCTCAGGAAAAAGCGCATGATTATGTCATCGTCAATAATCGTTTCAACAAGATGGGGCGCACTTGCTTGCTTCATCGTGACGGTTGGAAGCTGGTAGAAGTTGATCGGGAGAAAGATCAATTTCAGCTCTATAACCTGAATGAAGATAATGAGGAACGTCATGACCTCAGTGCTCAATATCCGGAAAAAGTATCGTTCTTAAAACGTATCCTATTAAGCGAACTGGACTCAGAACGACCGGATTTGAATGCTTCTAGGTAAAATACATAATGAAAATGAGCCATTTAATCCTGATGGCACTGCTGCAAACTTGTTTTCTATCGGTAAGAGCTAATGAACAAACGGTTAAAATCCCCGTCGAGCAACTGTCCGAGGAAGACCAAGTCTATATCGAATTAGCGCGCCCGCCGAAGTTCAACATTACCTTCACGAAAAAGAACCGGCAGAAAACATTTGTGATGGAGCACATCAGTACTTCGTCTGATATCCGGGTTCCGGAAACGCGTACGCACTACGGTGTAAAGCTTAGGCAGACCAGTGCCGGTGACTACCATCATGAACTGGGGGTCGAGTTTTTTGCCATTGGGCAGGAACGGCTCGGGCAAGAAATACATTCTGCTGGATCATCAGAAGACCCGCTTCATTCCAGGTATGTTGTCATCGTGACGGACGAACGCGATGAAATAATTGCGATGGAAGCATCTACTGACCGCCTGATAAAAAACCTGGAAAAACTGAAGCCGGGCAACTACATGGACAAGCAGTGCAATCGGGTCTATCCCACGCAGCCGCCCCGCACGCGATATTAAATTGCCGGTCGCCGGTGTGAGTGGGTATTGCGGATCAGACATGGGGCACTGAATAGGTGCTCTAATAGGAAGCGAGAAAGATTTCTGTGCCTAATGCAGTCGCAGAATGATAATAAGTGGTGGCACTTGGGAAATCATCTTTCATCGCCTGCAAGGCCGACATTGAAAAGGAAAATCGCATGAATCAGTTTTTTGGAACGTGGTGCGCCGTTATATTTTTCGGCATTGCATCGGTCGCTGTATCACAAGCCGAGGAATGGCTCGGGGAAAAATCCAATTTCCATGGATTCGACCAATATGATTTTCAGGTGGGTGAACTCCAATGCAAAGTGGTGGTGCCGAAAGAGGTGGTAGCGGGAACCCCCTGGGTTTGGCGCGCACGGTTTTTCGGTCATCAGCCACAGGTGGATATTGCGTTGCTCAATCAAGGATTTCATATCGCCTATGTTGATGTGAGCGGACTGTATGGCTCTCCCGAAGCGGTTGCGCGCTGGGATGCTTTTTATAAATTTTTAACTGCCGACAAGGGATTTTCAAAAAAGCCCGCGCTGGAGGGTATGTCGCGCGGCGGATTGATCATCTATAACTGGGCTTCAAAAAAACCCGAAAAGGTCGCCTGCATTTATGCGGACGCACCCGTGTGCAATATCGCAAGCTGGCCCGGTGGAAAGAGCGCTTCCAAAGAGTGGAAACAATGTCTGGAAGTCTATGGATTGTCCGAAGAGGAGGCCTTGGTCTATGCGCAGAATCCGGTGGATACGCTGAAGCCGCTGGCCGATGCCGGTGTCCCGCTGCTGCACGTGGTCGGGGATGCTGACGACGTGGTCCCGGTGGCTGAAAATACCGCGGTGATCGAAACCCGCTATAAAAAATTCGGAGGCTCCATTGAGGTGATCCATAAGCCGGGGGTGGGGCATCACCCGCACAGTCTTGAAAACCCGGAACCCATTGTTGATTTTATCCTCCGACATACTGAGCGTTGAGTTTCCAATCATTGGAAACGCGGCGCTGAATTTAAGATTATGTAAGGTTTCATTGGAAACCTTGGGCAAAGTTGCGGATTCGAGGAACCATGTTATAGATGCTTAAAAGAGGCGATGCGCGAGTGTGCCGGTTATCTGGCTGAACGAATCAGGCCGGATTGAGTCTATGGGTGTAACATCTTTTAAAAACTGGAGATACAAATGATCAAACACATGGTTTTAGGTGCAGGTATTCTTCTTGCAACAGGAGCAGCTCAGGCGGCGTTCATTAGCTGGGACGACGGGGAGGTTGTATTTGATGCTTCGAACCAGGAAGGATGGGTTAGTCAGGACGGCGATTTAGTTTCTGCTATAAATGCATCCGACAGTGCGAATGCCAGCGTGAACTACGGTGGTATTGAATGGGTCAATGCGAACAATGAGGCGGTGAATGCGGGCGTTACGCAGAATGGTGTTACCATCTCTTCCTCAGGTTTGGCCTATGCGAATGCATTTGGACCTGGGCAATTCACCGACATAGAAAACTTTTACAACGGTGGAAACTACAACTTCACATCCCTTACTCTAACCGGGCTTACGCCGGGAGCGACGTATCAACTGCAGATCATGTGTATTGATGACCGTGGCACTGACGGGCGCTGGACTGCTTTTGGTGACGGCACGCAAAGTGTGAGCGACAGCGTCACAGCTGGCTCTGCGGGAGCATGTGCCGTGAGAACGAACCCGGCCGGACAGGCAGGTGTCCTTGTTGGAACCTTTAAAGCAGATGATGCAACTCAGACGATAGATATTTTTGGGTCCAGAAATAGCATGTATGCATTAGACAGTGGCAGCACCTGCCAATTCAATGCTCTGCAGCTTCGTGAACTGATTGTGGGACCTGTTGTAATACTCTCCACTGCGGCGGGGGATTCCGTTGCCGGACCTTATTCAGTTACCGTCAACTTTTCAGAAGTTGTGACCGGGCTGGAAGCAACGGATTTTTCGGTTGTGAACGGTACGGCTTCCGGGCTCAGTGGCTCAGGAACGAATTGGGCAATAAATATCACCCCTGCGAGCAATGGGGATGTTAGCGTTTCACTGCCTGCGGATTCGGTAATCAGCGAGGGGGGCTTATCCAATAATGTCGGGAACACGCTCATCACAACCTATGTTTCTGAAGGCACTGAACAACCGGTGGCGACGTTGAGTACGGCAGTTTCCGATACACACACTGACTTTTCCGTTCAAATTGAGTTCAGTGAGGAGGTTACTGGTCTGGAACTGAGTGATTTCGAAGTGGTAAATGGTATTGCATCCAACTTAACAGGTTTTGGCTCAAGCTACACCGTTGTGATTATTCCGGACCTGAATGGTGAGGTTACAGTCAGTTTGAAACGAAGTTCCGTTACAGATATAGACGGAGACAATCTTCCAAATCCTGCATCGAATGAACTGAGTGTGATTCATTATTTAAGTGTGATGGTTGATTCATTGGAGGCTCTGAAACCCTATTTGGCAGAGAGTTATGTAAATGTAACGTTGGCGCCGGGGACCTATAGCATTGCGGCCAATGCGATTCAAAATGGAACTTTTAATCATAAAACAACGCTGACTATTGAGGACAGAACGTGGAGTCATAGCATCGTTTTAAAGTTTGCGGGGAATTACAGCACCTATGATTTTACGGGAGTCACCATTTATTTCGATTCCGGCCTTTGGCACGATAATGATTACGGCGATAACGGCGTTTATCAGGTCGAGACGACCGGCAACTACAATGTCTTGAAAAACCTGACGATGATAGATGACGGCACGGTGAATGATGATCCCCGCGATGGATGCGTTAATGTGGTTATGGATGGCGCCTATAACCGGATTGAAGGATTTCATATAACGAGTAGAGGTTCATATCCGTATGGCTATGGAGATTGTTTCGGTAAAGGTGGTGGCCCGGTTATTTCTCATAACAAACACAGCACCTTTCTGGTTCGCGGAGAATCCAACCATGCGAAGAACTGTACACTGATTCATCGGACCTACGGCCATGCCATGTTTATGCAGGCGGCCAACAATCCAACGATTGAGGGGTGCTATATTGAAGGCGAAATGCGTTCGACGGATGATATGCTGCTGGAGGAAGGAACGGAGTCACCGGCAGACGATGTTGATTTCCTGACAACCTGGGGCTACAGACTTCCGTCCGGTTATATGAAGAGCACCGGCGAAGGCGGCATCCGCGCCTACAATGCAGGGGAAACGGTGATTAATGGCGTGCCGTATAGTCGCGGCACCTCAAACCCCACGATCATCGACAACACGATTGTGAATATGAGAACGGGTGTAACCCTGACGCACGCCTCGGGCACTAAATATGTTGCCGGTTGCAAAACCATCGGTTGTGAGCGGGGATATGCCATTGGTCGAGGCATCATTGAAAACTGCAGCGGCGATGTTCAATACGGTCCGGTTTTTGGAGTTGATTATGATTCCGACAGCGGCGTGACGGCGGACATCACCATCCTGCCGTACACCGGTGAGCATTATAACGGCAGCCGACACTTTGCCTATATTTTCGGAAGTGATCACAACCTGACATTCCGAGGATTGGAACAATTTCCAGATCAGGAACTCGAGATAAATGTCGGTGGCGATCTGCGAATTGAGAGTTCGTACGATGTGGTGGAGAACCGCGGTGCGAACGGTATTGTCATTAATAATTATACCGGATATCCGCTGATTCTCGATGACGCGAGTTCCGGCAACTCCGGGCGATCTTGCGGAAGCATTACGGATGACGGCACCGGCAACAGTTTTACGGCGGACGACTGGAGCGTGGTCTCAAATGTGACCTTCTATGGTGAGGCCATCCAGAGTTCGACCTATTACGATTCAAGTTCAAAGTTGTCGGCCCTCGCCTCTCTGGCCATTGATCAGAAAACGGATGGTAATTTCGCTAACGGATCTGTGACACACACCAACTATGAATCGCAACCCTGGTGGCGGGTGGACCTGAAAAAACTGTACGATATTTCTGAAATTCGGATCTGGGGGCGTACCCTTAGTTCTCAGAGCCGCCTGAGCAACTATGATGTCACGGTGCTCGATGAAAGCGGCGATCCCGTCTGGACATCCTATCAGGCCGACTATCCCAACCCGATGGTTTCGTTGAACACCGGTTCTGCCGTAGGGCGTTATGTGCTCGTACAACTGCGAGGCAGCGAACGCCTGAGCATTGCTGAGGTTGAAATCTTCGGCTCTGCTGTTGCCGAAAAGAAAGAGATTGCTGTTTCAACCCACGGATGGTCCATCGCACCGATCGTCAGCAACAATGATCTGGCGCAGACGCAGTATGAAAGCAGCTCAGCAACCGGCGGAAATGAAGCGGCTCAGCATGCCCAGCTGTTTAATGGAACACTCGGGAATGCAGACACCGATTCGAACGATTCAGGCGAAGTGCAACTGTCCAGCGAAAATACCGTGACGGTGACGTTCGATACGTCCGTAAATACAAATGGATATGATCTGACAGGCATCACTTCCTATTTCGGATGGAATACCTCCGCTGGTGGACGGGCGAATCAGGGTTATGAGATTATTCTGACCTATACCGATGGAGCAGTAGCCACATTGGTCGGACCGAACCACTGGGACCCAAATTCGCCGACCTCCTTTTACTGGACCAAAGTGGCTTTCACGGACGAATCTTACGGCGTCATGGCATCCGGCGTAAAAGCGGTTACTTTCAATATCACGGAAGATGCAAACGCGGGCGGCTATGTGGTCGCACGGGAAATTGACATTTTCGGAACGCCAACGCTGGCGGAAAAGCATTATCTGCCCGAGTTTATTTATGGAGGCACCACGGTGTCCAACGGCAATTTCATCACTCCGTTTTCCGGCGAGCCCGGCGAGTCCTACACGGTAGAATGGGCGCCGGGTTTAACTAATGAATGGGAAACGGTAACCAATATTGTTTCGTTGGAAACTTCGCCGCTGATGCTCACGATGCCGGCCACCAACTCCGCCGGCTTTTACCGGGTTATCTGGAATCCCTGATCGGGCTCAGTCGACGATGCGGATGGTGTAACCGGTAATGAAGGTTTCATCGGCTGCCAGATGCAGGATGCCGGGTTTGTTCTCAAAAATTCCGTCGCAGTCGGGTGCATCGTCGTACGAATACCACGGTTCGAGGCAGACATAGGGTGCGCCCGGTTTGGCCCATAGGCCCAAGTGCGGAGCACCGTGCGTATCGAATTCCAGATAGCGTGTCTCTTTGCTGGATTTTAAACGCAGGGTGCGGGTTTCAATGTTTGGAAAAATCAGCGCGTCATTTTCGAAGAGCGATTCGGAAAGCTGAACGCCATGGGCATCCATCTGATTGTTCGCGATCTTCCTCACGAGCAACCCTTTTTCCAATCCATAGAGATCGATGTATGCCGGCTCGCAAAATTCGATGGAATAATCTTTAAGGCGGGCGTGTTCCAGATCCAGCGCAAACGCGGGGTGCGACCCGATCGTAAAGAGCATTTCCGCCGAGCCCGTATTTGTGACCCGGTACAAGACTTCCAATGATTGGAAACTCAGTCTGAATTCCACTTCGAGCACAAAAGGGAAGGGGAACTGCTCCAGCGTTTCCACACCGGACTCGAACGCGAAAATCACATGTTCATCCCCCTGTTCAACTACCGTGGCTTCGCGTGTTCGAACCAGTCCGTGTTTAGGAATTTCATATTCCTTTCCGTTGATTGTGGTTTTTCCATCGCGCAATTTTCCAACGATTGGAAAAAGGATCGGCGCGCTTCCGCCCCAGATGTCCGGATCGGCCTGCCACATGATTTCGCGGTCTGCCGCTTTGTCGTAAAAAGAACGCAGTTCCGCGCCGCGTTTCAGAATGCCGACTTTGAATCGGCCGTTTTCAATCGTAATCATGTTATTGCTCCGACAGTACAAGGTTGTGAATGGCGATTCCGGAGAGTGTGCATTTTCCCCGGTTTAAGGCGTACCGACATCCGGTATGCGGAAGATGGGATCCAGATGGCCGGCCTGCGTTTTTAATCGCTCCAGCTCGTCGGTACTCAGCGGAGCGAATCCGCGTGGCACCTGTTCCATCGCCATACGCCAAAGCGGCTCTTCGCCGGGCGGAAGCATGGCCACCACATCCTGACTCAGTGTAAAGCGCATGGCCAGCCAGGCCAGATCCGGATCGTCGATCGGCTCATACCAGCACTTGCTGTACTGTTTCCGCTTCGGATGCCCTTCGGTCCACTTCTGCCGCGCCAGCGATTTCAGCGCCAGCACTTTCGCGCCGTGCGCTTTGGCCTGAGCCAAGGCTTCCGGGCCGAACCCGCCTTCATAGAACGAAGCAAAATTGACCGGAAACAGGATGGAGTCGAACGGATAGCGCTTCAGTGCTGCCAGACAGGCCTCGACGGTATGCGCGCTGAAACCGAGATATTTAATGACGCCCGCTTCTTTCGCTTTGAGGATCGGTTCCCACGCACCGCCCGGGCCGAATGCCGTATCGACATCGGTCTCGACATCCACGATGCCGTGCAGCTGGTAGAGATCAAAATAGTCGGTTTTAAGCAAGCTCAGCGATTCGTCCATAAGACGTTTGGTTTCCTCGGCCGAACGCAGGTGCGACTTGCAGGCCAGAAACACCTCTTTCCGAAAGGGCTCCAGCGCCGGCCCCAGTTTTTCCTGGGCATTGCCATAAGAGGGGGCCACATCAAAATAGTTCACGCCCCGCTCCACCGCCTCGGCCACCACCTGATTGGCGGCATCCTGCTCGGCGTCCATCACCACAATCCCGCCGAAGCCAACCGTGGAAAGATAGACGTCATCCTTATAATGACGCCGCGGAAGCCCTTTGGCACTCGAATCGTTTTCAGTTAAAGACATATCAATAAACTCCTTTTCCAGAAGATATGGATGAAACGAAAAGTTGTATCATCGCTGAAGCCGGTCTCCAGAGACTAATACTTTACGCTATTATTTTTTCAATGGCCGCCAGTTCTTCTTTGCTGAAATCGAGATGGCTTTGCACATCGACAATTTCTTCGATCTGGCTGACCCGGCTGGCCCCGATGAGGGCCGAGCTAACCGGTGGATGACGCAGCACCCAGCTTACCGCCAGCTGGGCGATCGACTGTCCGCGTTCTTGGGCGATGGTGCTCAGTTTCCGAACCTTGGAAATCCGGTCCTGATTAACATCATCGCCCCAATGCAGCGGCTGGTCTTTGTATTTCGCATAGCGCGAATCGGCGGGAATGCCGGCAATATATTTATCGGTGAGCGTTCCCTGCGCCAGCGGCGAAAAGACAATGCAGCCGATTCCCTCGTCATCCAGCGTGTCCAGCAGGCCGTCTTCAACCCACCGGTCAAACATGTTGTAGCGCGGCTGATGAATGAGGCAGGGGGTGCCGAGCTCGCGCAGCAGTTTGGCTGCCTGCCGCGTTTCTTCCGGCGAATAGGTCGAAATTCCTGCGTACAAGGCCCTGCCGCTGCGCACGGCATAATCCAGCGCGCCCATCGTTTCCTCCATCGGCGTGTCAGGGTCCGGTCGGTGACTGTAGAAGATGTCTACATAATCCAGCCCCATCCGCTTCAGACTCTGATCTAGGCTGGCAATGAGATACTTGCGCGATCCCCACTCGCCGTAGGGACCGGGCCACATGGAATACCCGGCTTTGGTGGAGATGATCAGTTCATCGCGATAGGCTTTGAGATCCTGTGCAAAAATCTGCCCGAAGGTTTCCTCGGCGGAGCCGGGCGGCGGACCGTAGTTGTTCGCCAGATCAAAGTGGGTGATGCCCAGATCAAACGCCCGGCGGATCATGGCGCGGCCGTTCTCCAGCGGGTCTACGCCGCCGAAGTTGTGCCACAGGCCCAGCGTAATCAAGGGCAGTTTCAGTCCGCTGCGCCCAGAGCGCCGGTATTGCATGGAACCGTTATATCGGGTTTCTGAAGGTACATATGCCATGGGTTGCTCCTATTGTTTAAACTAGACTGCCAACAGTTGATCCACTTTCCCCAGCGCCGAAGGCAACCATTCCAGTTTTCCAAATGTGCGATATTGTATCGGTTATCCAGCTTCTTTTCTGACAAAACAATAAATCCTACCGATGGCCAAGGCAGGCTCATTCTTCCGCAAAGTGAGAGAAAATGAATTAACGCGTCATTTGCGGTTTTGTTTTTTCGTTGTCATCACCGCTGTCTTTTACTTTGCCGCGCGTGATGATCTCGTTGTCGGAAGTGTATTCGGTGAGATAGACCGGATGGGGCGTCTCGTTGATAAGGACGATGTTGTTTGCATTATTCTTCTTCCGCAATTCCGAGCGGTCCGTATTGTCATCCGTATAGCGATCGCCGGTGGTGCCGAGGATGATTGGACGTTGCGTTTTGGGACTTTTTTTGCCCTCGTAGGTGATTTTTATTTTGTGCCCGCTGCCGACGATTTTTGCCAGCGGATGATCGCCTGTATCCTGATCAGTTTCGACCAGTTCCAGTTCGATGTCCGCATTCCTGCGGTTGCTGTAGGGGATGCTGAGCAACGGGCTGAAGGCGGCATCGCCCTTGCAGCCGCGCACAACGGCGTCCGACGGAAAACCGAATGCATGCCCACCGGATTCGCGAACGGTGCAGTCTGTAACCGTTGCTCCGCCGCTTCCCAGCGAAAGCGCAATGCCTCCGCGCATATGCACGACAGTGCAGTTTTCGAGGGTGATATGCCCCGTGTTTCTTTTTTCGCCGTCTTTATTCGTTCCGTTGGTGTAGGCCCGAATACCGT
Source organism: Pontiellaceae bacterium B1224 (assembly GCA_029432815.1). Classification (GTDB taxonomy): domain Bacteria; phylum Verrucomicrobiota; class Kiritimatiellia; order Kiritimatiellales; family Pontiellaceae; genus Pontiella. The sequence goes on along the minus strand of JAROBA010000005.1, from coordinate 144,463 downwards.
CCTCGGTGAGGCTGAGCATTTTGCCTTTCGGAATCGGCTCTCCTTCCATCCAGGATGGGAACATCATTTTGTAGTCAAAGTCTGCCGCCAGTCCGGTTTTCTCTTTGTAGATCTCGTCGGTCAGGCGCAATGCGCCAAGCATGTTCACATTGCGGATGACGGTGTCCTGACAGCCGTGCATATGGATGCCGTGGCCGTACGTGAAAATATTGAAGTCGCAACCATCGATCAGCAGGCGGTCGCCCATCACCGACATCGCCGCATGCTTCTGCAGTCTTGTAGAAGAACCGCGGCCCTTCCCATAGAGATCACCATAGCCGTAGGGCGATGACCCACGTATGGTGATCTTGCAATCTTTGAAGGTGACGTTGTTGCCGTAGATCGTGAACTCATTGCATCCGCGCGGTCCGACGAGCTCGCCGATATCCTCAAACACGGCGCCGATGATTTCAATGTGATCGCCCTGAATAAGGAAGCCCATATACCCATGTACCTCTTTGGTGTTGGGCATATCCGCATAAGCCTGCGTATTAATTTCAATCCGTACATCCGTCAGATCGAACCGGTTATTCGAGCCGGTGAATTGAAAAAGTATTTTCGGATCCTCGGAATAGCCGCGCGTTACTTCATAGGTTCCGGGTTTCATTTTTACGTGATTGCCGCTTTTTGCGGCATAGTCCGCCAGTTCTTCCAGACTGGAAATTTCCACTTCGGCCGCCTGAGTGAATACCGCGATGAGGCCCGCTATAATCATGATCCATTTGTTCATCTGGTTTCCTTGCGTAAAATACTTCGTGCTGAAAAGATTTGTAAAATAAATGACAAATATTAAACCCGGTCAACTCATAAGGGATGCAATGTGGGGCGCGGTTTCCAAGGGTTGGAAAAGGGCGGGTTGCAATGCCATCATATGAGCGCTGGTACGATGTGCCGCTTTTAAGTCCGCAGATGCGTCAAAGTCCATTAGAGCCGGGAGGGCAGCATGGAGCCATCCACCCATTTGCCTTCCACGTGCATGGCATTTCGAATGGGCGGAACTCCAAAGTGGTGTTCGTTGAGCAGCGAAACCAGCGTGCGAATTGCGGCTCGTCCGATTTCTTCCGGATTCTGGTCAATGCCGGTATCAATGGTCGTGTCATGCATACTCATCGTGGCCAGTCCAACATCACCGGGTATGCTGTAGCCTAATTCTTTGAGCAGTGAGATCAGCAGTAGATTATCGGTCAGTATGGCATCGGGTTTATATTTTTTCATCCAGCCGGCCAGCAGTATTCGGTTTTGATCCACCTGTTCGATATCCACCATTAAAGGGGGGAACAGAATGTTTTCGGTGTGGTCAAGCTGTGCGCGGAGATAGCCGGCACTGAACATGCGTCGTGAAGCAAGACTGCCAACAAAACCGATGCGCTGATACCCTTTTTCAAGTGCTTTTTCATAAGCCCGCATGGTATTCGAAACTTGTGCACTCATTACAAAGTGCAGTAACGGACCTTCCTGGCTTCGCCCGAATCGAACTCCGGCATAGTCCTTCCATGGAAAAGCGTCCCAGTTGATCGGGGAGGTTTGCCAGCTCAAAGGCGCAATCAGCACGCCCCGAATGCTGCGGGTCTTGAAAATGGTGTTCATGCGTTCAAGAGTAAATTCGGTCGTTTTAAATTCTTCCAAATGAAACCCAAAGCGCTTGGCCATAGCCGAAGCGCCTTTCCAATAGAGATTAAACTCCTCGAATTGGCGCAGCTTTTCCGGATGCTGCAGCGGATTAATCCATGCCAGAGCGGCCTGCTGCGGTTTTTCTTTGCTCGTCAGGCGGTAGTGCGACAACGCGGACAGCATGGGGTCGGGATGGTAGCCCATTTCCTCGGCTTTTGCTTTAACGCGTTTCTTGGTCACGTCGGAAATGCGCGGATGATTGCGCAATGCCAGTGAAACGGTCACGTGGGAGATGCCCAGTTCACGGGCGATATCGCGCAGGGTAACACTTCGTTTCGGATCATTTCCCGGCGCGCTGTTCGAACTGTTTTCTTTGTCCATGTTTGCTTCCTGAATTTTAGCGGTTACCCAGTAACGCTCATTTTACGCCTAATGTTTCTGAAGTGCGTTTTATGTATTCGCAGGCATTTACATATTTAGTCATTAAATTAATCAAGTAAACATGGTAACTTGAAATTTTCTCGATGTATACCCCGTGCAGCTGTATATCTTCACTAACTGGTAAAAGGGACCAGTGTTCCGTTCGTAAGCAGAGTGCGAATACGTAAATATGAGTATTCCGCTATGCTGTGTAAATAAGAGGTAAGAAAATAGGAGCAATGAGATGAGATCAAGACTGCAACAAATAATAGTAGGCGCAGCACTGGGAACAGCAATGTTTTCACAGGCCGCGTTGGTCGGAGAGTGGTTGTTTGACGAGGGCGGTGGAATCACCATGGCCAACTCGGCCGATACTGGAAGCGACTATGATGGAACCATCTTAACCGGCGCAGGGGGTGATCCTGAATTCGTTCCCGGACATGACGGCACGGGCTATGCCATCGATTTCGGTGGTCTCTCAGGGGCCCGTGTGGCGATACAAAACGGGGCCTTCTTAAATACGGTCAGCAACGAAATTTCCATCGCCTTCTGGGCCTACGGTAATGTCGATCAGCCCCAACAGCAGATTGCTTTCCAGGGGCAGGTTGGTACGGCCGGTCGTGAACTGCAGTCCCACCTTCCATGGTCGAGTGGAGCAGTATACTGGGATGCGGGGAATGCGGGCCGGCAGAGTTTCGGGGCATCCGAGGAGCTATACAAAGGAGACTGGACCTTTTGGGTGATGACCAAAAATGCAATCGAAAGCACACAGAAGGTCTATGCCAACGGAATTTTGCTGAACACTAAAAGCGACAGTGTTAATGCAATTAACGGGTTAGGCATCACTCGCTTTGCGATTGGCAACGCCAATGACGGCCTCTCCCCTTACTACGGCACGATTGATGATTTCCAGATCTATGATCACGAGCTGACGGGGGATGAGATTGCGACGATGTACGATCCGAATTTGATCGCCCCGGTGATTACCAAGACCTCCAGCGTCGGTGAAAGCCCGTTGGAAGTTATCTTTGACGGCTCGGATAGTTTTGCCGGTCAGGGCATTGCCGAATACCTGTGGGACTTTGGTGAAGACCCCAGCAACGTAGTCTTCGGGGCCAGCGGTCAGGTTGTAACGAACACCTTTCTGGACGTAGGAACCTATACCATTACGCTGTATGTTGTGGATACCATTGGAGGAACAAATACGGCGACCACATCTGCTCAGGTGATCCCCTCCGGTGATACGACGGATATTGTTTTTGATCTAGTTGCCATCACGAATATTCCCACCAGCAGTGAGGCCTTTTATGGTACAAGCATCACAAATCTTCTGACTGATCCTTTCGTTTATTATCCGAGTATTCCGAATAACACCTCGCCAAATACGTCGTATCAACAAGGATTCCACGGAAATGATCCTACCGGAGCTGATGTGTTGTTGAGTTTCACCAATTCGACCCCGTATACTACCACCGTTGATAAACCAGTGATCATTCTGGATGCCTGGGGTCGGGGTGGATATCAGACTCGTGATCAGGATTTTGATGTCGTTCTCTATAACGGCGGATGGGAAGATACTGACAAGGTGACTTTTGGTGAGGTAACTGGGCTTGCTATCGCAACGACCGGAACTCCCTATACCCGGGGCGTTATTGACACGATTCCACTTGGTACCACCTTCGACCGCATGCGGATTATCGGGCATAATACAAGCGGCCAAGCAAATAATCCGTTCACCTTGACCGAAATACGGCTTGCCGCGATTGGGGGCGAAGTCAAGAGTGTTGTTGCAAAGCTGAATGCTGCACCGGTGAGTGGATACTATCCGCTGGGCGTTGGGTTCGGGGCAACAAACAGCTTCGCGACCGTGGGAACGATTACGGATTACCTCTGGGACTTTGGTGATGGGAATACCGATAGCGGTGCTACTTCCACCAATACCTATATGGAAGCCGGGACTTTCACCAATACACTGACGGTGATAAATACCGAGGGTTCTACAAATTATGCGTCTGTGGTAATCACAGCGAATAATCCGATTGTCCCGAATATTGCGACGGATGCCAACGGGGCTTCTGTTGGTATTAATACCTCATTTGATGCAGCGGCAAGCACCAATTATGTTGCTGATGCTCTGACAACATATGACTGGGACTTCGGTGACGGGACGACGGACAGTGGAGTGTCGGTTACAAAGTCGTTTGCTGAAGGAGGAACTTATACGGTAACGTTGACCGTTGGAGATGCTGCCGGACGTAGCAATACTGCGACCGCTGAAATTGAAATCTCAGGCGCACCGGTTCTGACGCTTACCGATGGCATGCTGATCTGGACTACTCCGGATTCTAAAGTGTATGAAATTCAGTATACTGAAAACCTGGTAAACGGCACTTGGGCAACCTACAGCAATGTTACCGCAACACCGCCGGTCACCAGTGTGGAGCTGCCAATAGGACGTACTGATGTTGAGTGCTTCCAGGTTCTCTTCGAAGAATAAAGCAGTAACCCTGTATCTATGGTCTTCCCTTTAACGGGAAGGCCACAGACTGTTATCGTACCCCGTCTTTTTGGCGGGGGTTTTCTTTTATCGGATTCTCTATTTGCTCATGACGGCGTATTCTATCGATGTTACTCAGAATCGGTGAAATGACGCAGCCTTGCGGCGTTCCCTCATCGCTGATGCTGAGAGTCCCTTCGTCCAGTATCGGCCAGCAAAAATGACAGTCCTTTGGCCACTGTTCGGTGCCGCACTTCGAAAATTTCCAGCATTTGGAATAGCGGTTTTCTGCCTGGCCCAGGTTTGTGGTAATTGTCTGAGAATTAAATGTAAAAAGTATTGAGGCTCTTCGATCTGTGAATTATATATGTAGTGGATAACTCATGTGGATACACGGGAATTAGGGTATGGCTTCCATTGTCGATGTGGCAAAACTTGCAAATGTGTCGGTTGCGACCGTTTCGCGTATTTTGAATGATGCGCGCAATGTCGCTCCGGCTACAGCCAGGAATGTGGAAGATGCGATCAAAGAATTGGGGTATGTGCCCCGAGCCATCCGACCGGGGCCTAAACCAAAGAACCGTCAGGGGGTGAACACCGGCACGATTGCCTTCATTTCGGTCGGTTCTTTTTCCCCGTTGGATATGTACCGCATGCCGGCGTTTCCAGCTTTGTTGGGCGGAATCCAGCGAGGTATCGAAAAGCATGGCATGGAGCTTGTGCTGGCACATTTGCCTGAAGGGAAGGTGGTTCCGCCTGTTTTGTCCCGACGTCGGGCGGATGGCGTTTTATTATTTGGTTCTGAGACTCTTTCAACCCAGTTGAAGCAGGCTCTGAACAGCGTTCCGGCTGTGTGGTGTTTCCTGCGCGACTCAGTTGCCCCGGACAGCGAGTTTGATCATGTTTTGTATGATAATTCGCATGTGGGGCAGATGGCGGCAGAATATCTGCTGGAAAGAGGACATCGGAACCTTATGGTTGTCGGTTCTCGTCCCAACCACCAGGCCTTGGCGCAGCGCCGGAACCAGTTTGTTGAAACAGCCCGGGTGCGGGGGGGGCGTGTTCTGGTGGTGGAGGGCGCTGAATCGGAGGAGGCTGAATTGCCGCCGGTGCAGCTCGATGAGATCGCGCAGATGGTTGTTCAGGAATTACGCTCCGGCACTGAGCGGCCGACTGCCATCTTTATAAGCAGCGACGACCTTATGGTCAGAATTTTTAACCGGTTGCGCCAGCACGGATGTGAGCCGGGAAAAGATGTTGAATTGATTGGATGCAATAATGATAAGCCGTTTATGGATCAGATGCATCCACGGCCGGCAACGATTGATATTAAATTGGATATGGTCGGAGAACGTGCTATAGAACAGCTTCTATGGCGAATGTCGCATCCGGGGGATGTGGTTCAGGCGCAGTTGCTGGTCAAGCCGACGATTGTGGCTGCTGATTGAACAACACAATATAGGGGTGGGTCTAATAGCCCTGAATTAGCGTTAAAACAAGTTGTTCCGATGATTGGAATATGAGTGTGCGGGTCGGGTATGAAACTAGATGCGGCCCTGAAAATTACGATGGAATAAGATTATGAGCATGAAAAAGAGATTTTTTGCACAACACGCTAAATCAAGTGCGGCCATTGTCAGTTTGGCAATTCATGCCGTACTGATTGTTGTTGCCCTTTCATTTGTTGCCGTGACGGTGATTCAGAAGGACGATAAGCCTTTTGAGGCAAAGCCGGTGAATCGCCCCAAAATGCAGCTCAAAAAGCTGCAGGTTCCGGTGAATGTTAAGAAAAAGAAAACGCAGAAGCCGAAGTTGCGCAAACGCATCGTTGTACAACCGAAGCTGAACCAGAATGCGCCCGATATTAAAATGCCGGAAATTACCGGCGTAAAAGGAGGGCTGGGAGCAGGTGCCGGTGACGGGCTCGGCGGCTCCGGTGCATTGGGATTTTCAATGCCGGAAATCAATATTTTCGGAGTCAAGAGTAAGGGAGAAAAAGTATTCCTGATTCTGGATACCAGTAACTCAATGTTGGTGGACGAAATGGGCGGGATTCCTGCCTACACGATCATCAAAGAGGAATTGATTCGTATTGTTGAATCTCTTCCGGCAACGGCGCTGATTAATGTGGCGGTATTCAGCGGAAACGATGTTCAGACCGTATTCGCCAAAATGTCACCGGCAACCGACGTGAATGCGCAGAAGGTAAAGGCTTGGCTGGAGCCGTTGAATGCATCGGACAATGCAGCGAAATCGGGACGATATGGTACAAGAACTCTGGGGCCGGGCGGAACAAATGATCGCGAAGATTATCGTATTGGAAATTTTGCAAAACCCGTAAAGAGCGGGGGCAGTGTATATGGCGGGAAATCCCGCGGTTCAGATTGGTACAGTGCTGTCATGCTGGCGCATCAACAGCAGGCCGACACCATTTTTCTGCTTTCCAACGAGTGGGGCCATCAGCGTGCAGCGGTGAACACCTCGATGAGTACCGAAGAGTGGATTGAAACGACTTCTGCCGGAAAAAAATGGGCGGAGAATGTTCAAAAGGCCTCGAAAATGCTAGCCGAAGAAAACCGGGAGCGAAAAGCGAAAGGCGAACCGCCTAAGGTTCTTTCGGGGGGACGATGGGCGCTGATTAAGGAATATTTCCCGGGAACGCAGCAGCCGCCGAGACCTCAGTATTATAATTTCCAACCGAAAGAATTTGCTGAAGCGTTTGCTCTGCTTCGTGCAAAATACAGCAGCAATTCCAAGCAGACTTCCAGCGGGGTGCGTAACCGCCCAGGTCGAGACTATTCCTTTAATGTGGTGCAATTTGTTCAAGAGGGTAAAGAGCCTAATGGAAAAACGGTTGAAAACTTTAAAAACCTGACTCGTATGTGTCGGGGGGAATATCAGACCGTCGCTGGACTCGAAGAAATTCAAAACTATGCGGCCTCTTCGGGAGAATAGATTCTTCCGCTTCTGATGTATTAACAGGGCCGGCGATTGACTCCATGATCGGAGTCAATTGAGCCATAATGACTATGAAAAAGTTAATTTCATTATCACTCGGTTTTTATGGGGTGTTACTTTTCGGGATCTTGCCCGCGCACGCTGGAACCGTGACGGTCTCCTCAATCACCGAACTGATGACCTATGCGGTGCAGAACGGGAATACGGTTACCATGACGCCTGGCACATACCGGGTTCGGGACTATCTGACACCGGAGAGACTGGCCGCTGTCGGCAAAGAGGTGGATCGGAAAAATGGCGGGCGGCCGCCGGTTCCGGTATTGGAGTTCAGCGGAAGCGACAATATGTTCAATCTCGACGGGGTGGTCCTGGAAATCGATACGGCAATTTATGCGCATCTTCCAACCTTTGGATACCATCGGTTTATTTTTGTTTCCGGGAATGGAAACTGGATTAAGGGTTTAACGGTGCGCTACGTTGGCCCTGATCAGGGAACGAACGGCAATGTCCTCTCGTTGTGGGGCGACCGCAACACGCTTGAAGAGGTTGCGTTGTATGTGCATGGTTCGTCGCCTTATGGCTATGGTGATCTGCTCGGAAAAGGCAAAAACCCCGGCATGGCTCCTCTCGGGAAACAGAGCGGTATGATGGTGGGGGGCGATGACTGCACCCTAAAGCGCTGTAAAGTGATCAGTCGTGCATTCGGGCATTGTTTTTATATTCAGGGTGCGCGTAATACGCGGCTGGAAGATTGCTATGCGGAAGGCACCACGCGTGCGACCGCCGATATGCTGCGGGATACTTCGGGCATCGCTTTCGATTATGATTTCCGGTCGGTTTATGAAAACCGTGACGGGCGTTTTCTGATCACCCCCGGTTATCGGAAGAGCCTGTGCGAGGATGGTTTTCGTACATACGGAGGGGGCGGACCTCGGGATCAGAAAACCGGCAAAACCACCCTCATCAATTGCACGGCCATCAATACGCGTGCCGGTTTCGAGATTGTCGGTCCGGCAGATGCCAATGAAAAAACGGAGCTGATCGGCTGTACGGCATTGGGAACGGAGCGCGGGTATCTGCTCATCAATGGTAATATCATTACGCGCCGCTGCCGCGGAAATACTGTGCACGGCCCGCTGCTCTATCTCTGGCGCGGTGAGAATGCAGATGTTGAACTCGAATGGACGGGCGAGGGATCGGACTATACCGTCCATGCACTCGCCACCATATCCGGCAAAGGCCATCGTGTGAAACTCACTCGATGGGGCATGCAGGGCGAAGCTCCAAAACTCCCGATCCTTCTTGGCTACGGTATGCCTATGCATGCCGAGATGTCCTCCCCGATTCTTCCGGAGGAAGCCGTTGATATCTTCCTGATCAATGAAACCGGAACGGCGGTTATCGACAGTTCGTCAGCCACGAATTGTACGATTCACGGATTAGATCATGTTGAGTTAAAGGTGCTGGCTCCCTGATTTCAGGTCCAGCGGTATCCATCTATTGATTTGGGGAGGGAATGAAAAACGGCAACATGGATAATCCGAACCAAACCCGTTATACGTTGCTTCAGCGCGCCTGTGATCTGCACGATGAATCGGCATGGGAAGAGTTTGTGGGACATTACAGACGCTTTATCTTCTATATCCTGCGAGAGCTGGGCGTGGCGGATCGTGACCTTGAAGACCTCGCACAGCAAGTCCTGCTGTCGCTCACGAAAGACCTTTCAAATTATGATCAGTCCCGGGCCCGGTTCCGCACCTGGTTGAGCGCGGTGATCCGGAATGCCGCTCTGGTTCACTTCAGGAAACAGAAAAGCCGGCAGGAGCGTATCCGGGTTTTTGGTGAAGAGCAGAGTATTGATTCCATGGATCAACCCTCAGATATTGATTTGCGCATTGAACAGGAATGGGCCGCCTATGTGGCCAACATTGCAATGACCCGTGTGAAGGAGGTTTTTCAGGGGCAGGCCATTCAGGTGTTCGAGCTCGGGCTCGATGGACTCTCCGCTTCGGACATTGCAGAAAAAACAGGTCTTACCATTTCATCGGTCTATACGCTGCGCAAACGGGTGAAAAAGCGCCTCTATCTTGAAATCAGGGCTTTGGTCGTGGAACTGGAGCCTGCATGAATCCGGCAGAACCTTACAGGCCGGATCCGCGTTTAGCAGAAGCCTACGACGAGGCAACGCAGCTGGATGAAAAAGGGCTGGAAGGGCTGTGCCCTTCCTATGTCGAGCTGGCAGGTTCCTCGAAGCGTTATCAGGACAGTGTCCTTCTTGGAAAAGGGGCGGTTAAGGAGGTCTATAAGACCTTTAACAATCATACCAAACGATGGATTGCCATGGCTCGCCTGCGGGCAGATCGAGGTCCTGAATTCTATGATTTATTTGTTCATGAAGCCTGGCTGACCGCTTCGCTGAATCATCCCAACATTATCACGATTCACGATGCGGGCGTTGATGCAGAAGGGCGTCCATTTTTTACGATGGACCTGAAAAGAAATACCACTCTGGCCGATCGGGCAACGGGCCCCCGTGCGGCGCGGCGGCGAGAGCTGTTGGAAGCGTTTATGAAGGTTTGCGATGCAGTCGCCTATGCTCACTCTCGAGGGGTGGTACATCTGGATCTCAAACCGGAGAATATCCAGGCCGATACATTTGGTGAAATTCTGGTGTGTGATTGGGGGTTGGCTAAATTGGTGGATGAAATGGAAGAGGGCGAAAATGAGTTGCCCTCTGCGCTGCGGCCGCTCGATAATATGACACTGATGGGGCAGATTAAAGGGAGTCCCGGGTTTATGTCGCCGGAACAGGTGGTGCCCGGATCAATGAAAGATCATCGCAGTGATATTTTTTCGTTGGGCTGCATACTGCATCTGCTGCTCACAGGCCATCCACCTTTCCAGGGTACGGAAGATGAAATTATTGAAGCTACACGCCTGGCAGATTGTATTCCGCCACGCACGCGATATCCGGACTGTCATATTCCCGAAGCACTTGAAGCTGTTGTACTGAAGGCGATGGCCCGGTTGCCGGAAGATCGCTATGCAACCGCTCAGGCATTACGGGATGAGATTTCAAACTTTCTCGGCGGCTATTCCACGCTGGCGGAAAAATCCGGATTCTTCAGGGAGTCCCGCCTTTTTTTGCGGCGCAACCGGATTCCGGCCATGATTACGTTTCTTGCAATTGTGACTCTTTCAGTCGTCAGTGTCTTATTTATTCAGAGCATTAAACATCAGCGGGAGCGGGCAGCACAGTTTGCTTCGGAGGCTGAATCGGTTACAACACTCTATCTCGACGAGCTCGAACGTTCGGAACAGGAACGAAAGACCCTCGCTTCGAATTTGGCCTCATCGGCCAGCGATCTGAAAAAGCTGGGGATTTATGTGCGTCCGATTGAAACCGTGCGCGAGGCCCGAAAGCTGGTTGCTTCCGCTTTTTCCCTGAACAGCGAGAGCGCCAACGCCCAGATGCAAAGCTTTTCGCTCGATTGCATTACGCTCAATTTCAAGGCGGCGGTGAATAATCCCCTCAAGCCGGATAGTGAGTTGGTTGATTACCTATTGTTCGCAAAAGCCTTTCCTGATTTTGATTTTACAGAAAACAAACGGCCGACTGTGGGGCAGCTCACAGAATTCCTGATTCAGGCACGGAACATTAATCCTAACCGTCAGGCGCTCATGGAGCGTATCGTGGCCTATGACTATGCGGCACGCAAAGACAAGGGGGCCTATGCTCCCGTTGTAGAAGCGTTGTTGGAATATGTGAATGAGCGAAAAGGCGCCCTTGTTCTTGAACACAGTATGGATGAATCTCTTTTGGTTGTACGGGCCCGCGACAATATCCGTTTTGTGATCTGGGACAAATGGGGGTCCAACAATTGCCTGTTACGATTTCTACCGGTCCGCTCTCTGAAACCTGTGGTGGATGATCGGTTTTACCTCGGCGACCTGCAATCGCTTCATATTGAAACGCTCGATCTCACTGAATGTGATTCGGTCATGATCAATCACGCTGTTGATCTGCCTTTCCTGCGTACGGTTTATCTTCGTCCGGGACAAAGCGGTGAAAAAATACTGCGTACATCAATCCGCTCGAATGAGCGGTTCGATGTCATTGTTAAGGGTGATCAGGAATAAGAAAGAGCGTCAGTATTGTGTCAGTCGATCATGGCATGAGGTTAATCGAAAAGGTTCCGGCAGGAACTGCAATCCGCGCCCAGTTTGGCCCGGAATCAATTGCTGGAATGCTGTGGTCTCCCAATTGCACAGATGAAATTCCCGGATAATAAAAAGTTACCTCGGAATCCTCTAAGCAGGTCATCTTTCCACGTGCCCCTTTCATATAAAGTGCAACAGCGGTATCCGATTTAAAACCAGCAGGAATAGGTTGCCCGTCAGAAAATGCGTGTCCTTTTATAAAATAGGAATTCAGTTTTCCGGATATTTTCCGGTAGATCAAATTTTCTGCGCGGAACGATTCCGAGCCCAGTCTGCCATTCTGAGATCCTCCGGAAATAAGTGCGATATCCACTACCTTGCCTTGTTTAATTGCAGTGCCGGAATAATCGCCGGATGTAATCCGTTTCATCAGTCCGATTTCGTGGTTTTGATCGCCGGGAAACAGAACGGTCAGGATATTGGCTTGTTGGTTAACGGTGGGATATTCGGTGTATATATAGTCGGCGGCGTAGTGCATCCCGCGGCTCTGATTCACCATCCTCTTTATTTCAACATCAGCCGGAGTCGTACCTAAAAAGGTGGTTAATTCAACCCGATTATCGCTGAACAATTGCGGGCCGTCATCGCCTTTTTGTTTAACGATTTCAGAATGATACTCCGTGTTGTTCTGCACGGTTTCCTGTCTTGCGGTGTTCGGGTGCCAAATCACGTTGATGGCTGCATTTGGTTCGTCGCAGGAAACATGATCCATCACTACAAAATAGCCATTCACATGATCGGCCGGTTGAACAAAAAGGATATCGCGAAAATGGGCACCTTTAATGGAGCGGTGATTAGAGGAGCGGATGTATTCAATGTCTTCCTCCAGAAGTCCTTCAATGGTACCGTTCGCTAATTTATCCGAATGATTCTCCCCATTAATCAGCAGTGAATTTGCCGCGCCGGCATGCGAATGAATGAAGTCGAACGGGGTGGTAACCCCGCCGGCTGATACATCATTTTCCGGGCCGTCATAGCCTGCATTTCGGAGGATGATTTCGCCATACCCCGCCATCCCGATGGCATTGGCTTCATAGTGCGTGTGGTATTCCGGCTGCCCCGTTAAGCTTTGAACACTTAAATACAACGCATCTCTCGATTGCGTTTTTTCAATGAGTGCCGCGTAATTCTGGAACATACGGCTGGGAGCCAGCTGCGCATCTGCCACATCGAATTCAAGAGGATCATGTTTCGAGGCGGGGCCGGCCATGACTAAATAGGAGGCCAAATAGCCCTTCACAATGGGGGTGGTGAGTTTCGGCCCTTGCTGAAGAATCCACATGGCGTAGGTATGCGCGGTCTCGGAAAAACGGGCGGATTTAACAATGGTGGGCGATACAATCACATTCCCTTCCACATCCCAGGCGACTTGACTGCCGCGGCTGTCGCCATAAAAAACACAACGAGCGAACGGGGCATTGGCGTAGCCATATATAAATTCATGGAGCCCAATCAAACCCGGGTTGCTGTAATATTCGTGATAGCCCATATATTCCAGCAGATCGGCAGTTGTGTTTTTCGCCGAGCGTTCAATACTGTTGAATCGCTGCATAGAATAGCCGCTTCCAGCCGGGGACACTCCATCCGGCAGATAATGCTCCAGCAAGCCGATATCAAATTCTTTCTTCGCTTCTAAAAACTCGTCCGTCTGACCGGCATATTTATACCAGAGCATGCGCATGGCCCAGGCATGAGGGTCCCATTTGTTGGTGACTAATTTGAATATTTTGCTTCGGAGCATTTCTTCGTACTCCGCAAGCGTCGCTGGATCCAAGTCATTACGAATCACATCCAGTGCCAGCAAAGCATGAAACAGTTCATGAGAGGGGACGGAGGAGGTCGCCGCTCCTGTACCGATTTCGATGGACCGGATCTCGGTGTTGAATCCATTTTTAATGTTGGCGACGTATCGTTCCTTGTTTACAGGATCGAGGATGTAGGCGAGGGCATTGGCGCCCATAATGTCCCGGCTCAATCCGCCCAGATTCGCCGTTTGAATCGCATTGAATTTCATCGCTTCATATAGGGGGAGCTGGGAGGGCAATTCTCTCCAATACGGGTAGTCCGCAGTATTAATGATATTTCCGGCCAACGCGTTTTGAGTGAGTATATTAAAAACTAAAACGGATGCCGTTATCAGGTGCTTTAAAAATGATGAAGCCGATCTTTTCAGTGGTATTGCGTATTGTTTCATGTTGAGTACGTATTCCTGATTCTTTGTGGGTGTTTTCCAAGCTCTGGAACTTTCTACGGGTGGAGTCTCTTGCTGAGATTTCATTATACATATATGATCTCTATAAAGGAGCATTGGGACACTGGATTTTAAAAGGGAACGCGGAATGACACGATGGGATGTGATTTTATTGTGAGTAATCCGTCTCGCTCTAAAAAATGAATGTCTTCTGTCCCAATATCTATTCGGGATGCTCATTTATATATGCATCTGTTCAACTATGAACAGTGTGTTTAGCGGCTGCTAAATGAATAATTTCCAATCCTTGGAAGTCAAAGATTCACCAAGTACGAAAAAATAGAGGAGCTAATGTGAGGATATCGAATTGGAATATGGGTCTGCTTGGTTTGGTTTGTATGCTGGGAACTGCTGAACCGCAGGCCTTTGAACAGACGAGCAGCGAAGGTACGTTTATTGTATCGAGCATCAATAACGGTCTGCCCATCGTAACGGAGGCCATGTTTCAGGGGTTGGGTGCAACGGATAAAGAGGGTGAGAATATCAACGGGCCTACGGTGATCCGTATACCCGATTGGATTCCTGCCGACGAGCGGGCCGATCCCTCGGCGGTCTACTATGTCTATTTTGCCCATCACGATGGAGAATATATCCGTATGGCCTGGGCGGCTGAGATCGCGGGTCCCTGGACGCTGTATGATGTAGGTACAGGCGTTGCACTTGGCGACCGCGGGGTGCTGGATCTTGGAGGCACGACCATGGACGTTGGTAATGGCATCGTTATCCCAAACAATCATCTGGCGTCGCCCAACGCGCATGTTGATGATGAGAATCAACGTATTATCCTCTACTTTCATAACGGCCCCGGGCTTACGGTGGATGGCGTTGATCAGGGAAGTGCGCAGAAAACATTTGTGGCAACCTCTGATGACGGACTGGAGTTCGCCGGAAAGGTGGAGCCGGTCTTATTCGGCGACAGCTATTTCGCGGTCTTTAATTATCAAGGAAACATCTATGCCCTGGATAACGGGGCCACGATTTACAAAGCGAGAGATGCTTCCAATCCCTGGAACCCGCCATCGGGTTGGGACTACAGCGATGATTTGTGGCTGCAAGGTGGCAATGCCTATCAGGATGATATAGACAATGACGGATATACTTCCGCAGAACTACGGGTTCGTCATACCGGCGTCTGGGTCGATGGGGACACACTTTATACCTTTTATTCCCGCCGTGGTGTAACGCCGCCGGAACGTCTTATGTTATCGGTTACCGATCTGAGCGCTTCCAGCAATTATGAAGAGTGGGATCCCTCCTATCCGCCGGAAGAAATTTATCGCGCTCAACCGGGCTGGGAAGGCGGGCAGTTTGAGGTGCTGGATTCGGAGACGAGCGCGGCTCCGGATAACGTGAACCAGCTTCGCGATCCGTACCCGTTTCTGGATAGTGACGGTAATTTGTATCTGTTTTATACCGGCTGCGGTGAAGATGCGCTGGGCGTCGTTCATCTTGAATTCACGGGCCGCGGTATTTCCGATTTCGACGCACCGTCTCCGGCCACCATGGTCTGGGAATCTGCTCCGTCGGCCGCCGGTTACACTTCGATTGAAATGACCGCCGCCACGGCATCGGATACAAACGGGGTGAAATATTATTTTCAGAACCTGACCGATCCGTCCCACGACAGCGACTGGCAAGTGAGCCCGTATTATCTCGATACCGATTTGACGCCGGGCAAGACCTACTCTTATAGGGTTAAGGCCCGTGATATGTCGGCGAACCAAAATGAAAACGGCACTTCTGCGAGCGCTTCGGCAACAACTCTTACGCCAAACTCCATGCCTGTTTTTGAAACCTTTTCAACCGATCCATCCGCTCGTGGTTGGATTAATAACGGCAACGGAAATACGGTTTTTGCTTACAACACGGACGGCTACCTGAATGCGGAAATTCATCGCGATAGCGCAAATCGCTCTAATTATTATAAATCATTGGATGGCACCTACGACGGCTCATCCGAATTCTGGATGGAAATGGATCTGAATCTCGTTGAAGAATCCAATATCCAACGCACTTTCTTTGGGGTTTTTAATGCGGCGAGCTCGGACAATCAGACTGATTTCGTGGGAAGCCGTTTTGCATATGGAGTCACTAAAGGGAACCGGATGGATGTCTACGGATATTCGGATGACAGTACCCTGAACAAATTCAGCAGTTCATATTTTGGTTCGGGGCTGGCTGAGGGCCAAAGCGTGCGGGTTAAAGTGCAT
Source organism: Pontiellaceae bacterium B1224 (assembly GCA_029432815.1). Lineage (GTDB taxonomy): Bacteria > Verrucomicrobiota > Kiritimatiellia > Kiritimatiellales > Pontiellaceae > Pontiella. The sequence goes on along the minus strand of JAROBA010000005.1, from coordinate 128,256 downwards.
TATTTTAAAGAAAGCGGCGTCGGCCTGGCTTCGCTGGAGGTATACGAAATAAATACCGTCGACGGCAGTGACGGAGATTTTATTATGGGTACCGTGCCGAAGAGGGTCATTGGGGAGGGGGATGATTTTGCGGTTAATATGTTCGGTCTTGGAAATCGGACCGATGGCAGTGATAACGGTTTTATGGATACGCTGGTGGATAATCTCTATTTTTCAACGGTTCGCTATAATCCGGCTCCGCTGATTCCCTCCTGGCTGCCATCGCAATTCGACCAATGGGCGGCTCTGTTTAACGTGCCGAATATGGCGGTCGATTCGGATATGGACGGAGTGAATAATCTCTATGAATACGGATTGGGTGGTGACCCCACCAATCCGGCGTGGTCGGGGTATTTACCGGTCGCGGAAATCAGTGGCGCCGGCTTTAACTATGTTTACCCGCGCCGTGAAAACTCCGGCCTGGAGTATTATGTCGAAACGAGCACCAATCTACTTTCCAATGTTTGGAACACGAGCGGAATCATTGAACTTGAAACGGCGGGCATTGCTGCCCCCGGGTTCGAAGCCGTCACTAACGAGGTCTCAATGGAGCGTGAGCAAACCTTTGTTCGCCTGATTATTCTGGAGCAGTAACTATGAATCTATATTTCAAAAAGAATGCATCTTTATGGGCCGCATGGCTGGTGTCGGCAACCGTTTGTTTCGGGCAACAGCCGAACATCCTTTTTATTGCGGTGGACGATTTGAACAACTGGACCGGCTTCGCCGGCGATCCGAATGCAATCACGCCCAATATGGATAAACTGGCCAGCGAAGGGGTTCACTTTTCGAACGCGTATTGTACCTATCCGCTGTGCGGTCCCTCGCGGGCCAGTCTCATGAGCGGGGTCTATTTTTCGGAACTCAATACGACTTTAGTGCAACCGGAGGATGCGGAGGTTGAAGAGCGGATCGAAGCCTTGGGTTCATCCCTGCTGCATACGTATCTGGGTAATCACGGCTATAAAACCATGGCGGTGGGAAAAATTCTTCATACACACGTTCCCGCCGGCAGTGTCGATCTTTCGGGTGGCAGGATGGGTTGGGATAAAAACGAGGATTCGGAGGGCAACACGATTCGCAGCAATTGGCCGAGCACCGGCACCTTGACCGACTGGGGAATCTACGTCGGAGAAAACGGCACCGGCACTGAGGCGGATATGAGCGACTCGGTATCCGCCGTATGGGCGGTGGATCGGCTGCAGGAAACCCATACCGAACCCTTCATTCTGATGGTCGGCTTTCTCCACCCCCACGTGCCGTGGTATGCGCCCCAAAGTTACTACGATCAGTATGATCCTGAAACCTTGGTCATGCCCCCATACAACCCGGACGACTGGGATGACATTCCGACCGCTGGGCTCGATACCATCAGCACCGATGTCTATCCAAGCACCGAATGGGCGATCGAAAATAATCAATGGACGAACATGGTTCATGCCTATCTGGCAAATGTGACCTTTGCCGACACTAAGGTCGGTCTGGTGCTGGATGCGCTGGAGGCGAGCCCCTATGCAACGAATACCATCGTGGTGCTCTGGGGCGACCACGGTTATCACATGGGCGAAAAAAATACCTTCCAGAAAAACACCCTTTGGGATCGATCGGGCGTTACCCCGCTCATCATCAAAGCGCCGGGAATGACCACCAATGCAGAGTGCAGCAGTGTGGTGAGTCTGCTGGACCTCTATCCAACGCTAGTGGATCTGGCCGGTTTGCCCGCTAACGAGAAAGTGCGGGGCCGAACCTTGAAACCCCTGCTGGAGGATCCCACGCTCATCTGGGAATTCCCGGCGTTTACCTATAAATATGGCACTGAAGCCACTCAATTAGGCGATCTGCGATACATTAAATATGAGGATGGATCGCAGGAATTGTATGACCACGCAAGCGATCCTGATGAATGGACGAATCTGGCGGGCGATGCAAATTATGCGGCGATTATTACCGCGCTTAAAAAAATGTCACCGTTTCCGGAAGCGCCTCCGGGGACTACCAATGTATTTGAATTTTTAAACACGGGGCCCTTAGATGAATTGGGTCTTAACGGAACCTTTTATGTCGATGGTCTAGCCCTTTCTACTGAGGATATTATCGGACTGGATGGCTCGCGTGCCTCGTCGGGAGAGAGGCATGTTACCCAAATCGGAAACAGTCATGGATTGGGTGTCAATTCAGACGGTACGGATAAGGCCGTCCTTTTCCAGATTGGTGAAGGGTGGGAATTCTCGTTTAATAGCGATGTGCGGCTACAAAATATAAATATTGCAGATATGTCAGAAGCGGGAGCTTCCATGACGCTGACATCCTTATCCGGTGAGTTTGCGCCGATTACGCTGGCGAGCGGGAACGGCGATTATGATTTGAATGATACCTTAGTAACGGCCGGAAGTACGTTGCACATCAGCTACAGTGTGACTTCGGGGGATGTCGATGAAGGGGCAAAAATCATGAGTCTGACCGTGGTCAAGGCGGCTACGGGTTATTCCGCGTGGGTCACGCAGCAGGGTCTGACCGTGGGCTTGAACGATGCGTATGACGACGACCCCGATGGGGATGGTATGGTCAATCTGGTTGAGTATGCAATGGGTGCAAATTCTCTGACCAACGATGCGGTCCTCTATCAACCCCAGGTTGTATCTTCTGAAGAGAATGGCACCAATTATCTTAATCTTATTTATCGACGGCGTACCGATGCTGAAGAGCGCGGGCTGGACTATCAGGTCGGGGCGGCCACGAATCTGACGGAGGCAATGACAAATGGTACGGAACAGGCGGGGGCCGGCCTTTTGGATAGTGACTTTGAAATTATTACAAATCGAATTTCGACCAATGTTCAAGCAGTGCAATTCATGCAGCTCAGGATTACAACCGATGAAGATTAAGACATTCACTTTATCTCTCTCTCTGGTGATGCTGGCCGGAAGCAGTTTTGCGACCGATTATCTGATCAGCACCCAGGCAGAGTTTGATGCAGTCACGAATGCGGTTTTACAACCCGGCGATGCGATCCTATTGGAACGCGGTCAGCAATTCATCGGTATGTTGGCACCGACGGGAACAGGGGAAGAAGGGAACCCCATTCGAATCGGAGCGTATGGTGAAGGCGCGCGGCCCCAGATTCACGCGATGGGCGTGAACGAGGCTGCGGTGCGGTTGCTTAATCCGTCGTATTGGGAAATCCAGGGATTGGAAGTCACCAATACCGATGGCACCGATGTCGCCGACGACGTCTTTCACTTCGGTATTTATGTGTTCGCAAATGTGAATGATACGTACACCCATGTTTATATTGATGATAATTATGTTCACGATGTGAATGGAAAGGTCGGCGGAAAAGGTCGCGGGGGCATTCATGTCCGTGTTCACGATTATCGTCAGAGCACCAAATTCGATGACCTGCGTATCACGAACAACCGGATCGAAGATGTCGGAGGCGTGGGCATTGGGAACTATGCCAAACATTCAAACGTGGACGTAGAACCGGATGGAGGATTATTTACAGAGAATCTTTGGACGCGGGTCTATGTGGCGGGAAATTATCTGAATCGAATCGGCCGCAACTGCATCATCGCCCGGGCGAGCGTAGACGCCGTGTACGAATATAATACGCTGGCGAATAGCAGTCGGTATAGTTCCGGCCATAGCATTTTCTGCTTCGACACGGCCGGCATAAAAATCCAGTACAATGAAGCCTACGGAAATGTGGGAACCGATAATGTGGATCGGGGTGGATTTGATGCCGACTACAACTGTGTGGATACCATTATTCAATACAACTACAGCCATGATAACGAGTGGTTCTGCGGGATCATGAAAAAAAAGAACCGCAATGTGATTGTCCGATACAACGTGAGCCAGAACGATAAACAAGGGCTCTATTGGTATGGATTTGAGGATGAGACCCTGTGTGAAAGTGTACATGTTTACAACAACGTGCACTATGTGAAGGCCGGCCTGGATTCGAGTATGTTTCCACGTGAGCGAACACCTCTGAATACGATTTTTGAAAACAACATATTTTTTTATGAAGATCCGGCTGATTCGAGTTTAGGGTTGAATTCGGCTGGAATTAACTGTGCTTTTACGAACAATCTTTATTTCAACATCATCCCGCATCCGGCTGATGCCAATCCAATTCTTGCTGATCCCGACTTTGTACTGCCCGGTCTGGCGGGATCAGACATTGACCTGACCACCATGACGGCGCTGAACGGCTATCAGCTTCAAACCGGATCACCATGTATTGATACGGCGGTGCCGATTGCTGACAATGGCGGACAGGATATCGTGAAGGCAGTGGTTGGGGTGGCCGGAGCCGATGTCGGAGCATTCGAATATCAAGGGCCGAAGTCAGGAGTAACCTTCGATTTTCTGGCAGATTCGCCGTGGGATGGCGGGCTGATTGGGTCGCATGCCAGTTTGGAAGATGCCGTGACGGGTATTGATGTCAAACTCACCACGCAGGACATTATCGGACAGGATGGAACGCGGGCTTCCGAAGGGGCTGGCCACTTTATAAATGTGACGGGGGATGCCGATTTCCTGGGCGTGAATCATGATGGGGATAACCTGAGCGACTCGTTAGCCGAATGGAAATATTTTAATCCGAATGAGGGCTGGGTCTTTTCCTTTAACGTCGATGTGTATCTGAAAGAAATGCAACTGGCAGAACAGGATGACGATGCGGAGATGACGCTCTCTTCTGCCGCGTTCCCAGACATAATCATGGCGGCAGGACAGCCGGGCGGTGTTCATGATCTAGGCCTCACGTTGGTTCCGGCTGGAACTGAAATTACGCTGCTCATGACGACGGCTACGAACGGGATCGATGTGGATGTCGGGGTGCGTACTTTCGCGGTCGTGCCGGTTAATGAACAGCAGGCGTATGAAATTTGGGCAGATAATCAGGGCCTGACCGAGGGTTTGAATGCTGCATCGGATGCTGACCCGGATCTGGATGGAATGAATAATCTGGTGGAATATGCGCTGGGTTCGCAATCCCTCACCAACGACGCGGCGTTGTACCGGCCCTCCGTCGATCTGTCACAGGACAACGGAACCAATTATATGAATCTGGTTTATCGTCGCCGCATTGATGCCGAAAACCGGGGCTTGAGATATGAGGTCGGGTCGTCAACGAATCTGATCGAGGGAACCTTAACAAATGTCACGGAAGAGGTGGGGTCGGTCGTGTTGGATGCTTATTTTGAGTCGGTCACGAACCGGGTCCCTGTCGATCCCGAGCCCCATCAGTACATGCAATTGAAAATCAGTACGAAATGACATCGAATTGAATTCTTAAAATGTCAGCAGTACGGGGCCAACCTCGAATCCTATGGTCATAAATAATGCGGTCATATTGGAAATGGGCAATTGGTTTTAAATAAAAATGAGACATCAGGTTATGATTCAAACATTGGAAAAATTAAGGTTGAAGGTTAGCGACTGGGTGCTGATGGGGACGCTTCTCTGCGGAATGAGTGCTGCAGCAACCGAAGTGGTCTATGAATTTGGGGATGGAAGCGATCTGGATAACACCGGGATCAATGCCAGGATGACCACGAATGGACTGACGATTACGACCGCTGAAATTGTCGGTTGGGATGGAACGCTCGCCTCTACGGGGATAGTAAATAAAATGAATATCGTTGGGAATGCGAATGGTCTGGGCATTAATTCTAAAACGATTCCGCCGAATGCAGGTAACGATGCACGGGACTTCGATCCGGGCGAAGCGTGGACTTTTTTCTTCGACGCGGATATCTACCTGTTGGCGGTGGACCTGGCCAGTCTGGACGTTAATTCAGAATTGACAATTTCATCCCCAGGATTCCCTGCGTTAGTTATCAGCGACGACGGCGGAAGAGCGGATGTTTACAGCCTTGGAAAGACGATGGTTTCAGCCGGAACACCGATCACAATTACGAACACCTCAGCAGAATCGACGGCTAATGAAAGTCATGATTTCCGCATCACGAGCCTGAGAGTGGGAGTGGTTACCGCAGCAGAATCGGAAACGCTTGGTATTATTGCACAATGATATCAGGAAAAAGCATGAGAATGATTCGAGGAGTGTGATGTTGAATTTAAAGTTGAAAAATGGGGCCTTGGCGCTGCTGGGTGCGTTTTTATGCGGGTTGAATGCAGACGCCGTAGTCGTCACCTATGAATTTGAGAATGGAACCGGCCTGGACAATGCGGGAATCAATGCAACCATGACGACGAACGGGGTCACGATTACGACGGTTGAGATTGTAGGCTGGGATGGTTCGCTTGCTTCCACAGGGGTCGTCCATAGGACCAACATTATATCAGCCGGTAATTTAGGCGTTAATTCCAAAACTACACCGCCGAATGCGGGGAATGATGCGCGGGATTTTGATCCGGGGGAGGCGTGGGTCTTTTTTTTCGACGCAGACGTCTATCTGTCGGAAATTGATCTGGCCAGTCTGGACATAAATTCGGTGATGACAATTTCTTCCCCCGCCTTTTCAACGATGGTCCTCAATGACGATGGTGGATCAGCTGATGTTTACAGCCTGAGCAATACGTTTGTTTCAGCCGGAACGCTGATCACCTTCGCGAATACCTCTGCAGAGTCAACGGAAGTTGAAAGCCACGATTTCCGGATATCGAGTTTAACGGTGGATGCAGTGACCAATGCCGTAATTTTGACCGAAACGGCAAGCGGAACGCCCTATGCTTGGCTGGACCTTTATTTCCAAGGGTTGGAAACGACCGAAGATTATCTGCTCGCAGAAAGCAGCGATACCGATGGGGATAAGTTGACGGCTGGAGAGGAATATCTGGCAGGTACGGTGCCCACGAATGCCACCTCCGTGTTAATCGTGGATTCTGTTGGAACGTCGGATACCAATCAGGTCGTATCGTGGCAGTCGGTCACTGGAAAATGCTACAGCATCGTGGTCAGCACAAATTTATCCGACCTTTCCAAAGATTGGAAAACGGTAAAAAATAATATCCAGGGATTGGAAACTCAGACCTCCGTCACCGCTGCTGTGACTGGGGCCACGTCGGCTTTTGTTAAGGTGGGTGTTGAGAAACGCGAAATCTATCTGTTGATTGGGCAGTCCAATATGGCGGGGCGCGGACCCATGGAAGCCGGAGATATGGGGGAGATTGAAGGTTGTGAGCTCTTTAATTTCAGCGAAGAGTGGGAGCCGGCCACCAATCCGCTGAACCAATATTCCACCATTCGTAAGGATCTCGAAATGCAGCAGTTGAATCCGGGCTATGGCTTTGCCTTGCGGATGCACGAGGTGCGCCCGGACATCAACATTGGTTTGGTAGTGAATGCACGGGGTGGCACCAATATCAACGATTGGGAAAAAGGAGACCACTACTATGAGGAAGCGGTGAGTCGTGCGCTGGCAGCAGTGGAAGATGGCGGACGACTGGCGGGTATTCTCTGGCATCAGGGTGAAAGCAACAGTAGCCAGACCAACACCTACATGGGCACGCTGACGACGATGATTACAGACCTGCGGACAGAACTGGGCGACCCTGATCTGCCGTTTGTTGCCGGACAGCTGGAACAGGACGATGTGACCCCCGAAGTGAAAGAGCGTCCGATCAACGACTACATCATCCTATTGCCAACTCTCTTGCCAAACACAGCGGTCGCAACCACTGAGGGTCTGACCACGCAGGACGGCACTCATTTCGATTCCGCCAGCCAGCGCGAGCTGGGACGTCGTTATGCAGATGCGCTGATGAGTATAGAGTAGTTTGCATAACATCAGACGGTTTTTATACTCATCGAAGTGCCCAATCATGCTTGGTGCAAAGTATCAATACGTATGAGACTGTTACTAGACAACATAACAATTTATCTGCCCGCCGCATTGGTTGCGGGGGGTATGTTGGTCGTTCAGGCTACGCAGGCAGCTGTGGTTTTTGATTTCAACAACGGGTCCGACCTGGATAACGTTGCATGCTCAAATGCCGTATCGACGGTGGATGGACTGACGCTGACCACAATGCGCTTGAACTCGCCTATAGGGTTGGAGCAACCACCAATCTCATTTCCTCATCGATCACCCATGTCACCGAAGAGGCAGGGAGCTCGCCTTTTGATGCAAAGTACGAGATAGTAACCAACAGGGTTCCGACCGATGTTGAGGCGCAGCAGTTCATGCAACTCAACGTTTCGGCAGAATAGTCATCATACGTGTTAACGTTTAATTATCACCAAAGAAGGGGCATCTCAACATGCTGAAAAAAAACGGTAAGCCTTTTATATTTGTCCTGCTGTCCTGGTTGCTGGCCTGCGGTTCGCTTCAGGCGGCCGTAACGATTTCCACGGATAATGACTCGGCGTTTGATAGCTTGCCGAATATTGCTGTGCGCGTGGGAACGACGGCCGAGGGGGGCTATAGTCAGAAGACATCGCTCAATATGGCTCAAACGATTTCGCCGGATGAATATGTCAGTATTGATGCGGTGAATCTCGTTTATTCGTCCGCATCTGCCGCCACCCTTACACTGCATATCTTTGAAGTGGCTGATCCTCAGTCCGGCGGAATTGCGGTCCCTGGAACTACGCTGGTGACAGAAACGTTCGAGGTGCCGGCATCCGGTGCAGAGAATCTTCTGTCGATCGCGTTGGACAGCCCGCTGGAGCTGGATGCAGGAACCGGCTATGCAATCTATCTGGATACATCCGATGCCTCTGCATCGGGCATCTTTGAATGGCGTCGATCGTCGGGGGCCGGCGATTTTTATGCCGGAGGATCTTTTTATCAAGATGGCTCCATCAAAATGGTTTCCGGTGGCACTCGTGACGCCTTGCTTGCTCTTTCCGGAGCCATAGCGCCGGTAGCGATTACGGTCGGTGATGATTCCACGTTTGATACGCTGTCAAATGCGGTGTTGCGCGTAGGAACAACGGTTGACGGAGCCTTTAGTCAGGCCGCAACATCCAACATGGCCCAGACGGTGAGTCCCACAGTGCCGTCCGAGGTGGATGCCATCCATCTTGTTTATGAGGCGGCATCCGAAGCCACGGTGACGCTGCATATTTTTGAAGTTGCAGATCCCGAGGCCGAGCCGATTTCGATCCCCGGAACCACACTGCTGTCAGAAACGTTTGAAGTGCCGGCGTCCAGCGGTACCGACCTTCTATCGATCGCATTGGCCACTTCGTTGAGTCTGAATACGGGAGCCCATTATGCCGTTTATTTTGATACCTCCGATCTTTCCGCCACGGGCAACTTCAAGTGGAGACGATCCGGATCCGCCGTGGGCGATTTTTATGCCGGTGGGGCCTTTTATCAAGATGATGTGCTGAAGGTTGATGCCCGCGATGCTTTGCTGGTGCTTTCGGGTGCGGAACAGGCACCGCCTGCTCCGCCGGTCTGGACCTCGAATCCGCTTCCCGTTACAGATGGGGTAGTATCCCAAAACTATCATGGAGATTTGAACGATCATGCATCGGATCCTGATTTTGATCCGATCACCTTTACCAAGGTTCCCGGAAGCTTTTCCGGACCGGGGTCGGACTGGCTGACCATCGCGACCGACGGAACGCTTTCCGGTAGTCCGAGCTCCAGTGATATTGGCGTGAGCAGCTGGACCGTAAAGGCTGATGATGGAGTGACCGGTGCCGATACGACGACCCTGTACATCACTGTCGGTCTGCCGACGACTGCCGGCGCTCCCACGAATGGAACGGCCCTCAGCGGCCTGGCTTCGTACGAGCAGTTTGTGTCGGACTATATGCTCGAGGGGGCAGATGCGGATCGGGATGCGGATCCCGATGGAGACGGGGTTCCCAATTCGTCGGAGTATATTTGGCTGATGAATCCGACCCTTGCGGATGCTGAACCCGTTGTCCTGTCGGATTCCGGTCATTTGCTCGCGCCCGGAATCCCGGCTTTTGAAGTCGATACGGAAAGCGATGAGGTCAGCTATTTAACCGCGCTGCGCAACGATGATCCGTATCTGCAATATGACGTGCAGTTTTTAACCAACCTTGTGGATGGAGTGCCCGTTGTTGTTGATTCCGTGTCACGCGAGCATGCGAGCCGCAACAGCGGGATGATAAAAGCGGTTGAGTCCACGGATGATGTTGAGCACTTGTTTGTTGAGTTGAGTGTCACGGAAAATACAACGGGAACGGTTTATCACATTGATAATCAGGCGGACTTTAACACCTACAAGAGCTTTACCTTCTCGCCCGGCGATCAGATTTTATTCAAGCGCGGAGCCATTTTCAGCGGTATGTTTGCTCCGCAGGGCAGCGGTATCCCGGGGCGCCCGATTGTGATCGGAAATTATGGAACCGGTCCGATGCCGATTATCAATGCGCTGGGGGATTCGGTCTCGGCGATTCATCTGTATAATGTGGAGCATTGGGAAGTCCATAACATCGAGGTAACCAACACGGATGGTTCGGACGATCATCAAGGGAAGCTCAAGGGCATCTATATCGAAACGGATGACGACCGGCCGGAGGCCGTGATGGATCACATCTACATTAAAAACTGTTATGTGCATGATGTGAATGGAACGACGCTGGATTCTGATCCCGATATCGCCAAACGCCACGGCGGCATCCATGTGCATACCTATGGCGACCGCGATACAATGATCAATGATCTTCAGATTGTCGGAAATACCATTGAAAAAACGGGAGGCGTCGGACTCGGGTTTGACTCCAGTTTTGTCAGTGTCGCTACCGGGAATACCAATTATCTTTGGACCGGGGTGTATGTGGCGCATAATTTTATCAATGACACCGATCGCAATAACATGATTATCCGTATGAGCGTGAATGCGCTGGCCGAATACAATGTTCTGGCGAACAGCAGTCGCGCCAACAAGGGGCATAGCCTGTTTAATTTTCATACCGTCGGCTTCACGGCGCAGCACAACGAAGCGTATGGAAACGTCGGCTACGATGGGGCTGACCGCGGTGGATTTGACGCGGATTATAACGCGCGTGATACGACCTATCAGTACAACTACAGTCACGACAACATGTGGTGCATCGGGCTTATGAAGCGATGGAATAAGGGCGTGGCTGTCCGCTATAATATTTCCCAGAACGACCAGCATGGCTTCTGTTTCTTTGGGTTTAATTCCGCTACTGAATGTGAGGATGTACAGATCTATAACAATATCTACTATGCCGGGCCGCACATCACAGATGCCCAGCTGATTGCAGAAAACCGCACGCCTCATAACACCGATTTTATAAACAACATTTTCTACTTTGAAAACGGCGGCTATTTCGGATCGGGGGTGGGGGCCGGCGTGAATACGGATTTTAGCCATAATGCCTATTTCGGCATACCCGCCTGGGGTTCAGACCCCAGCCCCGTGACCGACGATCCGTTGCTGTCCGCCCCGGGGACCGGTGCGTATAAAATCGATATGAGTGATCCCGAACGGTTGTGGGGCTACTGTCTGCAGGCTGGATCGCCCTGTATAAATGCCGGTGCGACGATCGCCGGTGTGACGCGCGATTTCTGGGGAAACCCAGTTCCGGCGGATTCAGGAACAGACATTGGACCACACGAAGTTCAACCCTGATGAGGCGCATATGAAACCATTCATCATGCGTATAGTTGCATTTCTATTTCTATCAGCAACCGTTTCGGCTGCCGTTGATCCGAACACCGTCGTGGCACATTTTGGCGATGTGCCGATTTATGCCGAAGAGGTCACCTTTCATATTCGCGATCAGGTGGCGTTGGTGGCGGTTCATTTTAAGACCCGGCATCAGGCAGATCTGTCTGGAGACAACTGGCTACAGTATTATGAGGATGAAGTACCTTTGGAGCTACTGATGGAACGGTCGCTGGAATCCTGCCGGCGATCCAAGGCGATTCAGGTTTTGGCGTTGAAGCATGAGCTTGCCGAGCAACTTCCTTTTCCTGGGTTTGGAAACGTTTGTGAGCAGATCAATGCGGCCCGGGCAAAAGGGAGGACGGAGGGGCGCGTTCTTTATGGGCCGTTGGCATATTCACCCGCTCAGCTCTACAAATATAAACTGACCAATATGCAGAACCATCTGAAGACGTTTCTTGCGGATGTCGAAAGTCAGGGCCGGGATGCATTGCAGGAGGAAACGATCCAAGAGCAAATGATGAATATGCCGGTGACGCTGGAAAAACAAACGCTGAATCAGCTGATTGCTGAACAGGTCGGAGCATCGACAAGTCTACGTTCAGATCTGGGCGAGCCGTAATCCATCACTATTGAATTCGGTATCCCATCGTTAAAGGAGAGCTCTCAAATCAGGATCAAAACCTCCAACGAGGGCTCTGTGTTTTATCGAATCATTGCTGAATAAAAAAAAGATGGACGCATTGTCCCAATTTCTACATCACGCGGTTTATGAGTAATTGAATTCGTGGCACGAAGGCCTCGTACAAGAGTGATGTGGAGAGAGAGTGTATTGAAGGTGATCGGTTGGGTGCCAGGAATAGTTGTAGTGATGGCGGGGTGGGCTTCGGCCGGTGCTGCCCTGGAGGAATATTCGATCGTTCTTGGAGCTCCGAATGGCTATCGCATCCCGAGAATAATGGGGGCCAGCGGCGATCCGGCACTCACGACGGGCTATGATTATTTTAATTGGTATGGAATTACCGAACATCGCACCTGGTTTAAACCTTCTTTTTCTTCGTTGGCGGATGACCGTGGCATCACCTCTGCAGCTGCTTTTGCTATGGCGTCGAAAGCGATTCGGAAGGATCCATTAAGGCAGACAAAATCATCGAACTTCTACATTGATTGGGATCATCCGTATCCATCGGAGGACGCCCATGGCTGGGGGAGTGTTTCCTGGGAAAAAGTTAAAACGGACATCTATGGGAAGCATAGCGATTCCAATCCCTGGAACTATGGCATGTATGATTACCATCGCTATGGAGAAGATGCCGCCCGATCGGAAGAAATTATGTTGAATGCCCGGAAAGGTATTGCCAACGCACGTAACGATCCTAATGCCGACATTCCTCTGGTGATTACGGAATATAACACGAGTACGGGTGGAAATTTTGACCGCAGGCAGATTGATACCGAAGATTTGTTGTTTGGAATCAGTATGGCTCAGATTCTGGAGGTTTCAGCCGTTCATGGTCCCGCTGGATTGGGCGATGATGGCGGCATATTTATATTTAAGCTGGGGGTACCTCAGTCAAAGGGACCTTTGGTGGGGCTGGGCAACAAACTGAGTTACGTCAGCCAAAAGCTGCCGTATAACTATGGGGGCATTACGCGCGGGTTTACCGATGGTCCCGTAACAGGTTTAGGCCTTTGTGGTGAGTTCGTCGGTGCCGTTTCTTTTCATTCGTCGGAATATGTTGAGAACTATCTGGATGTAACCGATACGATCAAATCCATTTCTGAAGATGGGGCGCCGCTGGATGTCACGTTCGTGGTTGTGCGGTTGGTCCGATATAATGTGAATGAATATGAAAACAGCTACTACACGCCGGGTGATTATCATTATGACGGGCGTGTGGTTCAGATCGCGTCGAAGGAGCATGCGGACACAGGGCTGCGCCCGAAGTTGATCATCGCCCGGGCAAAATAGATGTAATGTACAATGATAGAATGGAGTTGTTATGAAGAGGTTAAAGGTGTTTTTGGCAGTGATGGTATTGCCGTCTTTCGGGGCGAATCCCATCATCACGCATATGTTTACAGCGGATCCGTCGGCCCATGTGTGGGAAGACGGCAAGATGTGGATTTATCCTTCGCACGATCAGGATAATGCGAAGAGCTATAATTCGATGAACGGGCATCATGTGTTTTCTTCGGAGGATCTGGTGACCTGGACGGACCATGGGCAGATCATGCATACGGACGATATCAGCTGGGCCCGCAGCGGGCATTTGTGGGCGCCGGATTGTGCGTATAAAGATGGAACCTACTACTATTATTATCCCGTGAGAGATAAGGAAAATAAGAATCGAATTGGCGTTGCAACCAGCAGCTCTCCTGCCGGTCCTTTTACAGACTCGGGATCATTTATTGCGGAGACCGATGAGATCGATCCGGCCTGCTTTGTGGATGATGACGGACAGGCGTATTTATATTGGGGCGGTCATCACTTACGATTTGTTACATTGAATGATGACATGAAGAGTCACAGCGGAGTAACGCATGTAGAACTGCCCAATTTTTATGAGGGGCCATGGATGCATAAAAGAAACGGAATTTATTATTTATCCTATGCAACCGGTGTGAAAAAACCGATCGCCTATTGCACGAGTCCTTCCCCGACCGGCCCATTTACCTATCGTGGTGTTCTAATGGATGCTGAGGTTACAGGGGGCGCCACCAATCATCACTCGATCGTTAAGTACAAGGGGCGCTGGTACATCTTCTATCATAACATAGCGCTTAGTGATATTAGCTGCAGACGTTCCGTGTGTGTTGATTACCTGTATTACAATGAGGATGGAACCATCAAAAAGGTGGTGCAAACGAAGGAGTCCGTTGCTCCTGTTCCGTACAATCTTGCGTTGAACAAATCTGCCACACAGTCCAGCACAGCCTCTGGGTGGCAAATGGATCTGGGTGCAGACTATATTATCAATGATATCAATATATTGAACCAAACCGGTGCTGCCGGACTCAGTGCGTATACGATTTCAGTATTGAATAGCCACCAGGCTGAAGTCTGGTCCTGTCATCAGGCCGCAGGGGCCGAACGCCCCGCAACCGTATCTGTGGGTGGTGCAGTTGGAAGAACAGTTAAAATTCAGTTGGCCGGTACAAATGCATTAAGCCTTGCTGAGGTCGAGGTGATGGGCAGCAGTATTCCCGTTCTTCCTGAAGTTGATACGGACCTGAATATTGCGCTGAATCAATCCGCGCGTGCAAGCAGTACGCATAGCTCCCGTTACTCGGTGGATAAAGCATTCGATGGCGACCAGTCAACGCGCTGGGCTTCAACCGGTGAATTGACTCCGTGGATCGAGATGGACTTCGGCTCAGCCGTTACAGTACATGGCGTGAAAATTGTGGAATATCGTGACCGTATTCGTTCGTATGAAATTCAGGTGTTTAATGGGGATTGGGAAACGGCTTTTGCCGGTGGAAACCCCAGTTCAAATAAGAAGGTTGTTTTCCCCGTTGTTACCGGCTCCAAGTTCCGTTTGCAGGTTACGGAAGCGACTGACGGGCCGACCATCAAGGAACTGGAGTTGTATGCTGAGCCGACTCCCTAGGTTTCATACTGTTTTTCCACTATGTCCCCCGCGCAGGCTGGGCAAGTAGAAGTTTAAATGGAGTTAATATGAAGAAGTTAAAAATGGTTGCAGCGGTGATGTTGTCCTCATCGATGGGGTACCTGTCGTTTGGGGCGAACCCTATTATCACCCACCTATTTACAGCAGACCCATCAGCACATGTCTGGGAAGACGGCAAGATGTGGATTTATCCTTCGCACGATCAGGATAATGCAACGAGCTATGGTTCGATGAATGGACATCATGTATTTTCTTCGGAGGATCTGGTGACGTGGACGGATCATGGGCAGATCATGCATACGGATGATATCAACTGGGCCAAACGCGGACATTTATGGGCTCCGGACTGTGCCTATAAAGACGGCACCTACTATTATTATTACCCGGCGCGGGATAAGAATAATAAGAATCGAATTGGCGTTGCAACGAGCCGTTCGCCTTCCGGTCCTTTTACAGACTCGGGATCGTATATCGAGGGAACAGACGAGATCGATCCGGCCTGTTTTATTGACGATGACGGGCAGGCCTATCTCTATTGGGGCGGTCATTATGGTGAGTTAAGAATTGTGGAACTGAATGATGATATGAAGACGCATGGAGGCGTGACGCACTTAGAGATTCAAAATTTTTATGAAGCGCCATGGATGCACAAACGAAATGGAATCTATTATTTATCCTATGCAACCGGTGTACAAAAACCGATCGCCTATTGCACCAGCGATTCTCCGATGGGGCCGTTTATCTACCAAGGCATTCTGATGGATGCTGAGGTTACAGGGGGCGCGACCAATCATCACTCGATCGTCAAGTACAAGGGGCGATGGTATATTTTCTATCATAACACAGCGCTTAGTGGCCGCAGTCACAGACGTTCGGTATGTATTGATTACTTATATTATAATGAGGATGGAACCATTAAAAAAGTGGTTCAAACGAAAGACGGCGTGGCTCCTGTTCCTTATAATCTTGCGTTGAATAAAACGGCCACACAGTCCAGTACAGCCTATGGCGCAGAGCCTGGAAGAGCGATTGATGGTCAGACCAGCAGCAAGAGAGCCGATGCATCTGTAACGTGCACTGAACGTGAGGTGAATGCCTGGTGGCAGGTGGATCTCGGAGAAGATTACTTCCTTAATGAGATCAACATCTGGAACCAGACCGGGGCCGGTGGTGCGGCGAAACTCAGTGATTATACGATATACGTATTAGATGAAAAACAGACTGAGGTCTGGTCCAGCCATCAGGCCGCACCGGCGGAACGTCCGACAACCGTACCGGTGGGGGGTAAAATCGGCCAATATGTTAAGGTCCAGCTGGCGGGTGAACATGCGCTGAGCCTTACTGAGGTTGAGGTGGTGGGTAACAGTATTCCCATTGTTCCCGAAGTTTCGACGGAACCAAATATTGCGCAGAATCAATCTGTGAGTGCAAGCAGTACGCATAGCTCCAGCTATTCGGTGGAGAAAGCGTTCGATGGCAGCTTGTCAACGCGCTGGGCTTCAACCGGTGAGTCGACGCCTTGGATCGAAGTGGGCTTCGGCTCGCCGGTTTCGGTGAATGGCGCAAAAATTGTGGAATATAAAGACCGCATACGTTCGTATGAAATTCAGGTGAATAACGGGGGCTGGGAAACGGTGTTCGTCGGAGGAAACCCCGAAAATAGCCAGAAGGATGAGTTCCCAACGGTTACGGGCTCCAGATTCCGTTTGCAGATTATGGAAGCGACAGCCGGGCCGACGATCTGGGAATTTGAGCTGTATGCTCCGTCTGAGCCATAGTTTGTCGTCGCGATTTTCCTGATTTTACAGGGTCGAAAAGTTATTAGTCGAGAATCAGTGTGAAGTATGAAACTGATGCGATGTGGGGGGCGTAGAATCGGCAGCATTTTTTTGTGTGGAGAAACGTCACAAAAATGAAAAAAGGAATGAAAATGAAAACAATAAATAAAGTCATGAGTCGGAATAGTGTGCTGGTGGCAGGGTTACTGATAGGTGCTGCAACGCAGGCCGCTTTGGTGGGGCATTGGACATTTGATGAAACCAGTGGAACCACGGCATTCGACTCATCTGGAAATGGATACAATGGCACGGCGGTTAATCCGGTTTGGACGAGCGGGGTCGATGGCGGAGGCGCACTTGATATGAATGGAACGGATTGCCAGGTTTCGGGATTCGGGGATGTTTTATCGACAGTTTCAGACGAACTAACGATTTCATTCTGGTGTGCGGGCGATTTGTCAAACCCCCAGAATATGAATGGATTTTCAGGGTATGCGGGTAGTACTCGGATGCTCAATGTTCATTTGCCCAACGGCACGACGGTCTATTTTGATGCGGCTTACAGCGAGGGTACTACTGGAGTTCGCGATCGCATTTCAAAATATGTTGGAAGCGCTGATGCCTCCGTTTTAAGGGGGCCGTGGAATTATTGGACTTTTACTAAGAATGCTGCTAGCGGCTATATGGCCATTTATCTGAACGGGGCCCTTTGGCATGATAGTTCAGCTACAGGGCCGTTTAATGGTTCCATGGGGGGTATCACGGACTTCATTATTGGTAGCGATGGTGGATCGAGCGCTTTTTACAAGGGATTAATGGATGACTTCCGGGTGTATGACAACGAACTGTCGGCGGCCGAAATCGCAAATCTCTACAACGCGGTTGAGCCAGATTATGCGATTGCTTATGCCAGTGCAACGCCGGAATTCGGAAGCATCCCGCTCGAGGTTGTTTTCGATGGATCAAGCAGTGTCTCCTCCGGAAGCATTACTAATTATTATTGGGATTTCGGTGATGGAACCACGGGAGAGGGTATCAGTGTTGCCCATTCCTATACGGAGACGAATATCTACACCGTAACGCTGACTGTGACCGATGATAGCGGAAATATGGATTCGGCTCAGTTTGAAATTGAGGCCAAGATACCGCCCGCAGCCGAACTTGATTATACGGTCGAGTCGTCGGATTTTGAGGAGTTTCCTGCTTTCAGTACAAACGATTTAGCTCAGATCTATTATCTCAGCAGCTCGGGCACAAAGGGGAATGATTCCAGAACAACCACCGATACCCAGCATGCAAAGCTTTTTGACGGACTCATTATGGGGACGATCATCACGAATAACGATGAAACTGCTTTCGTGATGTGGGATTCAGGAGCCAGCGTTACGGTCGATTTTGACGTGTCGGTCAATACGCTGGGTTATGACATCACCAATATCGTCAGCATTGCCGGGTGGACAACCGGTAGTAAAGGGCGCTCCAATCAGGGTTACGAAGTGGAGGTGACCTATGTGGATGATTCGAAAGCCATTCTGGCTGAGGCAACGAACTGGGCTCCCAATAATCCGACCTTTTATTGGACAAGGGTCTCTATTTTTGAGGCCAGTCATAATGTAATGGCAACCGGCGTAAAATCGGTCACCTTTAATTTCTCTGAAGACGCAAATCCGGGGGGGCGCGTTATGGGACGTGAAATCGATATTCACGGATATCCGACAAAAGCGACAGTACCCGATGTGCCGGTCATCGCCCTTATCAATGATGACAACTCGCTGACATGGAATGCGAATGGAGATTTCATCTACACTGTTCAGAGCAAGCTAAATCTCATGATAGGCAGTAGTTGGGAAACGGTCACTAATGCGGTGGGAACACCACCGACCACGACGGTTGTTCTACCCCCGCAAAACGAGCATACGGAGTTTTATAGGGTAATCGTCGAATAAAAAAAGTCCTTAGTAACCTCAGAGCCCTTCGTGTCTGAGCAAGGAGGGCTGTTATGTGAACGCGACATGGTGTCGGTGCGTATGAAGTTATCACATCAATCATCTGGGAAGTTTTTCGCTAAGCTGTTTTTATACGTCAAACAATCATCCATCGAATTAGGGGATTGGTGTCTCCTAATTAGAAATTGTGCTGGTCATGAACAGATGAAGGCGTACTTGTTTGGCTGGGCTCTCGGGGCGCGTGCAAGCCTGGAATCATTAGTGCACCTGCGATTTTAAGGAAAGAACCTGATTAATTATGTTTGAGGAGAAACAAACCAGCTATACTTTGCTTCAGCGCGCCTGTGATCTTCATGACGAACAGGCGTGGGTGGAGTTTTCAAATCATTACCGCCGGTTCATTTATTATATTCTAAATCAAATGGGGGTCGATGCGGCAGATATCGAAGATATCTCTCAGCAGGTACTCATTTTGCTCACTCGGGACCTGGAACGGTACGATCGGTCAAAAGCCCGATTTCGCACTTGGTTGAGTATGGTGATTCGCAACGCTGCGTTGACCTATTTTCGCACAAAGAATCGGCACTTGAAGCGTATTCATGCTTTTGGAGAAGAGTTTGAAATTGGTAGAGAGGATCTTCCTTCAGAGATTGATCAATGGATCGAGGCCGAATGGGAAGAATACGTTGTCGAGGTTGCCTTGGAGCGTGTGCGAGATGTTTTTAAGGGACAGGCGGTGACTGTGTTTGAGATGGGAATGGATGGCCTTTCCGCCGCTGAGGTTGCGGATAAAACGGGATTGAGTGTGGCATCGGTCTACACGCTCCGTAAGCGCGTAAAGAAGCGTCTATTTCTTGAAGTTCGAGCACTGGTTGCAGAGCTGGAGCCCCCTGAGTGAAACCGTTTGAACCCTATAAGCCGCAGCGTCGGCTTCAATCTATTTATGCGTCGGCGACACTGCTGGATGAGGAAGGATTGCGGTCGCTTTGTCCGTCGTATACCGAGTTGAGAGAATCCACGGTCCGCTTTCAAGACAGTGTGCTGCTGGGAAAGGGGGCGGTGAAGGAGGTCTACAAAACCTTCAATGCGCATACCCGACGCTGGGTGGCTATGGCGCGGCTGCGGGTAGATCGGGGTCCGGAGTTTTATGATCTTTTTGTGCATGAGGCCTGGCTGACCGCTTCGTTAAACCATCCGAATATTATTACGATTCATGATGCCGGGATTGATGAGGACGGCCGGCCTTTTTTTACAATGGATCTGAAGGGAAATATCACGCTGGCGGATCAAGTCTCCGATCGGCTGCTGAACGATCGAGGTGATCTGTTGCATGTGTTTCTAAAGGTCTGCGATGCCGTTGCCTACGCCCACTCGAAAGGAATCATTCATCTTGACTTAAAACCGGAAAATATCCAGTCCGATGAGTTTGGAGAGGTGTTGGTGTGCGACTGGGGGTTGGCCAAGCAAATTGGTGAAATGGAGGATGGCGAGGATGACGTGCCGCGTGCATTGAGACCGATCGATAATATGACGTTGGTGGGAGAGATTAAGGGGAGCCTTGGTTTTATGGCTCCTGAGCAGGTGGTTCCCGGCTCCGGGAAAGATCGCCGTACCGATGTTTTTGCGTTGGGATGTATGCTCCATCTGATTTTGACCGGGCAGCCGCCTTTTCTTGGGTCACCGGATGAGATTCTTGAAGCAACGCGTAAAGGAATGGTGAAGCCACCTCGTCGGCAGTATCCGGAACAGCATATTCCTGAGGCGTTGGAAGCGGTTGCCATGAAGGCGCTGGCACGATTACCTGATGAACGGTATGAATCGGCTGAAGAGCTTCGAAATGAAATTGCTAATTTTCTAGGGGGCTATTCGACGTTTGCTGAAGAGCCGGGATTTTTTCGGGAAGCACGCCTGTTCCTTGCCCGAAATCGGATTCCGGCGGCCATCACATTTGCTGCGATTGTGTCTCTTTCTGTCGTTAGCGTATTATTTATTCAGAATTTAAAACGGCACCAGCGTGAAACGGCTCAGGCACGAGAACGGGCGGCTCTGGAACAGGAGAGAGCGGCTCTGGAACAAAAACGGGCGGCCCGATTTGAATCGAAGGCGGAGTCCGTTACGATCTTATATCAGGAAGAGCTGGATCGTTCTGCTGAGGAACGAATCCTGCAGGCTCGGAAATTGGCGACGTCGGCCAGTGATCTCAAAAGGCTTGGCATTTTTATTCGGCCGGTTGAAACTGTTCGGGAAGCACGAAAGTTGACGGCTTTGGCCTTGGCATTGGATCCTGATTGCGCCAGTGCCAGGCTCCAGCGTTTCTCGCTGAATTGCATTGTGCTGAACTTTACGAGCGCACTTGAAAATCCGGTTGAGCCTACGAGTGATGTGGCGGATTATCTCTTACTGGTCGATGCATTTTCCTCCTTTAATTTTTCAGAAAATCAGCGTCCCTCAATCCCGCAATTGACCGATTTTCTTCTGCAGGCCCGAACGATTAATTCAACACATCCAGCCTTGATGGAGCGGATTGTCGCCTATGATCACGCAGCTCGATCCGACTGGGATGGCTATGTTTCGGTCGTAGAGTCGCTTCTTGAGTATGTGACCGAGCCGAGAGCTCCGCTTAAGTTGCAGTACCGTGTTGAAGACTCAATACTGGCCCTGCATTCCGAAGAAAAAATCCGGCTGTTAATCTGGGATCAATGGGGCTCGCAGGAATGTTTGTTACGGTTTCTTTCGTTTCGTACCTTCAAGCCCGTTTTAAAAGGGCGGTTTTATCTTGGGGACCTTCATAATCTGCAGATTGAAACACTCGACCTTCGTGAATGTGAAGATGTTTTTATGAATAGTCCACTGGATCTTCCGATGCTGCGTAAGGTCTATATTCGGGCCGGGCAACTTGATGAGCAGGAATTACGCTCCACCATAAAATCGAATGAAAAGTTTGAGCTTCTAACGGATTAAGCGGGGGCCTACTCGGTGGCACTTTAGCTTTTGTTGAGCAACGTAGGACCATCTTCCAGCCTGTCTGCGGGGAATCGACTCATTGCACATGTAAACAAGTTGGATGCCTGCCTTCGTATGTTTCTCCAGTTGACCCATCCTGATGTAGTGCAATTTAGTGCATCCCCCAGTTTTGTTTACAAGCGCATTTTCTCTCCTGACTTCCAGTCTTTGGAATAAAAAAAAATACAGATCTGTCCCGAAGGGATACCGATCCGGCTCACCTGTATATAGGTATCTGTGTGGATGATCGCCGCATGAGGATTCGTCTTTAGATCTTCTATGGCTGGAGTTCCCGCTTTCGGGTTTGTTGCCAGCCGGATAAAAAAGATAAAGCATTGTCCTAATTTTCGCTGTTGCGGATCAAAAGTAATTATTCATTGGTATGCGGTGTTCGCATCGTCAAAGGATTTCGTAAAGGAGATATGAATATGAAAAAGCGAGGAGCCGTTTTTGCGGCATTATTAATGGTAACTTCGTTCGCCATGGTGGTTGTGGCGGGATCAGAATCGGAGACTGTTGTTGTGAGTCCTGACGGACCGATTTCAACTCTGGATGCGGCTCGACTTCGAGTCAGGGAATTGAAGAAACAGCAATCCGGTCAACCCATTGAGGTGCTGATTAAAGGCGGCGTCTACCCCTTGCGAGAAACCGTTGTGTTTGGTCTGGAGGATTCCGGATCTGAAGCGGCACCGATCCGTTACAAAGCATTCCCCGGCGAGCAACCGGTCTTTACCGGCGGTATCCCGATAACGGGCTGGAAGAAAGTATCCGTCTATCCTGAAGGGGTGGCTGAAGCTGCGAAAGGAAATCTATGGGTGGCTGAGATTCCGAAGGGCGGAGGCAATGATTGGTATATCCGATCGCTCTATGATGGCGAGGAGCTTCTTCCCCGGGCGAAGTCAGAGGGCTTTTACTACCAGGATATCGAAAAGCGATATGATTATAACCGGCAGGGTAAAAAGCTGACGAGCATGCTGGAGTATGAGGGCGATCCGGTTGAGCCTTTTGATCGTGATGTTTATTTTCGCGGGGATGATATAAAAGGTTGGAAAAACCCCCGCGATATCGAGCTGAAACTGAACGACCGTCCCTGGTTGGCTAACCTGATTCCGTTAGAGAGCATCGATACGGAAAAGAAGATTGCGCGCCTTTCAGCGGATCCGACCTATCAGCAAGAGAATCCCGGTAGAAAATATTGGGTCCTGAACGCGATTGACTATTTGGATGAGCCGGGTGAGTGGGTGGTGAATACGCAGGAAGGTCGAATCTATATGTGGCCGGCAACCGATGTGTCAGAAATGAATGTGGTCGCACCGGCTCTGCAGGAATTCATTCGGGTCGAGGGCAAAGAAGACGGCCCGTTTGTAGAGCACCTGAATTTTGAAGGCCTCACCTTTATGCACGGTGCGCGCGATACCATGGAGGAGGGGGATCAAGGCCTCCAGCACGACTGGGAAATGTATGACAAAGGCAATGCCGTTGTTCGCTTCAGGTTCGCTGAAAGCTGCACGTTCGCCTCCAATGTTATTAAGTCGAGCAGCGGCACGGGCGTCCGTCTTGATCTGCACTGTCAGGGAATCGAAGTTTCCAGCAACCACCTGAAGTATCTCGGTGCGGGAGGAATTGTGCTGAGCGGCTACGGCCCCGGCACAAAGGATGTGAACAAACACAACGTGGTTCACGATAACTACATTCACCATGTCGGTGAGCTGCTTTGGCATTCAGCAGGTATCTTTATTGCTCAAAGTGGGAATAACCAAATTACGCATAACACGATTCACGATCTGCCCTACAACGGCATTGTCGTCAGTGGATGCCGTCCGCATGAGTTCTACCTGATAAAGCGTATTCCTTTCAGACGTGCGTGGATGTCGACGATCCGATTTGAAGAGTGTGAGCCCTACATTCAAAAGGGTCTGGCTGCGCAGTATCATAACCGGCTTGAGCATTTTCTTCCGCTGCTGCATGCCCGGGAAAACAACATTGCAATGAACGATATCTCGCGTGTGCTGCTGAAACTGCACGACGGCAACGCGATTTATTTCTCAGCCATGGGTGAGAATAATGTGGTGGACCATAATTATCTGCACCAGAACTATGATACGGCGGGAACCATTCGTTTGGATGACAACCCGAGCTTCACCATCATCAAAAATAACGTGATTAAACAAGCGGAACGCGGATTCGGACTCAAAGGGCCGGCCGATCTGTTCAACAACTTTATCTTCACCGAAACCTTCCTGCGCGGAAGAACCCTGCCCGGATGGCTGGGGGGCACCAAAAAAGTATTACCGGTTGGAAATATCTTTATGCCTCCGGTCTCCTCAAAATCGAATAACGGGCTCTACCTGACCGATGACCGTGCTACAAATCGACCGTTTTATGAGAATCTTCCGAAGATGGAAAACTCCATATACTTTACCTGGAATAAGAGCGAGTGCTATGTGCCAAAGGCAGCACTCGGCAGAGATCTGTTCTCGGGGCAGCCGGTCACGCCCGGCAAGGAGTCTGTGAAACTCCTGTATGCCGATCCGATGTTTGATCTGGAAGCGATGAAGAAGGGGCTCTACCGTTTCAAGAAAGGTTCCCCCGCCGAAAAACTGGGCATCAAACCGATCGATCTGCGCGAGGTCGGGTCCTCTTTAGCGACGCCAACGTTTTCATCTCTTGAAATGCCATCAGAATCCAGTGCTGACGCCGTGACCTTTGAATTCAGGGATGGCTGCGAACTGGACGCCAAAGAGGGTGTAGTCGGTGCGGAGATGACGCGTAGTGGAGTCACGTTAACGACACGCGGTATCATCGGTAGTGATCGAACAGCTCAAGGCAATACAACCACCATTTTTCACCGCTTCAACTCATTGAGTATCAACACGGGTTCTGTGAGTGGTTCCGAATATCAGAGTTTCGACCCGAATGAGGCGTGGGTGTTTGATTTCGATAAAACCGTCATCCTTAGCGCCATCCATTTCGTTGGACTGGACGACGAGGACGAAACAATGACCGTCTCAATACTTGATGACAGCAACGGAGGCAAGGGAACCGTATTCCAGGTTGCCGGCAAGGACATGCTCGATGTCGGAAAAGAAATTCCTCAGGGAACGGATATTCGAATCGAGCAGGTTGAAGGCAACGCGCGAATCGATTCGATTACGGTAACTCTTCAGGACAAGAGCCAGGGGCCGGGATTGGAATCAGAGTGAATTCACGCCGGTCCTGAAAAAAAATCATGTTCGCCTTCTATATCCCATCCTTTGGTGAATGAGTCATTTCCAATCATTGGAAACAGCGCCGAGTTCGAAATGGTGACGAACGGCGTGTCGACGGCAGATGCGGCGCAACAGTTCATGGGACTGAGTGTTTCCAAGGAATAGCGCGGGCATCCAATGTCTGGAAAATGCTCCATTTTAATGGGGCATTTTTTCGATTTCCATGCAGATTTTCAGCGAGAGGAAAGGATTGGAGAGACATTTGTGATTCATCCGGCCATCACCTACAGGATCAGTGTTGCTTCTAAGCAGAAAAAAATATTTAATGTGTCCTAATCTCGACTTGGGATGTTCATATATTTACACAGTCGTTTAGTGGGGCTTGTATAGTCCAAAATGGAAACAAACATAAAAGGGAAATAAAATGAAAAAAATGAGCAGGAAAAAATGGAGTGCATTGGCACTGTCGGCAGCAGTTTTTTGCGGGGTAACGGTTGAGGCGGATACGATCGCCACTGGAGGATCATTCCCCACTTCCGCTGAAGTCATCGCAGCCACACCGGATGTTGGTGACTTCGGTGATGATGCGAACGATTCCGTCGCACAGACTTTCAGTGTAAGCAGCGCGTTTTCGGCCCAGGCAATCTACTTAGAGTACGAGACCGATGCCAACGCAAACGTCGATTGGAATATGAAGTTGACAATTTTCGAAGTCACCGACGTGCATGCGACTAATCTGGTACAGGGTGCCATCGTATATGCAGATACGTTCACGTTCCCCCCGGTAGGAGGTTCGGATAGTATCGCCCAAATCAACCTTACTACACCCCTGTCACTTAATGCCAGCGCGGGAGACTCAGGCTACGGGCTCCAGATCACGACTGAAGACAATGGAGGGGACTTTAATCCCGGCTTCGAATGGTTGCGTACCACTGATGGGACAGGTGGCGATGTCTATGCGGGCGGCGAGGCCTATGAAAGTAACGTTCTCAAAGCGGATAGGGATTTCGTGCTTGCGATTTCGTCGATTCCGGAACCGGCAACGCTCGGCCTGATAGGCGTATGTGCCATTGGTTCGCTTATCGTTCGCCGCTTCAAGATGTAGACCTCGAATTGAGGTATGGAAGAGCGGGCTCGCAGAGCCCGCTTTTTTTTGCATAGAACTTTATGAAAAGAGCCCATAGGTGTCCCAACTTCTGTTTTGAATGTTCATAAGTTTAGTACGACTTGTAAAAATGAAGGGCCATTTCCCGATTTGTAGTGCATGTGTGGAAAACAAAGGAGAGCGATAGATGAGGAAGTACATTGCGATAAGTATGGTATTGTTCGGTTTTACGGTTTCATCGCAGGGTATCATAACGAACAGCATTCAATTTGGCGGCGATGGGTCAGATAAAAACTGGGCCTATAATGTAGTTACCAATGATTTAGTCACGCCTACGGAATATTCCGTCAGCTATGGTTCGCCGGCTCGTTATGCGGAGTCGCCCATCAGTAATCTCCAATTCACGGTTACCTTTACGGAGACGAACGGAGTTCCGGTCTATATTGCACCGAACTGGCTCGGCGCGGGGGCGACATATGACAGTGAGCCCACCAATTCTGCCAATCGACGGATCACCGGTGACCAAGTGATTCAATTGAAGGTGTCCTATTCTGGCGACAACGGTAAACTGCTTTCTCTAAAGACGACGGGTTTTGGAACCCAATGGAATACGCAGCCTTACGAAACACTGGTTTTCAGCGATGGCATAAATAATTTTTCCCTGACGGATACCGCGAATGATTTTATTCAGGATTATGATGCATCCGGATTAGACCCCTTAACCTTGAATAATACCGGCACCTGGGTGATGTATGTTTCTGCGGACGACGTCCTCGGCGGCGGAACCAACTTTACCGAGTCCGGAATGGGCGCCTTGGTGCTCGAATATATTGCCGATGTGGATTATGTGGAACCGAATGTGCCATTGACGCCCGCAGTTTTCGAATTTGTTGATAACGGTGAAATGGATAGTGGCGTGATCGGAACAACCATGACCCGCAGCAACAGCTGGGATACAGCCATCACCATCACAACCGTCGATATTATCGGGCAGGATTTGACACTCGCATCCGCGGGCACCGCGAATAAGACTTGGGTGAATACCAACCCGGGGAATGCGCTGGGGATCAATTCTTCTAATAACGGAATCTATAGTAATGAGTCGCGGGATTTTAATCCCAATGAAGCTTGGGTTCTTAACTTCGATTCGGATGTCTATTTAAACGAAATCGATTTCGCCAGCATGGCAGTCGATGGCGAGATGACTATTTCTTCTGAAGCATTCACTAATATTGTTTTGTTTGGCGAAGGCGATGATAATTCGGATGGAACGTTCAGCTTGTCGGATACCTTTTTGCCGGCCGGAACAAACATCATGATCCAGATGACCAGTACGACGAACGCATCCGATACCTCAATCCGTATAGCTTACATCGCGGTTCAGTCTGTTTCTGACCAAAACAGCTATCAGGCCTGGGTTTCGGATGAAAATTTAGTTGCTGAGATTAACGATGCGTATGGCGATGATCCCGATTCTGATTCCATGGATAACCTGCTGGAATTTGCACTGGGTTCCGACCCGCTGGTGAATGATGCGGCATCGTATCTGCCGACAACAGATTCGGATGGAGGAACAGACTATCTGAACTATGTCTATCGCCGCCGGATTCGCTATGCCGACAGTGGATTGGACTATACCGTTGGATCAACGCTTAATCTGACAACTGAAGAAGAACCCGGTGCGACAGAGGAGGTCGGGGCTGGTGCAATTGACGCTACGTTCGAATCGGTAACCAATCGGGTGCCGACTGCAGCTGAAGACCAGCAGTTCATGCAGCTCAAGGTCACGATCGACTAAGCGCGTTCGTTATTGAGGATATCGAAAGCGCCCCGTACTATTTGCGGGGCGTTTTTCCTGCCAACGGAAGGATATTTCCAATGTCTGGAAAATGGCGGGTCCGCCGCGAAGGTCTTGCGAGGTGAAGGCACGATGGCTTTCATACCTGCTGCAAACCGGAGGGGATCCGGTTCGGAATTAATTGTTAGTTCGACTTCTTCTCCGGGTTCAATAATAAGATTTTTTAAATAATCTGTTTTGATCCGGAAACCGGACCACGCTATACTCTAACTGTTCAGTTTAAGAATTATGACTGAGCTGATGTCGGGATCAAAAAAACTAAAATGAGGTGTCCTAATTTTCGAGTGGGATGCTCATAAGTAGTGTTTGGGCATATAGTATGAAGTGCATGAAAAACGTATGTTAGACATGTGTTTGTGAGTAGTAACGCTAACAAATAGGAGAGATGATGAGAAAAACAATGAAGATACATCAATTGAAAACAGCAGCACTCATCGCAGGTCTGACGGCTTGCTGTGGTGTTGCACACGCGGTCGTTACACCTTACACAGCCGATTTCGGCACGGGGGCCGGACAGGTAGACGTCAATAGCTCCAACAGCGTTTTTATTGTTTCTGCACCAGATTCGACAATAGAGGATCCTACGCTGGTTACGCTGGCAGACTCGCTCCAATTGGCAAAAATAAGTGATTCATATGCCTCTGCGTATGCCGCCGTCGAAACGGATTTGAGCGCTGCGGCTATGACAGATTTTTCGGTGAGTTCCACCATAACGATGGGTTCTTCAGGGGGGAATAATTTTTCTCGCTACGGGTTTTTATTCTTTGGAGATATAATCAATTCTAATGGCCTTACGGCGCTTTTCTACCCGCAGCAAGGTGCGACGGGCTTCGGTCAAATTCGTATTCGGAGTTATGATTTCAGCGGCGCCGGTGTTGACAACCTGGATCGAACTTCAGGATCGATTGCTGATGGCTCTGTCTATACGTTCACACTGAACGGGAGTTTTAACGATGCAGGTGATCTGACGGTCAATTTTACGGTTGTGAATGAGGATGGTAGTGGAGGTGGAGATATTCTTGCCGCTACGATCCCCGCCGCCAACCTCCCGACGGGCAATCAGTTTGGTGTTGCGGGTCGAGTCCGGAATGGATTTGCGGCGGATTACCCCAGCCTGAAAATAACTCCTTCGACTTTGGTGGCAAACGACGATGAATATATTCTGGACTATGAAGTATCCAGTACGAATGTGGCCGCTCCCGGTGTGCTGGCCAATGATTTGGGATACGAATCGGCCGTGTTGGTCAATGATATATCCTCGGGTTCTCTGACCCTCAATCCTGACGGAAGCTTCTCCTGTTCCGGTTTAGTGAATGGATCCAATACCTTCAGCTATGCCGTGGTGGGTGGCACCGAGACCAGTACTCCTGCAACGGTTCTGTTGTTCGCCACTCTGGCGCCGGACATCCCCATTGTGTTGGATGATACCTACGAGTTGGCGCCCTATGAACCTGTAATCTCAGGCAATGTGCTGAACAACGATACCAACACGTCAGCGGTCTTCGAGATGTATGCTGTGGAAGATGATTCTATGATCGCGAACGGCGCATTAAGTTTTTCGTCCAATGGAGCATTTGTCTACACACCCGATCTCGGATTCTCCGGCACCGAAACCTTCACCTACCAAGCCTATACTGAGGTAGCGACCAGTGAAGTGGCAACTGTTACGTTGATGGTTGAGCGCGGTCCGTATTTCACGGTGTACATTGATTCCTTCGATACTTATGACAATAGTGCTAACAGCAACATACGGGATATACCGGGTGCCTTGCTCAACTGGGATCCTAAAGGCACGGCCTCAAGTGCCACAGGCTTCGCTGACATCAACAATGGTGAAGGTTCTGACCAGTATATGTCGGTTGGCTGGAGTGGTGGATATCGGGGATGCTATAGTACGACGAATCTGTTCAGCGGCATTCCTGTCGATACTTCCGAATATTGGCTCTATTGGGAAATGTATGGAACTGCGGCAGATACCGATGGCAGCTTTGGTCTTTCCGAAAACAGAACCCCCAACGCAAAGGAAATCACCGGCTACTCCGTGGGGGTCCGGATGTTTAATGGTGGCGGTAGTAACTTAAACTTTTATGCCTACTCCTCGGGAGGCGATGTACTTCTTGAGGAAGCGGTTGAGCAGGACACCTGGTACGGGATCTGGCTGAACATCAACATGTACCTGGGTACGTATGATGCCTATATGGGTGACGCTGGCGACCCAAGCATCCTGGGCATCCAGATCGGGTCTGACATTCCTTTTGATGCGGAGGAGTTGCCCACGTTGCTGGCAACGGCGAAGAACTCCAACAACATCTTACGTATAAACGATGTCATGAACGTTGATCCGGCCAGTTTCGTTAACAATCTGCCGGCCATCATCGGTGAGTTCAGCCCCGCAGCCTTGGGTACAGTGCAGCTGAACATCGGTCTGGACGTGAAAGCAAATGCGGCCGATTACTGGCCGGTCAGTACGGACAATCTGGGATTCGGGGAGTTTGCGCCCGTAGCTCATTCGGATGCGCCGGACGGGACCTTTGCTGTCACAAACCTCAACGTGGCCAGTGGCGATGATACCAATAAGGTGATCTATCTGAAGACCACAAAAAGCGCGGAGTTCTTCCAGATTGAAAATAATCAATAGAAACCTGGGTTCTTGAGCGATCAGGCTGGCGTTATGCGCCAGCCTGATTTTGTGTAATACGACTGATTCGAACGGGGTGAGTCGAAATTTCCAACCATTGGAAGCACGGTAGAAACCAGTTTATGATTAACTTCAATACAAAAAAATGGGGTGTTACATTGGCAATGTCGGTCGCTGTCTTTACCGCAGTAACCGGAAGTGCAGAGCCCATCACCTATACCTTCGTGAATGAGGGCTATCTTGACGGCGGTCCTGATCATGCTCTCGGTGGCATCGGCGCAACGGCCTCCGTGGGCGGAGTCACACTCACAAACATCGATGTGATTGGTACAGATGGAACCCGTCTCTCAGCCGGTGGCGAAATAGACCATTATACGACCGTAGGAAGCAGCGGCGGGTTAGGAATTAATTCATCTTCGGAAGAGGTCGCAACCATTAACTTCGAATCTCTAGAGGCATGGGAGTTTGCCTTCAGCACCAACGTCTATTTGGTCAGCATGGTGCTGAACAGTATGGATAGCGGGAGTTCTTTCACCCTTGCGTCTCTAACAGATGAATTTGCTGATATAACCGTGGGCGATGGGAATGGCACTCATAGTTTGGGAACCAACTTTGTTACAGCCGGTTCCACACTTAATTTAAGTTTTGCACCGGGAACGGCCGGCGACAGCGCTCGAATTACAAGTATTACAGTAGCTACGAGTCCGACGGATCTGACTGAACCACCTGAATCAACAACCAATAAAGCCTACGATTTTGAGTTGGTGGCTGGCGGAGCGGTCATTGCCGATCGTTCAATCGGAAATTCGGCCAATCCATCGGTGATCCGCGTGCCGGATTGGGTTCCATTGTCGGAGCGGGCCGCCACCAATGCGATCTACTATATGTATTTCGCGAACCACACCGGCCAGCATATTCAACTGAAATGGGCCGAGACGCTGGAAAGCCCCTGGACGGAGTTTAATTTGGGCGGCACCTATAACGGAAACGCCCGCAGGGGGGTATTTGATACTGACTCAGATGCAACGCGTGATGACTATGATCACGTATTTTCGCCGGATGTTCATGTGGATGACGTCAATCAACAGATCATCATGTATTTCCATGGTAAGAACCAGTCATCCACCTCGACCGATGGGGGGCAAAACGTTCCGCAGCAGCATGCCAACTTTGTGGCTACGAGCCATTGGGGCCTGAACTTTAACGATCCGATTGAGGCGGGTGGAGAGGAGGGGTACGGCCCGGTGACGGTGACATTTGATGGTGTCACGCGGGAGGTGGTCCTCGGCGATGTCTATCAACATGTGTTTGAATACAAGGGCAACTATTACTCGCTGTCTAAACGCGCGATTATGGCGATGGCGCCGGACCCCTCCGACCCGTGGGCACCGCCTGCTGATGATCCTGAAACGTCAAAGGCTGAGCCCTTCTATATGGCATGGACGCCCGATACGACGCCAAGTGACCTGTGGTACAATGATGCGCATCCCGCTGGGCAGGATTCCTATTATTCCCCGGCGGCCACATTTCTGGCCTCGTCCGCCTTTGAAAACCACCCGAATAACCCGCACCCCGGTATGCGCATCTTTAGTGAGACCGAAGAAGATAACAGCTTGCGGATAAACCATTGCAGTATGAATGTAATGCCCGAGAAAGAGCAGTTGGAAATCTTTTTCTATGTACGGGAGGTGGGGGCCTCGGATTTGTATGATGACGTATACCGGATCGTTCTTGACCTCAGTAATCCTGATTTCCAGCAATGGACTGTGGCTAAAGATGATGAAGGACAATATATATTCGATGTGGTGGTTACAGATGATGAAATCATGGATGCGGTTCAATCCGTAAATCCCGGCGCCGACCCGGATGATTTTGCCGATCCGAGCTCCATGGGCATGGCGGCGGTCTTTGTGGATGATGATGGCAGTAAATACCTTTTTTGTACGTACTACTCTGCAGCGAACGGAGGGGCCTCAGCAACCTCCGAAGGTCAGATTACAGCGATTCAGCTTTTCCCTGCATATGAAGGAAAATCCGAGTGGATTGCTTATCATTTTCCCGGAGGGTATCCCGGTAATACGGTAGATAGCGACCTGGACGGATATGACAACTGGGCTGAGTTTATTGCCGGGACCGACCCGAATAATCCATATGCCGTATTTGAGATCAATGAAGGTAATTCAGGTGAAGCAGGATTTTCGATCGATTGGCTCTCTGTTTCGGGGCGTGTATACAGCGTCTACTGGACGGATCACTTAACCAACGACTGGCAGATGGTAACCAATGGAATCGACTATGCTCAAAGCAGCTGGGCCGATACCGATCATCAAGTCGGCGGTGTTGGTTTCTACCGTATTAAAGTTGAAATGGAGTAGGTGACGGGATGCGGCAGCAGTATCATCAAAATAGCTGCTTATGTGTCCCAATAAGCTACCTCGAAGGATAATAAGTGTATACAATGCATCATTGTACGTTTGGTGACCAAATCACATAACGTACGATATTCGATCCGATGGTTGGTGCGGTGATTTACAAATAGAGAAATAGGAAAAACGACATGAAAGGTAAACGGATTCTATTGCTGGGCTGCATGTGTGTGAGCAGTGTTATGGTTGTATCAGCGGCTCGTAAAGCGGACAAAGACCCGAACATCATCATGATCATGAGTGATGATCAAGGCTGGGGCGATGTCGGCTTTAACGGCCATCCGGAGTTGCTGACACCGAATCTTGATAATATGGCCGAGAGCGGGGTTCGCTTTGACCGGTTCTATGCCGCAGCACCGCTCTGCTCGCCAACACGCGGAAGCTGTCTGACGGGACGCTACCCGTTTCGTTTTGGCATTCTCGCGGCGCACACCGGAGGCATGCGTGTGGGGGAAACCACGGTGGCGGAAATGCTGAAGAAGCAGGGCTATGCAACGGCCTTTTTCGGTAAGTGGCATATGGGCTGGGTGCGTGAAGACGATTTCGGTACACGCGGTTTCTATTCCCCCCCTTCGCACCATGGCTACGACGAATGGTTTGCCACCACCAGCGCGGTCCCGACCTATAATCCGGGCATCACACCCAAAGGGTGGAAAGGCTGGGGGTCAGGAAAGGTTGACCTCGGCGGAGAACCTTGGAAGGGCGGTTTTCCCTATGTGCAGAATGGCGAAGAAGTGCGCGAGAATATCAGTGGCGATGACAGTCGCGTCATAATGGATCGCGTAATACCTTTCATTGAAAAGAACAAGGATCGCCCGTTTTTGGCCACGGTCTGGTTTCATACACCGCATGAGCCGGTAGTGGCCGGCGAGGAATATCTTAAAATGTATCCAGAGGCTGGAAACCTGCGGCAGAATTATTATGGATGCATCACAGCCATGGATGATCAGATCGGTCGTCTGCGTTCCGAGCTTCGGAAACTGGGCATTGAAAAAAATACCATCCTGTTTTTCTGCAGCGACAACGGACCGGCAGATCCGCTGGCAAGAAAAGGAATTGCTTCAGCGGGGCCGTTCAAAGGACACAAGCACACCATGTATGAAGGCGGCCTGCTGGTGCCGGCCTGCGCTGAATGGCCGGGCGTCATCGAACCGGGTACCACAACGGAAGTGCGCTGCTCCACCGTCGATTTTGTTCCAACCATTGGAAAACTGGCCGGTTATAAATTTAAATCGAAACTTCCGATTGACGGCATCGATCTGATGCCGGTGATTAACGGTGAGGTTTCGGAACGAGGACGGGACCTGTTTTTCGGCTATCGCCGATTGTATCAGGGAACGGATGGCAAGGTGTTGATCAGCGGGGACTATAAACTGGTGACCACTGCTGCCAAAGGTGGTGGGGAAACCTTCCTGTTTGATTTGAAGAATGATCCTGGCGAAACAACCGATCTGTCTAAAAAAATGCCCGAACGTTTCGATGCGATGATGAAGAAGCGTGCTGAGATTGAAACCAGCTGCCAGCTGAGTCGCGATGGAGCGGACTACGCATACTAATGAAAAAATTAAATGTACATTTATTAACTTTCTGTGTTGTGGCAACCACAAGCTGCTTTGCGCGGGACTATCAGGTTGATTCGCAACGGAAATTTGATGCAATCAGTCAGATTGAAATGCAACCTGGCGATGCCATTCTGCTGCGACGCGGAATGCAGTTTTCGGGCATGCTCGCGCCGCAGGGCAATGGCTCCGAGGAAGCGCCCATCCGGATCGATGCTTATGGACAGGGAGCGCGTCCGCGCATTCATGCCAAAGGTGAGCATACGGCGGGCTTGATGCTGAAAAATCCGTCGTTCTGGGAAATCCAGGGGTTGGAAATTACCAATACGGATGGGAGCAGCAAAGATCAGGGTGATCTATTCGGCATCTATGTGCTCGTGGAAAAAGGGAATGACGAAACCTTTCGCCACATCTATATCAACGACTGTTACGTGCACGATGTGAACGGTGAGGTGGCCGGGAAACGGCGGGGGGGCATTCACGTTCATGTGACAAAATCGAAGAGAACCAATATCGACGATCTGCGTATCACGAATAACCGCATTGAAAATATAGGGGGCGTTGGAATCGGAAATGATTCCAATTGCGCCGAGGTTGATCTGCTGGAAGATGGCGAGAAAATCAGAAACCTCTGGACGCGCGTTTATGTGGCCGGGAACAAGGTCGATACAACCGGACGGAATAACATCATTGCTCGCGTGAGCAAAGATGCGGTCTATGAATTTAATACCCTGGCGAACAGCAGCCGGCACGACACCGGACACAGCATTTTCTGTTTCAATACGGACGGTATGATCATCCAGTATAACGAAGCCTATGGAAACGTAGGGGATGACGGGATGGATCGCGGTGGTTTCGATGCCGACTACAACTGCGTGAATACATTTATTCAATATAACTACAGCCATGATAATGAATGGTTTTGCGGCATCATGAAACGGCCCACCCGGAATGTCGTCATCCGCTACAATGTGAGCCAAAATGATATCAGGGGCATCTATTTCTACGGGTTTGAAAGGGAGGAAAGTGCCGAAAATGTGCATATCTATAACAATACCCATTTCGTAAGGAAGGGATTGGATGTACAGGTTTTTGCTGAAAACCGGACCCCCATTAATACCCGGTTTGAAAATAATATTTTCTATTTCGAAGGGGAAGGATCGTGGGGTTACAATGCGGAAGGTGTGAATACGGTTTTCCGAAACAACCTCTATTTCAACATTGAGCCGCATTCATCAGAAACGCAGGCCGTTCAGATGGATCCGGAATTTCTTAAGCCGGGAAAGGCCGGAACGGACATCGATTTAAAAACAATGGAGCAGCTCAGTGGGTATCAGTTGAAACCCGGCTCCGAAGGTATTAATGCGGGGCTTGAAATTGACGGACGTTGTGATGTTGATATTCTGGGAAATCCGATAGGAAATAGCCCGGCCGATCTCGGTGCGCTGGAGAGTACTTCTCAGCAGCAAGTGAAACGTTAAATGGATAGCAAATGAACAAACATACACGATTTACAAAAATAGTATCAATGAGCCTGGCTGCTGGAATGATAAGCGCCATTTCTGTTTTTCCCGCTTTTGCGCAAGCTGAAGAAATTTATCTCGATGCGGATCGTTCCACAGATGAGCGGGTGGAGGATTTACTGGGCCGTATGACGCTGGAGGAAAAAGTGGCACAGCTACGGATTTTCCATTCCAGCAACCTGATCAAACTTAATAAAGAAGGGCAGATGGTGTTTTCGCCTGCGATCAAGGATCGTCTGCATCTCGGCGTGGCCGGGATCAAAAATCCCGGCGCGAATTATTCTGCAGAACAATCAGCTCTGCTGAACAACCAGCTTCAGCAATACATCATTGAAAACACCCGGCTTCATATTCCCGCTCTGTTTGTGATTGAGGCCTATCACGGTGTGAATGCGAAGGGCTGCACCGTGTTCGGTCGCCCGATTTCGTTGGCCTCAACCTGGAACGTGGATCTGGTTAAGGAAGTCTGGGATACGGTCGGGCGGGAAGCGCGGTTGCGTGGGCTGCACATGTGCCATTCGCCGGAAGCCGATATTGTCCGCGATCCAAGGTTTGGAAGAATGAGCGAAGCCTGTGGTGAAGATACCTATCTGACCTCGGAAATGGTCGTGGCCGCTGTCACCGGTGTGCAGGGGGACTATGTCGGGCTGGGAGCCGGCACGCATATCGGTGCGGTGGTCAAACACTTTGCCGGATATGGCCAGGTGCAGGGCGGACGTAATTTTGCCTCCATCGAAATTTCGCCGCGGGTATTGATTGACGAAATTTATCCGCCGTTTAAAGCGGGTATTCAACGCGGCAACGCCCTCGGCGTGATGGCCTCGCACGGAGATCTGAACGGGGTGGCCAGTCATGCAAATCCAGAGTTGCTGACGGAGGTGCTGCGGAATCAGTGGGGTTTTGAGGGCTATACGGTTTCCGACGCCAACGATATTGCCCGGTTGCATATTTTCATGAATGTCGCTGAAACACCGGAAGACGCCGCAATGATGGCGTTGGAAGCCGGAATGGATATCGATTTATACAGCGACACCGCCTATGCGCTGCTGCCGGAATTGGTAAACGATCATCCTGAGTTAATAGAAGATATCGATCGTTCGGTTCGGCGCGTGTTACGAACCAAGTTTGTGCTCGGCCTGTTTGATCAGCCCTATATCGATGTTTCCAAGGTTCGGAACGGCGTGCGTTCTCCGGCATCGCTGGAGCTCGCAGAGCGGGCGGATCTTGAAGCCATCATTTTGCTTAAAAATGAAGATGAAACCTTGCCGCTGACGGCGGAGCAGGAAACAACCGTGGCACTGCTGGGGCCGCTCGTTTCCAAAGGTGCTCAAGCTGCATTCGAAAATACAGCGGGCGATGATTTCCGGTTTGTCGCGGCCAAGGGTTTTGAATTGACGGATAGAAACAGTACCGCCCCGAAACTGTTGGATACGGAGGAGTCCGTACTGGAGGCGCAGGTGGAGCTCGCTCGCCAGGCGGATGTTGCAGTGTTGTTTTTAGGCGGCGATGAATACACTTCGAAGGAAGCCTATTTTCTGGATGAGAATATCGGCGACCGCGACAGCATTGATCCGGTAGGAGCGCAGGATGAACTGCTGCGCCGGGTAAAGGCGCTGGGCAAACCGGTCATCGTGGTGCTGAAGCATCGCAGAACCCTTTCGATTAATGAAATTGCCAAACAGGCCGATGCGATTGTCGACTGCTGGGAGCTGAGCGAATTCGGCGATCAGGCAATTGCAAAAATAGTCATGGGCGAGGTTTCTCCATCTGGAAAACTTCCGGCAACGGTCCCGGTTTCGATTGGGCAGATGCCGATTCATTACAGCCAGAAAGCGATTAACTATCGTAAAGGCTATTTGTTTACAGAAAACGGACCGCTCTTTCCCTTTGGCCATGGCTTGAGCTATACGACATTTGAGTATGGCGATCTGGTGCTTTCCGATACGGAACTTTCCGAGGGTGGGAAACTGACGGTGCAGGTTGATGTCACCAATACCGGTGATCGTACGGCAAAAGAGGTCGTGCAGCTTTATATTAAAGACAAAGTCGGTTCGGTGGTTCGTCCAGAAAAAGAACTGAAGGCTTTTCAGAAGCTGGAGTTTAAACCCGGCGAAACCAAAACCGTTTCGTTTGTGATCCAGCCGGAACAACTGGCCTTCACCGGAGCAGACATGCTGACCGATGTGGAGCCGGGTGAATTTGATGTGTTTGTCGGTACGTCCTCGCAGGACAACCAGATGGCAACTTTTAATTTTAAATAACAGGGAGCAGTAGATGAATAAAATCTTGGTGTGCACAATATTCGGGGCCGCGGCTGTGTCGGCCGGAGCTGCGGGAATCTATAACGACGGATGGATCGATCGGAATAAAAACGGGAAAATGGATCCGTATGAAAACCCGGCCCTGACGGTCGACGAAAGAGTCGCGGACCTCCTGTCCCGCATGAATATGGATGAAAAGACCAGCCAGATGGGAACCATCTATGGCTACAAACGAATCCTGAAACAGATCCGTCCTTCAGATAAATGGAAATCCAGAGTTTGGAAAGACGGCATCGCCAACATCGACGAACATTGCAATGGCGTTCGGGGGGCCAACGAATTGACCGGCTGGGTCGAGCACGGTGAATTGCTCAATGAAATCCAGACCTGGTTCATTGAAGAAACCCGTTTAGGTATTCCGGTAGACTTTACCAATGAGGGTATTCGTGGATTGGCCCATTGGCGGGCCAGTAATTTTCCGAGTCAGCTTGGCATCGGTGCCACATTTGACAAAAATCTCGTACGCCGTATCGGCGAGATTACCGGCAAGGAGGGTAGAGCTCTGGGCTATTCCAATATCTATTCACCGATCCTCGACACGGTTCGTGATCCGCGCTGGGGCCGTACCGTTGAATGCTACGGCGAGTCGCCGTTCCTCGTTGGAGAACTGGGCAAACAGCAGGTGCTCGGTTTACAGTCGCAGGGCGTTGCATCGACTCCGAAACATTTCGCAGCCTATAGCACACCGAGTGGCGGGCGTGACGGACAAGCCAGAACGGATCCGCAAGTCCCATACCGCGACATGCAGGAAATTCTGCTGCACCCGTTCCAGAAGGTCTTCACCGAAACAGCTCCCAAAGGAACCATGAGTTCCTACAATACCTATGATGGAGTTCCAGTCTCTGGAAGTTCTTATTTCCTGACTGAGCTGCTTCGCAATCAATATGGTTTCCGGGGATATGTCGTTTCGGACAGCGGTGCCGTTTCCCGACTCTATAAGCAACACGAGGTGGTGGAAAACTTCGAGGATTCAATTGTCGAGGCCGTCAATGCCGGATTGAATGTCCGCACCAATTTCGAAACCACAGAAAAGTTTGTGCTTCCGTTGCGTAAAGTCGTTGCTGAAGGGCGCATCTCGGAAGAAACAATCAACTCGCGTGTGGCCGATGTACTGCGGGTGAAGTTTGAACTGGGATTATTTGATCAGCCTTTTGTGGATGCATCTCTGGCGCCGTCCATTATCCATAGTTCGGAGAATGAAGCTGCAACCCTGGAAGCTGCACGCAAGGCTATGGTGTTGCTGAAGAACGATGGGGTTCTGCCGTTGGATCCGAAAAAAGTCGGAACGGTACTGGTCACTGGTCCCGGAGCTGACGATCCGGACCCGATGATCAGCCGCTACGGACCGGGAACGTCGGATGTGATCACACCCTATGCAGGCATCAAAAAACTGCTGGAAGGTCAGGCAACCGTGTTGCATACCAAAGGGATCGATTTCCGCGATAAAGGATTTCCAATGTCTGACCTCCTTCCGGAGCCGCCAAATGATGAGGAGCAGGCTGAACTGGATAACGCCATTGCAATGGCGCAGCAGGCGGATGTTATCGTAGTTGTAGTCGGAGACGATCACAACACGGTCGGCGAATCACGCTCACGTACCTCGTTGGATCTGGTCGGGCATCAACTGTTGCTGGTGAAAGAAATGGTGGCGACCGGTAAGCCGGTGGTGGTTGTTCTGATGTCTGGACGCGCGGCATCCATCAATTGGATCGACCGCAATGTACCAGGCATTATTGCATGCTGGCATGGTGGCGAAAAAGTTGGGCAGGCCGTGGCAGAATCACTGTTCGGTGAATATAATCCCGGTGGCAAGCTGCCGATCACCTTCCCGAAGACAGTGGGGCAGATTCCGTTGGCCATTCCTCACCGCAACGGAAACTGGGGCCCGCAGGAAAGATCCCAAAGCCCGAATGGTTGGGGCAGCACCCGCGTGGTCGATCCGCTCTATTATTTTGGTTACGGCTTAAGCTACACGACCTTCGAATACAGCAATCTTAAAATAGATCCGGCTACATCTTTTGCCTCGGATACCATCACGATTACCTGCGACGTTTCCAATACCGGTACAGTTGCGGGCGATGAAGTGGTGCAGCTCTACATCAAGGATGTGGTGGCCACTGTTGCTCCATACAATCAGATCCTGCGCGGGTTCGAGCGGGTTCCACTGGAACCGGGCGAAACAAAAACCGTATCGTTCACGCTGACGCCGGATCGTGATCTCAGAATGCTGAATCGGAAAAACGAATGGGTGGTGGAGCCGGGTGAGTTTGAAGTCAGAGTCGGCACGTCATCCGCACCGGAAGGCATCAAGCTGAACGGCAGTTTCACAATTCAATAGGCTAACGGTTAAACACCCATTGCCGGGACTGCTCACGGCATGGGTGTATTTTTGAAAATTGGAATGATGAATATGAAAATCCTAAGACAGACCAAGTCATGGCCTCTCGCGTTGCTCGTGCTTTCCTGCTGTGGAGTGGGGCAGGTTTCCGCTGCAAAAAATAAGACCGAAGGAATGAACGTGTTGTTTATTTCCGTGGATGATTTGAACGACTGGATGGGCGTACTGGAAGGGAATCCACAGGCGTATACGCCGAATCTGGATCGTCTATCGAAACGGGGCGTCTATTTCCTGAATGCGCACTGTGCGGCGCCGGTCTGCACGACATCACGGCAGTCCCTGCTGAGCGGACTGGCTCCGACCACGTCGGGATGGGTCAACAGCATTCCGAAAAGTGCGGAGGAGTACGATGAGGTGTTGGCCGGTCGGAAACCGCTGCCTACGTTGTTCAGAGACAATGGATATACGACCATGGCGGCCGGGAAGGTTTACCACAAGGGCGTGCAGGATTTTGATTATCCGTTGTGGGATGAAACCCTTTCGAACAATTACGGTTTTGATAAATCAGGGGCGTGGTATCGCAACACCCATTTTAATCCGTTCCCGCCGGACGGCGGCGCGATCTATCAGGCGAACGGCGGACGGGTGAAGGGCGATACGCTCTGCTGGGCGGCGTTGGAAAAGAAGGACATACCGAAGAAAGGGATGCCCGACGAACAGATTGCCAACTGGGCCATTGAGCAGTTGAGTGAAAAGCACGACAAACCGTTCTTCATGGCAGTGGGTTTTTTGCGCCCGCACAATCCCTACACGGCACCAAAGAAATATTTCGACCGCTATCCTCTGGATTCAATTACAATTCCGGTGGTGCCCGAAGATGAATTTAACGACATTCCGCTTTATGGAAAAGCCATGGCGTACGGCACATTGCCGCTGGGTGATCATAAAGAAGTGCTCGATCTAAGTCCGACGTATTGGGCGGAGCTGGTCCGTGCCTATCTGGCGTGTACCACTTTCGTTGACGATCAGATTGGCAGGGTCCTCGATGCGCTGGATAAAAGTAAATATGCCGATAACACCATCATTGTCCTATGGTCCGACCATGGTCAGCATCTCGGTGAAAAACGGCATTGGCGCAAACAGGCCCTCTGGGAGGAATCGACACGGGTTCCGCTCTTCTTCTCCTATCCCGGCATGACCACAAAGGGTGAACTCCGCGATCAGCCGGTGAGTCTGCTCGATATTTTCCCGACCCTAACTGAACTGTGCGGACTTCCCGAACAGGAGATCGATGGGGTGAGCCTCGTTCCGATGATAAAAAGTGAGAAAGCTATGCGGGGTGCTCCCGTTGTGACGACGCGATACAATGGCAACCACACCGTGCGAAGCAAGGACTGGCGCTACATCCGATATCGTGATGGAACCGAGGAATTGTACGATCATCGGAAAGATCCCGGTGAACATACAAACTTGGCTGCGAACCCGGAATTTGCGGATATCCTCAAAGCGAACCGCGACTATCTGCTGAAAAATGAAGCGGCGGCGGATGCCTCCACTGATTTTAAGCGGGATAGCTATGATACGCGCGTCGATGAATTTAAAACAAAGGGTGTGCCGGACTGGCTGCAGTAGGATTTATGAACCGGATCTTTTTTTTATTGGGATTGTTATGTGCGCTGGGCGCTTCCGCACGTGAGTGGGTTCCGCTCGACGGGGAGTGGCGTTTCATAAAGGAGGATGTCGATTCGCCCGATGTTGCATCAGACGCGTGGG
The DNA here is from genome assembly GCA_029432815.1 of Pontiellaceae bacterium B1224. Lineage (GTDB taxonomy): Bacteria > Verrucomicrobiota > Kiritimatiellia > Kiritimatiellales > Pontiellaceae > Pontiella. The sequence continues at coordinate 85,510 of JAROBA010000005.1, read as the reverse complement.
AAACAGTTGCTGTTCCGCATTGCTGGAATGCGCTGGATGGGCAGAACGGTAGAAAGGCCAATCCGGAATACAGGAGCGGCTACTATCGCGGTCCCGCCTGGTATGCCCGGGAATTCGATGTTTCCAATGATTGGAAAAACCGCCGCGTGTTCATTCGTTTTGAAGCCGCGTTCCTGGTGGCCGATGTCTATCTCAACGGGCAGCATCTCGGGCAGCATCGGGGGGGATTCGCGGCGTTTGCATTTGAGCTGACGTCCTATCTTCAAGAAGGGGAAAATGAGCTTCGGGTTCGGGTGGATAACAGCTGGAATGCCGATATTCCTCCGCTGAGTGCGGACTTTACAATGCAGGGCGGAATCTATCGTCCCGTTTCGCTGCTCATTACGGACGAGGTGTGCATCACGCCTCTTTATTACGGTTCGCCGGGCGTCTTTATTCGACCGCGTATTTATTCGCCGGGAGAGGCGGATGTTGAGGTGATGGTGGATACGCCAACGCCGACGGATGTGACGGTGCGGGTTGAGGCGTTTGATGCAGAGGGGCAGTGCGTGGCAACTGACGAATGCACCCGTAGCATTGATGGGGCAGCAACGGTCGTGGTCCCGATGATTGTGAACCATCCCCGACTGTGGCAGGGCCGGAAGGATCCGTATCAATACACGGTCCGCGCCACCGTTCTGCGCGAGGATGTTGCGGTAGACGCGGTGGAACAGCGGTTCGGCTTCCGGACGTTCAAGGTTAATGCCGACGGCACCTTTTCGCTGAATGGCGAGGTTTATCCCATGCACGGCGTCAATCGGCATCAGGATACGCGCGACAAAGGCTGGGCTTTGAGTGAGGCCGATCATCAGAACGATATCGATATGATTCTCGACATCGGAGCAACCTGCCTGCGGCTGGCCCACTATCAGCAGGCTGACAGCGTGATTGAGCTTTGTGATGACGAGGGGCTGCTGGTCTGGGAAGAAATCCCGCTGGTCAATCAGATCACGGCCAACGAGGCTTTTTCTGACAACGCGAAACAGCAGCTGAACGAATTGATTCTTCAGCATTTCAATCATCCATCGATCATCACATGGAGCGTGTATAACGAGTTGTATTTGCGGAAGTCGCCTCCGGTCGAAACGCTGGTCGGTGAGCTGGTCGTTCAGGCGCGGAAGCTGGATCCGTCGCGGCCTGTTTCGGGAGCGACCTGGGAAACGAAGCGGAAGGAAAGCAATCAACTTACGGAATGGGTCGGTTTCAATATTTATCCGGGTTGGTACTACGCCGATATCAACGATATGGGTACGATTGCGACAGATCGGAGCGACAGCCTGCACGGCAAACTGCTGGCAGTTTCGGAATATGGTGCGGGTGGAAATCCGTGGCAGCATCCCGAAACCAAGCTGGAACCGCCGGATCAGCGCAGCCATTTTCATCCGGAGGAGTGGCAGACGCTGACGCACGAAATCCATTGGAAACAGCTCCGCGACCATCCCCGTGTGTGGGGCACGTATGTTTGGGCCATGTTTGATTTTGCAAGCGATGGCCGGAACGAAGGCGGAAATCCCGGCGTGAATGATAAAGGGTTGGTGTCGCAGGATCGTCAGACCAAAAAAGATGCATTTTATTACTACCGCGCCAACTGGAATCCGGAGCCGATGATTCATCTGACTTCAAAACGCTGGGTGGAACGCAAAGAGTCCAACATTGAGGTGAAGGCCTATTCAAACCTGCCGGAGATTGAATTGATTGTGAATGGCGAATCGCAAGGCACGTGCGCGCCGGATGACGTTCGGATTGCCCGGTGGGCGGATGTCGAGCTGTGTCCGGGAACGAATCGTGTGGAGGTGGTCGGAAACAGCGGGGCGAATCGTTTGTCCGATGTCGGTGAATGGATATTGGAGTTGGAAGAATGAAAGTGAAACGAATCATAATTGCATTGCTGTTGGGTTGCGCATTTTTGTCTACGGATGCGGCTGAGAAAAAAATGGATCTCTATCTGCTGATCGGTCAATCGAATATGGCCGGGCGCGGAATCGTTGAACCGGATGACCAGAAAGAACTTAAGCGCGTCTTTACCCTGAATAAGACCAATGAATGGGTCGCCGCAGTAGACCCGATTCATTTCGATAAAAAGATAGCCGGTGTGGGACCGGGCCGTACGTTCGGGATCATCATGGCCGAAGCAGATTCATCGGCAAAAATCGGTCTGATTCCCTGCGCGGTCGGCGGAACCTCGATCCGGAAATGGAAGCCGGAAGCGGAGGATTCTAAGACCAAGACCCATCCCTACGACGATATGCTGGCACGCCTGAAGATTGCAATGCAGCACGGCGAGGTGAAAGGAATCCTGTGGCATCAGGGCGAAGCCGATGGAAAGATGGGGGAACAGGGAACCTATGCCGCTGCACTGACGGAACTGATCGAACGGGTGCGGGCCGCATGCGGGTCGCAGGATATTCCATTTGTGATTGGTCAGCTGGGGCAGTTTGAAGGTCGGCCGTGGTCCGAAGGCCGGGCCAAGGTGAATGCCGCTCAGCAGCAGGTGGCCAACACCGTACCGTATTGCGGATTTGTTTCCTCCGAGGGATTAACAGACAAAGGCGACCTGACACACTTCAGTGCAACGGCGGCCCGGAAACTCGGAACGCGCTATGCACAAAAGATGATTGAATTGCAGAAACAGATGACCCGGAAATGAAACATCGGCGGCAGTCTTGATGGAATCTTTAATTAAGATGGACTGCAGAGAGATCACGTACGGTTCTGCGGAATACGTGCAGACCATTGCTTTGCGAAAGAAAATTCTTCGTGAGCCGCTGGGCCTTGAGTTTACCGAGGATGAATTGCTGGCGGAGCGGTGGTCGTTTCATTTAACGTGCTGGAGCGGCGACGCACTTTTAGCCTGTGTCATGTTATCTCCTTCGCAGGGAAAGAAGATCCGGATGCGTCAGCTTGCTGTTTCGGAGAAATGGCAAAGGCAGGGAATCGGGCGCACGTTGGTGAAGTATCTGGAAATATTTACACATGAACTCGGATGCCATGAAATCGTGCTGCACGCCCGCGAAAGCGCGGTGTTGTTCTATGAAAAGCTGGGATACTCGAAAGAGGGTGACCGATTTTTTGAAGTGACGCTCCCGCACTTCAGCATGCAGAAACATCTTTCCTGACGGAAAACGTGGACAATTTGCTATACGGGATGTTTCTTTTTCTTCTGGAAACCGGGGCTGGTTGCGTTATGCATGCGTAGTTGTCTTTCTAATTTGAATAGGGAATGGAATTAACATGAAAAAATTATGTGTAGCATTTTTTGCCGTGGTTTCAGTTACTGTTGCTGAAGGTTTAGAGTCCGATGCTTCGGTCTCCACTAATGTGGTAATAAAGGGCGGCATCACGAATGGCTACACCAAGGCCATGTCTGAACGGGATCGAAAATCGATGTCTGATGCGCGAAGGAAGCGCAAAGATATTTTGTCGAAGCGGCATAATTTGAAGGACAAACAGACCCGGGCAGATGTGGTGCGTCAATTGAAGGAAATGAACGATGCACACGAGGCTGCGGTTAGACGGAGAGCGAAGGCTCTTGGATTAGAGTTAGAGGGCGACAAACCCAACGGAGGCCGTTTTCGGTTGGTCGATTTTGATGACGACGGTTTCCCGGTCTATGAAGAAACCATGAATGTCGATGCGGCGATGACAACGGCCGCAGATGAAGTGCGCTCCAACCCAACCTATTTGGGCGTTAATGGATCAAGTGTCACTATCGGGCTGTGGGAGGCGGGCGGTATTCCGCGCGTTACGCATCAGGAATTGACCGGGCATGTTACGGTCATGGACGGTTCTACCTCGACGTCTGATCACGCGACCCATACAGCCGGCACACTGGTTTCCCGGGGAGTCAATGCGGCCACGCTGGGCATGGCACCGGGGGCGCATATTTCGGCATTCAGCTCAACCAGCGATGAGGCAGAAATGATGGCCTACGGCGCTTTCGAGCCAAACTCCACCAATCTCTATCTTTCCAACCATTCCTATGGAAGCACAAAGGGGTGGAAATATCAGGGTTCTAATAATGGCACGAACGACTGGTCTTATTCCGGCACATTCAGCGACGATGGCGATCCGTCGAATGATTATGTGGACGACTTCGGCCGCTATGACAACAGCACTGAAGAGTGGGATGGCATTGCCTATAATTTACCGTACTATCTGATTTTTGTTTCTGCCGGAAACAGCCGAACAGTAGCCCCGAGTAACGGGGATACATGGTCGTATAAGTGGAAAGACTACATCTACGATTCGACAAAGCATCCGATGGGTAATCGCTACTACAAAGACGGCTGGGACAATATGGAGGGAAAGTCGCTGGCGAAGAATGTCATTTCAGTAGGTTGGGCCGATGAAGGAATTAGCAATGGCATTCGGGATGCGAGCAAAGCGACCGCAGATCTCAATAGTTCACGAGGTCCTGTGGATGATGGACGCATCAAACCGGATGTCTACGGAAACGGATCGGGGTTAAGATCGTGCATCGATAACAGCGATACGGCGACCGCGTCTTACTCCGGAACGAGCATGTCTTCTCCCAACGTTTGTGGCTCGGCCGCTTTGTTAATTGACTACTACACTTCGCGTTTCCCCGGGCAGGCTATGCGTGCAAGTACCCTGAAGGCATTGATTATTCATACGGCGGATGACCGTTGGATTGCCGGGCCGGATTACAAATACGGTTGGGGAATTATGAATACTCAAGCGGCGGCCGATGTGATTAAGGCCCATGCCGATAATCAGGGTGGGGGAACCCTGTTGGAATCTTTAGTCGATACCACGATTACCTCCCGCACACACACTTTTGGTTGGGATGGCTCTACTGCATTACGTGTAACGCTATGTTGGACCGATCCGCCTCGATCCGAAATAGATGAGCACGATAGCCGGGAGAAAGCACTCGTTAACGATCTCAATCTGAGTGTTGTCGGCCCCGATGGAACGCATTATCCTTATGTGATGCCGCATGTGGGGGATTGGAGTATCGCTTCGATAGATGATAAAGCTATTACTGGCGTGAACGATGTCGACAATGTTGAGCAGGTGTACCTTTCCTCGCCGGTCGCAGGTGAGTATACGGTCAGCGTTGATTACGTAGGTTCGCTAACGGATAATGAGCAGCATTACTCTTTGGTAGTGACCGGACAGAACGGCCTTGAATTCTCCGAGATGGAAGTTTGGCGTGCGGAGCACTTCGGCACAACGAATGTAACAGGGGATATGGCGGATGATGCTGATTATGACGGTGATGGTTTCGCGAACTTGCTGGAATTTGGTTTGGCGACTTTGCCAACGGTGTCGAACGCCGATCCGGTTGTGTTTACGATAGATCCGACCGATGCCATGCTGAGCTACCCACGGAACCTCAGTGCAACGAACGAATACGATTTTGAGATGGTATGGTCGGATAATCTGATGTCCAATAGCTGGTCAACACTAGGGGTTCTCGAAGATATTCTCAGCACAGACGGCTCTGTGCAGCAGGTGGAGTCAACGTTGCCGTTGGGCGATTCAACAAACCGATACTTCCAGTTGCGGATAAAAAAGAAGCAGGAAAAATAATGAACGAAAAAACAATACTATGCTTTGGCGATTCGAATACATGGGGTGCTGATCCGGCCGGCGGGATTCGGTTCGATCGGGCGACGCGCTGGCCGTGTATTCTCCAGCAGGAACTGGGAAAAGGGTTCCGTGTGGTGGAAGAGGGGCTGTGCGGTCGGACCACCGTTTGGGACGATCCGATCGAAGGCCACAAAAACGGGCTCACACAACTGGTGCCGATCATTCAGTCGCACGAGCCGCTCGATCTCGTCATCATTATGCTGGGCACGAACGATTTGAAAAACCGCTTTTCAGTGTCTGCGCTGGATGTGGCCAACAGTGTTTGGCAGCTCGTTAAAACAGCGCGGTCCTGCGCCTATCCGCCAACAGGACAGATCCCCGAAATTTTAGTCATCTGCCCGCCTCCATTTGCGCCGTTGGAGCCGACACCGTTTAAGGATATGTTTATCGGCGGGGAAGAAAAATCGCATCAGCTCGCATCCCGTTTTGCCGCCGTCAGCGAGCAGCGCGGCTTCCGTTGCTTCAATGCCGGCGATGTCATTGAAAGCAGCAAAATTGACGGGATTCATTTCGAGGGATCTGAACACGCAAAGCTTGGGGGCGCTATTGCAGCCGTTGTACGTGAAATGTTCTAATCCGGATGGGCTGAAGCAGTTCCAGTCTCTGGAACCGATTGGTTGGTTTAAAACTGATGAATTGACATGAAATGCTGTATTAAATACAACTATGACGATGCTTGGGGACCGTTCATGTGGTTTAAGGCCACTGCCCCGTAAGTTCGATCTCGTCGGTCAGGGTTCGTTTGTTACGGCTGTGCGTTTTATACGCCCGCTTTGATGAATGAAAGGAATGACAGATGACTGATCTATTACGAAGCGGTTCGATTCAAAATGCCAGGGCCGGCTTTCCGGATACCGGCGAACGGAACGGTATTCAGCTGAATTCTGCCGTAGGCAGTGCAATATGGGAAGTGCCCGTTAAAAGGGTCTGCACCTCCGCAAATAATGCCGCTGCAAATTTAATCCTAACGTAGGAAACCTATCATGAAAAAAGTGCTGCTTCTCTCCTCCTGTTTGTTCATTGCTCTACACGCTCAGGCCGCACCTGAGGCAAAGGATCTGTTTGCCAATACGCCGACCTGGGAAAAAACAGCGGCCGAGCAACTGGCCGATCTCAGTTCTTGGGAAGGGCTTTCCGATGAGGGGAAACTTCCAACGCCCGGAAAAGCCTCATTCACCTATCCCGATGGTGAGAAGGGCTGGTATTTTGTGGGCCTCGCCACCCGGCATGACGGTTCCGGATATTGGAAAAACTTCTACGGTGTGCGGTTCGAGATCTATCTGCCAAGCCCTTCACCCTTGAAAGCTGAAGCGTTCATCGACACCGCCGCGCGGCGGGTGTATGGCGGAAGCAAAGAAGTGGTCAATACCTACACCTCGGCCTTCGGACTCGTGGGTGAGGGGTGGCACACGGTAACCATTCCTTTGAAATCGTTCAGTCTTGAGCAGTCGATGCCCAACATGCTCGAAACCATCAAAACATTCGGTGTCACCGCAGCGTTTGCAGATGGATCCAACGGTGAAATTCAATTGCGAAATCCTCAGTTGATCAGAGGCGACATCCTGGCTTTGGAAAGTGATGTCCGTTCGGCCTCGGCCAAGGGTGGCGAAGATGTGGTGTACACCCTTCAGGTTTCCAACTGCACCGATCAACCGCAGGTCGTCAATCTGGCCCGCCGGGTTCAGGGACGCGAAGTGATGGATACACAAATCACACCGGCCGAACTGATGCTGGCTCCGGGCGAAAGTCGCGACGTTGAAGTCCGCGTAACCGTTTCCGAACGCGTGGCTCCGGGCGGCCACGAAATTCAGACCATCCAGGCTGTGGCCAACGGCCGCGATGCCGGAACCATTGAATACATCACACTGTCCTATCTGGACCACCCGTATCTGTTACACACCAAAGAACGGTGGGACGATATCCGCGAAAAGGTCGCGACGGTTGAATGGGCCAAAAAGGCGGCGCAGAAATACATTGATGATGCCGATGCCTGGAAGGTTCCTGAGGTCAACTTCGGAAAACTTTCGCGACATACGAACCAGGAATATATTTATCCGCTTAAAGAGCATGAAAACATGTTCGGCTGTGCGGTGGCGTATCAGCTGACTGGTGAAATGAAGTATGCCGAGAAGGCTGCGCTTTATCTGAAGCAGCTGAGCGATCCGGTAAACGGTTATGCCCGCACCCAGGCCGGAGCCGCCGGAAACCTCGTAAAAGAGGGCGGCTTCATGCAGTACGTCACCTGGGGCTATGACATGGTCTATAACTCGGGTGCACTGTCCGATGAGGATCATAAAAACATGGCGGCAACCATCCGCCTCTATCAGCTGATCATTGATCAGCATCTCACCCAGGCGGTTACCGGTAACTGGCAGGTTGCCGAAGCGCTTGGCGCCATTTACGGCGCATTGGTGATTCAGGATATGGTCACGGCCAATCGTTTCATTGATGGGCCCGGCGGCTTCTTCGAACAGGCGACCCTGGGAATGATGGCTGACGGCTGGTGGTACGAATGCTCCATCGGCTACAACGCATGGGTATCCAGCGAGTTCACACAGCTGGCTCTCGCCCTGCAGCCCTGGGGAGTTGATCTTGTCGATGCCGCAATTCCCGCTTCCTATTCTGTGGAATACAATATTTTCTCGCAGGATGTGGAGGAGCGCAAAAAGAAGATTTATGGCAAACCCTTTCAGAAGTGGGGGCCGGTCTATAAACCTTATGTTAAAATCAAGGATATGTGGGACGCCCTGCCGAAGTTCATCGACTATCAGGGCATGATGTTTGCGAACAACGATTCGACGGAAAACCGGTTTACGAGCGATGCCTACGAGATTGCCTATTTTGTCTACCGCGATCCGATTTACGCATCGATCATTAAACAGATCGGTAAGCGCGATCTGCTCTATGGCGTGGCGGAACTTCCGGAGGACACACCGGAACTGGGTGAAGGCTCCGCTTTTGCCGACAACGCCGGGCAGGTGATGCTTCGTTCCACACAGGAAGAACCGCGTGAACGGATTCAGGCGGTGCTGAAGTATGGCACCCACGGCGGCTATCACGGCCACTTTGACCGCGGCGGCCTCAACTCGCTGATGCGTTACGGCCGCAGTTTTTATAATCCGGAACATATCTGGTACAGCTATCCGAACTTCACGTATGCCTTTTTTGTGCAGACCTCGCTGCCGCATAATATGGTGGTGGTCGACATGAAGCAGCAGGAAGCGGTGGAGAGTTATAAAATTCTCTTCAGTGAGGGGGAACTGGCGCAGACGACAGCAGTTGAAACCAAAGCACGTTGGTCGAATCCGCCGTACGGGGGATTGAACTATGATGCGTTCGATGGAACGGTTCAGGACAAATGCTGGGCCGAAGGACGATATCTCCCTAAACCGGAAAATGAGCCGGTCTACGGCTCCATCGGCGAGTGGTCCGACCGCGTCACTCAACGCCGTGCTATGGCGGTGTTGGATGACTACATTGTACTGGCCGACTATCTGGATGCCCCGGAAGAACACACGTTTGACTGCCTGTTTAATATTAAGGGCCTGCAGGGCATTGAGGCCGACAAGGTTTCCGAACCGCGCCATACGGACAGCATGAATCCGGATCCGATTCTGGCCGCGCAACTGATTACCGACTGTAACTGGTACGATACCGAAGGGACCACCAAGGTCAGTTTTGAAACCAGGTTCGGTCCTGGTGCCGATAATGCCGGCACACGTATCGTCGGACTCGACGGCGTTCTGAAAATGGATGTCTATAATGCGTGGCCGAAAAACCGCGAGGTTATGATTGGTCAGCTTCCGGAAGCGCACGGCGTGAACCGAAAGTTCTGGTACACCGTTAAGGGCGATGACCAGGTGCTGGCCGAAGGTAAGTTCGGTGCCTGGGTGCTTGGTCGCGACGAAATCGATGTTTCATTGGATGGGTTGAAGACGTTGACGCTGGTGACAAAGACTGATGCGGATCCGGAAAAGAAAACGCTGTTCTGGGGTAACCCGGTCATCGTGACTGAGGATGGCAAGGAAATCTCGCTGAATGAACTGGAACTGGCTGTTGATCAGATCTCCGAAGTTCCAGAGACTGGAAAAGATTATTATGGCGGCCCGGTCAAAATTTCTGGACGTCCGATGGATGGAAGTGTTCCGGCCAACCCGGTGAAGAAAAACGGGGAAGGCACGATCACCATTGATCTGACCAAGCTGAACGCTGCGCGCTTTAAAGCATTCGTGGGCGGCGATTATCCCCTGGGTAACGAAGCTGAGCGCCGCAAGTCGCTTTCGTTCCGTACCACCGGAAAGCAAACGCAATATCTGACCGTCGTTGAGCCTTTTGAAGCGGAGAGTGTGATTGCTAAAGTGACAGCGGATTCAGCCAATGAGGTGACCGTTGAGCTGAAAGACGGTCGTACACATAAGCTGAGTTTCCAGGGATTGGAAAAAGGCGAAAATCTGCAGGTGCTTGTGAAGGAGTTTAAGGGTGGAGAACTGGTTCGTGAAGAGACGCACAAATAAAATAGACTTACTTATTGCCGGCTTGCTGGTTACCGGTACGGGACTGGCGAGGGAACAGATGGATTTGAGTGGTGCAGGATGGAAGCTATGGCGCGATACAGAAGCCGCGTGGCAGCATGAGCCGCTTTTTGCGCCGCCGGTTAATCTGGCGGACGTGCCGGCGTTCCCGCCGACGGGCGGATGGGCTGTTTTGAACGATGCGGGCGCTCTTGATGTTTCTGTTCCGGGAACGGTCGTGGAGTATGCGTTTGAAAATCCGGATGTGGATGAAACGAACGCTTCCAACCTGTACGAGCAGTTTCTGGGCGTCAGCTGGTGGAGCCGTTCTGTTGCAGTGCCGGAATCCTTTTCCGGCAAGCGACTGATCCTTAAGTTTGAAGCGGTTCGTCAGCGTGCGGAGGTATTCGTAAATCAACAGCTCGTGGCCTACGACGTGGTCGGCTACACCCCGTTTGAAGTGGATCTTACGGATCTCGTGAAACCCGGCGAACCGTTTCAACTGGATGTCCGGGTGACCAATCCCGGCGGCAACTATGACTGGGAAGACTTCCGTCAATTTAAGTGGGGCGACTACGTGCTGCCCTATGGCCATGCGTTCGGCGGCATTACCGGCGATGTTCAGCTTGAGGCGGTTGATCCCGTTTATCTGGAAGATGTCTACGTGCAGAACACGCCCGATCCGAAACGTGTAAACGTGCATGCAACGCTCCGGAATACGCAGACGGCGGCAGAAACCGCGGATCTGCAGGTGCGGGTATTCGAAAAAGTGAACCCGGAAACGGTGGTCTTTTCCAATGTTCGGAAGTCGGTGCAGGTTGCTCCCGGGGACCAGACGATCGAGATCGCGGTCGATGCGCCGGAGGCAAAACTTTGGGATTTGGATAACCCGAACCTGTATGTGGTGGATGTCCAGCTGGTTCAGGACGGGAAACAGATCGACGGGGTTGCAACGCCGTTTGGATTCCGCTGGTTCGAAGTGGATGGGGTCGGAGAAAATGCGCTGTTCCGGTTGAACGGAAAGCGGATTGTAGTCCGGACCGCGATCAGCTGGGGCTACTGGCCGGTCAATGTCTATACCCCGACCGAGGCGCTGGCAGAACAGCAGATTCGTACCGCCCGGGAGCTGGGGCTGAACATGCTTGATTTTCATCGCGGCATCGGTCAGCCGCTGGTGCTCAACAAGGCCGATGAAATGGGCCTGCTCTACTACGCGGAGCCGGGCGGCTATATTGCCGGCGGAACCGATCCGTTTGCCCAGCAACTGGCGCGCGAAAAACTGTTCCGGATGATCAAGCGCGACCGCAGCCATCCGTCGCTGGTGATTTACAACATGGTCAACGAACAGTGGGACTTCTTCGGCGCGGACAAAGATCCAGAGATGCGCGACGTGTTTAAAAAAGATATTGCCGCGGCGCACGCCATCGACCCCAGCCGCATCATCACGTTTGCCTCCACCTGGTCGGAGCCGGGAGAGCATGAGCAGTTCACCAAGCTGCACATGCGGCCGTTTGATGATCAACTTCATTTTAAAGGCTGGTGGGATCTGCATCGCGCCAACGGGCCGGAAACCTGGCGAGACAGTTTTTACCGCGGGCCGGAAGATCATTTCATGCACACCGACAATGCGAGCGAGATCGTGTTCTGGGGCGAAGAGGGCGCGGTTTCCGCGCCGCCGCGCATGGCGCTACTCAAAAAAGATTTTGAAGCCGAGCCGCGGCTGGGATTCGACGGTGCCATCTATCTGCACTGGTATGATCTGATGGATGACTTCCTCACCCGCAAAAACCTCCGCGATGTTTTCCCGGATGTGGACACGTTCACGAAAACACTCAGCGAGGTCAGCTTTGCTCATCAGGGCCGCAAGATTGAAGACTTCCGCATCTGCGATTTCAACGACGGCTACACGGTCAACGGCTGGGAGGCGCAACCGTTTGAAAACCATTCGAGCGTGGTGGATATTTTCCGTCACCCCAAATCCGATCCGGAGATCATTTCCTACTACAACCAGCCGCTTTATATCGCAGTAAAAATTCGCGGTCAGGTCAATCGCCTGCCGGCGAAGCCGATGGTGGATTTTTATGTGGTCAACGAAGTGGACCTGAAGGGCCCGCACACGTTGGAAATGAAAGCCGTTGCTCCCGATGGAAACATTGTGTTCACCAAAACGCAGGCCGTTGAGGTGGCGGGCGGCGATACTTTTGGCCAGCTGTTGGTGCGCGATGTGGAGATGGCCCTGGCCGGAGCACCCGGCGCGTATCGGGTGGAAGCGCGGCTGCTGGATGATCAGGGAACGGTCACGGCGGAAGGAAGCGACACGGTGATTACCGTCGACTGGCAATCCGCGACGGTTTCTAAAAACGGCGCGGTGTTTGAAAGTAATCCGGATGTGTCCCGTTTCCTCAAGGATGGTTTTGGACTCGATGTTCCGGCCTACGATGGAACGCAGGGCAAGCTCGACTGGCTGGTGATCACCCGGCCGCCGAAGCCTTTCATGGAACTCATGGGGCGCGATGATCTGATGGATCAAAACGGGCAACCCGGCGGTTTAACCGTCAGCTACTATCGCGGCGATGACTTCCGCGAAAAGTTTGGCGAGCGTACCGATGAGCGCGTGTATTTTGATGCCGACCGCGGGGCGACGCCCGACGCATGCGTTCCGCTGATTCAGGATTACAGCATTCGCTGGGAAGGGCAGCTGATTCCGCCCGCGACCGGTGAATATGAATTCGAGATGCTGCGCGACGGCCGCGATGAAAAAATGCGTCTGCATGTCAACGGGCAGAAAATTATCGATAACTGGAGCAATCCGCGTAAGCGCGGAGACCTTTCCGGAAAAATCACGCTGGAGGGCGGCAAGCCGGTTTCGATCAACGTGGAGAGCTACAACGGCGACGGCGGAGCGCGCACCCATCTGCTCTGGAAGGCACCCGGTCAGGAAACGGTTGATCCGGTCGATGTGCTGAAACGGGCGGAGCGCGACGGCACCACCCTTATCATTGCGGACTACGCGGAAGACTGGATGGAGGCCCTGCAGGAAACGACGGGCATTCAATATAAGGAAAGAATCAACGTTGGAATCAATTGGCGCGGCGGTCAATTTTTCGCTCGGGAGCATCCACTCTTCAAAGGCCTGCCCGTGAACACGGCCCTCAACTGGCCCTATCAGCGACTGGTTAAAAACGGTCGAAGCCGCTATGTCCTGGACCTGGAGGGTGAGGAGCTGGTCGCCGGAGCCTGGCAGTCGATGGGCTGTCGTCTGGGCACCGCAGTAGGTGTGGTTCCTGCCGGCGAAGGGAAGATCATCCTGTCCACACTGGAAATCTGCCCGGCCCTGAACGAACCGGCCGGTCCATCGGACATCGCCCGAAAATTACTGGTAAACTATCTCGAAGCGGCTGACGCTACAGCCGAATAATGAGCTAAAAAGGAGAGGTGTTAATATGAAAAAGTTGAGTTGGATTTTTCTAGGTGCATTGGCCGCGATCAGCGCGGGATGCGCAACCACCACCAAGCCTATAGTGATGGGGGCGGGGGTGGAGACATTCACGGTCGGTGAAAAGCTCTACTCCACGGATTTCAGCGATCCCGAAAACTGGGTGCTTCAGATGTCGGAGAACACGGAGTCGGATGCCGAGGCTATTGTGGAAATGGGCGATGGCATGATGGACCTCTTTATGCCGGCGATGGGGTGCACGGCCTGGTTGAAACAGAAGTTTGTAGGACCGATTGCGATTGTCTATCAGGCGCGCTGTCCGTTGGAAACCATCGATGGCTCAGACATCGTTGCCACCGATATGAATAATTTCTGGCACTGTTCCGATCCTCGGAATTTTGACGCGGTGCTGGAAGAGACCGAAACGCACTATAACGGCGATTTTGTGAGCTATCATGAAATGGACGGGTATTATGCCAGCACAGGCGGCGGCTATAACACGACCACGCGTTTTCGCCGCTATCCGCGTTGGATCGACGGAAAGGATATCCCGCACATTGCGCTGAATGATCAGGATAATAATCCGGAACATCTGCTCGTTCCCGGCAAGTGGCATACGATCCAACTGGTGGCCTGCGACGGACTGGTCCAGTACATTCAGGATGGAAAACTCGTTTACGAAATCAAGTATGGGGACAAAATCATGTCCGAGGACCGCCCGGACGGAAAGCCGGTTCAAAACGAAGCGGTTTACACGCGCGAAGCGTATCCGCCTTTCACCGAAGGCTACTTCGGCTTCCGCCTTGTGCGCACGCATCACCAGTACCGAAACCTCAGCGTTTATCAGCTGGAGCCTCGATGAGGCGTTTTAAATTGTAGGGCGGAAATGGCTGAGGAACGATGCCTTTCCGCCGTGCGGCTGGAAGATCTCGCAAGCTTAACCGTTCCAGCCCTACAACGAGAATTATGAATCACAGGAAGAAGAAATGAAAACACACGAAATTCAGATTCGAGACCCGTTCATTGTGCCGATGAAAGATGAGGGCATCTACTACATGTTCGGCACCACGGATAAAAACTGCTGGCTGCCGCCGGGCACCGGCTTCGACTGCTACAAAAGCCAAGACCTTGAAAACTGGGAAGGGCCGATTGAAGCATTCCGACCTTCGGATGATTTCTGGGCGACGAAAAACTTCTGGGCGCCGGAAGTGCACGAATATAACGGTCGGTTTTATATGTTCGCTACATTCAAGGCGGAGCGAAAATATCGCGGTACGCAGATCCTCGTGTCAGATTTCATTGAAGGGCCGTATGCGCCGCTGACAGATCGACCGGTCACACCGCAACACTGGGAGTGCCTGGACGGCACGTTGTTTGTGGATGACGAAGATCTGCCGTGGATCGTGTTCTGCCATGAATGGACGCAGGTGCATAACGGCTCCATTTGCGCGATGCCGTTGTCGGACGATTTGAAAGAAGCTGTCGGAAAACCGGTCTTTCTATTCGATGCCACGGAAGCCAAGTGGGTGCGTCAACTGAAAGACTGGCCGATTGAAGACGACGGCGAGCGCCACCGCATGCCGGCCTATGTGACCGACGGACCGTCCTTCCATCGTCTGGAAAGCGGTACGTTGGCGATGCTTTGGTCGAGCATGGGCGATCAGGGATATGCCATGGGCGTTGCATTGTCGGACTCGGGCAACATTTCCGGTCCCTGGAAACAGGTGGATGAACCGCTATGGGGAAAGGACGGCGGGCACGGTATGATTTTCCAAACCCTGGAGGGACAATTGATGCTGACGTTCCACAGCCCGAATAATACGCCGGATGAGCGCCCGATCTTCATTCCAATCGAAGAGACTGAAGGCGGCTTACGACTTAAGGGGTAACCCGTTTTATGCTTTATGCTTTTGAGGGAGCATGGAGCCGTCGATCCATATCCCCTCGATGAGAAGTTCGCTTTGGCAGTCGGGCAGGCCGAGGGCTCTTTCGTGAATCAGAGAGGTCAGCATGCGAATGGCGGCCCAGCCGATCTCGTAGGGCTGCTGGTCAATCCCTGCATCAATGTCGGTATCATGAACGCTGGTGGTGGCAAGCCCGATATCCTCGGGGATACGATAGCCCAGATTAATCAGCATGCCACGGACTTCAGTGTCATCGGTAAAAATGGCATCGGGTTTGTGTCGGCGAAGCCACACGTCCAATTCACGTTGCGTTTGTTCAGAACTGTGCGTCGGATTTTTAGTGAGCAGGGGGAGCTGTTGTGCGGAGGGAAGTGCTCGCTGGGCCCAGGAATAGCCGCTGCCGAAAAAACGCATCCGTGCATATTCACATATGCATCCAATTCTTTGATAACCAAGATCACGAATGTGATCGAAGGCCAGCATGGCATTTTCGAACTGGGAGCTGCTTACCAGGTGCGCGTGCGGTTGCGGGATAGCCTGCCCGAAACGGACGACGGAAAAATCGCTCCAGTTGAATTCGTCCAGGAGCGTTGTGGGAGCGCCAAGGGGGGGCAGCAGGATACCCTGGATGTTCCGGGTCCTAAAAATGGTTTTCAGACGCCTCAAAGGGATTTCGCTGAGATTGAATGGCTCGAGTTGATAGCCCATACGCTTTGCGTTATCCGAGGCACCCTTCCAATACAGGTCAAATTCCCTGTATTGACGGAGCCGTTCGGGCGGTTCCCAGGTGTTGATCCATGCCAATTCGGCCTGCACTGCCTTGGATTTTCCGGTTCTGCTGTAGCTGGATAGGGAGGCTAATAACGGATCGGGCACATAGCCCATGGTTTCCGCCTGTACCTGAATTCGCACTTTGAGCTCCGGAGATACATTCGGCATGTTGCGCAGGGCCCTCGAGACTGTAACATGGGAAATACCTAATTCGCCGGCAATATCGCGAAGGCTGATTCTTTTCGGTGTTTTTTTGCTCTCGTCGTTGCTTTGTTTACTACTCATGAAATTCATTCTAGCAGATTTATTTAGGATTAATATCAATAATGTAACAGGTTTCATTGAGTTTATCTTGCCTGTTTATCGGTGACCGTACATATGTATTGGTGCGAAGCTCCTAAATAGCTTGTTATGAATAACAGAGGTCATGACATAGCGCAGAGGGGCGGCACGAACTCAGGTAGTCGAAACAAACAAACGGGAGGAGTATGAAAATGCATGTAAAAAGAAGTTTACTTGTAGTGTGTGCGGTAGCGGTTACAGCGTTGCACTCAGCGAATGCGCAGGAGGTTTTCTTTTCAGATGATTTGACCGATGGAACATCTGTGAGTAACCGTTTTGACTTCAGTAACGGGCCCGATGGTGTATGGGGCTTTTCAAGTGATCCAATCATCCAGGTCTATGGATCGGATCGCACGAACACAATCGCGGGAGCAACGATTTATGATGCTGTCGATTACTCGGTAACCACGAACGACTCGGATAATGTCCGCAGCTATATCCGCACAAAATTCGGCGGTTATTCTACCAACAGCTGGAAAGCGCACGTTGCGGTGGAAGCGCCTGCAGCGGGGGATCCCGGCCAAAACTGGATTCACGTGGGATTGGGATATGGCGAAGGGAATACTGCGTACTATTATGAGCCCGGGCCTCAGGACAACTTTCGTATTCGCTGGACGCATGGCCATAGCGGCAGAAATGCCCAGATCCTTACCGGTCGATCAACAGCGGTGGTCACAGGTTCAGCTATCGTCGGCCCCGGGGTTGATGTTTATTTGACGTACGTCGCCCAGACCGGTGTTTTGACATTCGAGGTCGATGTGTGGGAAAGCGATGGCACGCGCTTCACCGGTATCGATCAAACTCTCAGTGCAGACGTATCCGGCCTGAGTTTCATCGGTGACACAACGGCGCGAATCTTTTTCGGGGGGAACGGTACGACCACGTTCAGTGAGTTTTCGGTGGAAGAGTACACGCCCACAGTACCTGGAGCGGTCCGTGACTTGGCTGCATCAGCCAGTCCACCTAATGTGGTGACCCTATCCTGGACCGAGGAAGGGTTGACAACCTTGGGATACAACATCTACCGCTCCCTGGAAGCGGATACAAATTACACTGAGCTCGCCACCGGTATTATGACAAACATGTATGTAGACAGTGCTGTCACGAATGGTCTGGACTATTATTACAAGGTTTCCGGCGTAAATGAGTATGGGGAAGGTTCGTTGTCCGTTTCTGCGACTGCGCGGCCTTCGCAATATGTGGTTTTCGGTACCGAAAATAATAATCCGGATCGTTCAATCTATAAGGCTTTTGATGGTGATGTAACTACCTTCTATGATCTGAATGCCAAGGGTTATGTGGGGCTCGACTTCGGCGAAGGGAATGAGCAGGAAATTGTCAAGCTTCGCTATTTCCTCCGGAATGATTCATGGGCGAATACGATGGATACCTACACAGGAACAACCAACACTATGGCTCGCGCCCTTATCAGAAGCGAGGGCGGCATCATTCAAGGATCAAACAATGAGGACTTCTCCGACGCGGTTGATCTTTGGGTACTGACCACCAATGCCGTGATGGGCGCATGGAACGAGGTGCCGATTGAGTCCACGGATACCTTCCGGTATGTGCGGCTGACTAGCGGTACCTGGAACCTGTACTATATGGCTGAGCTTGACTTCGTCAAAGCGAGCGATTTTACCGCGCACGGTACACCAAAGTACTGGTTGACCGATCACGGCCTCGGTGAAGCGGATGATGAAGTCGACAACGATGTCGATGGTTTTAAAACATGGGAAGAATATGTTGCCGGTACCGATCCGACCAATTCCATGTCGTTGCTTGAGCTCAATTCGCTGGTGAGCACGACCAATGGATTGGTGATTTCGTGGCAGTCCGTTGAAGGCAAAAGCTACAGCATCTCGGCCAACACTGACTTAGTGAACGGAACACCAAGTGTGATCGTCACCAATATCATGGGCATGGCGGTTGAAACATCGCATACCAACACCGCCAGCGGTGCGAATATGATGTTCTACCGCGTTGGTGTTGAGTAAGTTGAAACGACCTCAAACTTGCCGGAGATAACTTCCGGCGGTTTGAGGGGGAGTAATACCAACTGGCAAAACTGATAGGCATAAAAGTTAAGCTCGTCCTCGTTTTCTTCGTCGTCCTCGTCCTCGAATCCCATGATCGAGAACGAGGAGGATGGACGAGGACGATTTCAGTTAGTACGCCATCATTTTTCGACAAGGACTTAAGTTCGGAACGTTTTTAAATGATATAAGAAAGGAAAAATTCATTCCTTATCAATACGGATATAATGAAACGTTTCGCCCAGGAGGCGGGACTGCAATTTCAACCCCGTCCATATGGCGGGGTTGTTTTTGTGTACGGAGCCGTCTGAAATCCTGAAATGTAACAGGTTTCTCAGTAGTTGGCTTGGCAGAGAGGCGTTCCTGCGATAAAGCTAACGGATTAAACGCGGAGCTGAACCCCGCAGAATGTTAAGCCTCAGGATTTGAAACAACGGGATGGTACGGATGAAAAGACTTATAGCGCTTCTGATGATTGGATTGATGATTATACCGGCCGGAACGGCATGGGCCTGGCCGAAGCAACCGGACGAACCGAACAACCCCTCCATCGATTATAAGTTTTCTAAAGAGTCCGAGCCGCCGGAAGAACCGCTGACGCTGTGGTACCGTCAGCCGGCCACCATGTGGGAAAGTGAAGCGCTGCCGGTGGGGAACGGCCGATTGGCCGCTATGGTTTTCGGCGGTATCAATCATGAACGGATTCAGCTGAACGAGGAGACGCTCTGGGATGGGGTGCCGACGGATTACACGAATCCAGAGGCCCTGGAGGCGCTGCCGGAAGTTCGGCGTCTGCTTTTCGAAGGCAAAAACAACGAGGCTAAAAGTCTGGCCAAACGCAAGATGATGGGCAGCCCGTATAAGATTAAGTCCTACCAGACGCTGGGCGATCTGTTTCTCTATTTTCCTGAAACCGAAAAAGTGGCCGGCTACCGTCGCGACCTCGATCTGACGACGGCGATCAGTCGCACACAGTACACCGTCGATGGTGTGGAATATGTCCGCGAAGTTTTTGTGAGCGCGCCGGATCAGACGGTTGTGATCAACCTGAAGGCCAGTCGCCTGGGTAAAATCAACTTTACAGCCGAGTTTGCGCGTGAAAATGCAACGATGACATCCGATTCCGGAAACCGCGTCATTCTGCGCGGCAAACTGGGCATCGATTATGAAGCACAGCTTTTTCCGGTCGTTGATGGCGGTACCGTGGTTTCCAAAGATGGGAAACTTGACGTTTCCAATGCGAATGAAGTGACGCTGCTGATTGTTGCAGCAACAAGCTATAACAATGCGAAGGATATTTCGGGCGATGCCACCGCACGCTGCGAAACCTACCTGAAAGCCGTCGGGAATAAATCCTACGAGCAGATTCGGACTGCTCATATCGCCGACCATCAGGCCCTGTTTAACCGGGTGACCCTGGATCTGGGGACGACCGATGCAATCAACAATCCGACGGATGAACGTATGCAGGCGATCAAGGACGGCGAATTTGATCCGCAGCTGGAAGCTCTCTACTTTCAGTATGGCCGTTATATGCTGATCGGCAGTTCGCGCCCGGGCTATCTGCCGGCCAATCTGCAGGGTAAATGGTGTCAGTCGATCAATGCGCCGTTTAACAGCGATTATCATTTTAATATCAACTTCGAAATGAACTATTGGCCGGCGCAGGTTTGCAACCTGTCAGAATGCCATCTTCCGATGTTTGACTATCTTGAGAGTCTGGTGGAGTCCGGCAGGCATACCGCCCGCGTACATTATGATGCCGATGGCTGGGTGGTGCATCATCTGTCCGATATCTACGGATTTACGGCGCCGGCGGACGGTGTTCACGGCATCTGGCCGTTCGGGGCCGCCTGGGCAACGCGCGATATGATGGAATATTACAGTTTCACGGGAGACGAAGAATTCCTCGAAACGCGCGCCTATCCCATGATGAAAGGTGCCGCCGAGTTTCTGCTCGATTTCATGGTTGTTGCGCCGGAGGGAACCCCGGCGGCCGGCAAGCTGGTAACGGCACCATCGCACTCTCCGGAAAATTATTTTATTCTGCCGGATGGGTCGAAGTCCGACTTTACCTACGCGCCAACCATGGATCTGGAAATTATTTACGACCTGTTTACCAACGTGCTGGAAGCGAACCTCATCATCGATCCGTCCGGTCAGTTTGATGCTGCCTTCCGAATGGAAATTGAAGAGGCTCTGGCCAACCTGCAACCGCTGCAGATCAGTGAAAAAACCGGACGCCTGCAGGAATGGATTGAAGACTATGAAGAGGTGGATGTTGATCATCGCCACACCTCTCATCTGTATGGCCTTCATCCCGGGCACCAGATCACGAAAACCGCGACGCCGGAGCTGTATGAAGCAGCCCGCAAATCGCTGGAAACCCGCGGTGATCGCGGCACGGGGTGGAGTATGGCATGGAAAGTAAATTTCTGGGCGCGTTTCCATGATGGGGATCATGCCTATAAACTGCTGAATAACCTGTTGACCAAAAATACCCTGAATAACCTGTTTGATAATCATCCGCCGTTCCAGATCGACGGCAACTTCGGCGGCACGGCGGCTTTTGCGGAAATGCTGCTGCAGAGCCACGACGGTGCACTCGACCTGCTTCCGGCGCTGCCGTCCATCTGGGAAGACGGTTCTGTTGAAGGTCTGCGCGCCCGCGGCGGTTTTGAAGTGGATCTCGAGTGGAAAGACGGCAAACTGAAACGTGCTGAAATCCTGTCGCTCAACGGCAACCCGTTGAAGATTCGTTATGGCGATAAAGTCGTTGAGAAGGATCTGGCGAAAGGGAGGAGCTTTATCTGGAACGGGAAATAGGAAACTCGCAGTTATGAAAACAAACGAAGTTAAAACTGATATTGTTGAGTACGGGTTCGATTGAAAGTAGGATAGGCATCCTGCCTGTCCATACACGCAAAGAGTCTCGTTTCGGGAGACAGGCGGGAAGCCTGTCCTACTTTGGGAAATTAGAATGAAAATATATATGTTGGGATTAGTGCTGTGGGCTGCCGTATCGGCGGTTGCCGATACGAATGTTGTAACAACGAATCGCGTGCAGATTAACGAGACCGTAACGGACGGATTTACCCATCCCGGTGTTGGTTTAACCAAAGAGTTGCTGGATACGGCACGGGCGCAGGTGTTGGCCGGGCGGGATCCGTGGCTGTTTCATTTTAATAAAATGGCGGCGCACGGTAACTCGGGTAAAACAGTCGGTATTATTAATCAGAGTAAAAGCGATCCCTCCAAACCGGCCACTGATGCTTTCAACAGCCGGGGCATGAGGAGGCAACTGGATTCTGATGGGGATAAAGCCTACCGACAGGCGCTGATGTATTACTTCACCGGGGATATGGCCTATCGGGTTAATGCGATGACGATCATTCGACTCTGGTCGCAGATGGATCCCGATAAATTCGATACCTTCGGTGCATCCCATATTCACGCACCCTATGCCGTAATGGGGGTGGTCATGGCTGCGGAGCTGATGCGCTACACGGACAGTCCGGACCCCGAATGGGCCTGGACCGAGAAGGATACGAAGGCGTTAAAGAAAAATCTCATTGATCCGAGTCTTGATCTCTACATGTATTCAAACGACTGGTTTATGAATCAAAGCGGGTATCCCAATGCCGGTGCGATGGCGTGCTATATCTTCCTGAACGACCGTAAGAATTATGATAAGCGGGTCGAGTGGTTCACAGTCAATGAGGATGCTCCCAACAAAGGGTGGGTGTATTCGATCAGGGATCTGTTCCGAAAGGTGGAAGTCAATGCCGTTACGGGCGAGCAGGTTGAAGAACCTTTTGTGCAATTGATGGAAATGGGGCGCGATCAGGCGCACGCCGCCGGGGATATGGAGATTGCGGTCAGGACAGCCCGGTTGATGCATGCGCAGGGCACGAAGGTCGATCCGGTGCGCGGAACGGTGTCCACGGCGGCGAATGCGGTCGGCCCCTATGAATTCCTGAATAACCGTCTTTTGGAAGGGGCGGAATATGTGAGCCGCTATATGCTGGGCTACGACACGCCCTGGATCCCATCGCCTTCCAATATTGATTCTAATGGAGAGATTAAACAGATTTATACGCGGCTTTCGGATAACTATCGCGGCCGTATTCGGGACCTCAGTTACTGGGATATCTATTATTATTTTACCTACGAAAAAGGGGTCAACGTCGCCGAGGTTGCGCCGTATTTCGAAGAAGCGTTCAAAAAGCGCGTGGTGAGCGGTGATTATGAATGGATCTTCATTCCGCCGGAGGCCGAGGGCGAAGCCGCCCGAATTCCGCAGATTGTTCAGGAGCCTGATGAAGTTGAGATTGTGGAGCGCTCGAGCAATTTTGGAAATGCATCGGTTGTGGAAGAGGACGGGAATTCCTTTCTGCGTGTGAAGCCTTCGGAAGAAGGCGCACGTATCGCACTGCTCAGTATTAAAACACCCAGCAAAACTATCGGGCTGAAAATACGGACAACGGGCGTCGCGACACTCAACATGGAAGGGTTTGAAAAGCCCTGGCTGCTGCCGAATACGCAGGCAGAGTGGCGCTATGTTACGTATACGATGTCGCCGTTTGAGCATGTGGAGGACATTATTTTTGTTGATACAATCGCATCTCCAGAAACGACCGTAGATCTGGATCAGTTCCTTCGCAGGCCCGACAATCAGCTGAACCCACCGAGCTTTGTCGGAGGAAATGATCCCTTGCGGATGAATGCCTATGTGGGGGCAGCCATCACGATGGATTTTGCTGCTACAAACGCGCAGCAGATCAGCAGTCTGGGGCTGCCGGAAGGGGCGGAACTGAATAGTGAAACGGGAGCCTTTACCTGGTCGCCGCAGGAAATCGGGGAAACTTCTTTTGTGGTGGAAGCCTTGAATGGAGAAACGATTGAGCCGCGTCAGGTAACCATCGCGGTTGCACCCGATCGTAAGGCGGCGATGGAGGCGATTAAATCGGTGCATGATGCCGATGTTGCCTACGTTCAGGGAACGTTGGATCATTGTATTGAACTCTATGGTAAAGTGGCGCGGGCATCCGAGAGCACGAGCGATGAAGTGTTCTGGCAGGGGCTGCTGCTGCTTCAACAGGCGTTCAATGGACTCGAAGTGCTGACGCCGCAGCTGCCGGACGGCAGTGTTGATTATCCGAAAATCGCTGTTTCATCAGAGATCGGTAATTCTGTTGGATGGCTGATCGATAGCAACGATGACACATTCCCGCTCTCTGGGCTGGCCAAGGATATGGGCTATATCTTCGATTTCGGTCCCGACTTCCAAATGGCATTTACTTCCTTTGCTCTGGAAGGTCGAATGAACTTTGAAGAGCGTACGGAAGGGGTCGTTTTCTACGGGTCGAACGATCAGGAAAAATGGATTGAACTCACCGACTCCACTGAACGTTCATTAGAAATGGTAACGATGGAAGTCCATAAAAAACGAAGGGAAGACCGTTTCAGATATCTGCGCATTAAGAAACATGGCCGCGGGCTGTTTGAGCCGTCTGAACTGCGCATCTACGGTACGCGTTTTGATGCAAAGTAAAAGTTGGCCGAGGAGTATATCGTGAATCTGATTTCGAAATATTGGACCGTGGCGGGGTTGCTCATGCTGACATCGAGCCTCTCGTTGGCAGAAGGAGAAGCGATGCGGGTTGTTTCGCCGAATGGGGCGCACGAGCTTTTGGTTATGCCGGCGGAAGATGGTTCCGATATTATCCGGTTTTCGGTGATGAGCCGGGGGGAGACGCTCATTGAACCTTCGACGCTGCGCCTTCCGGCCCAGGAGTTGGATTTCGCGGGAACCTTCGCGGTGGAGAACGTTGAACGGCGATCTGTTGACGACGAGTGGACCACGGCATTCGGTGAGCGGAGCACAATTCCGGATCAATACAATGAAATGACGCTGTCGCTGAAGAGTGAGGAAAGCCGGCTGAACGTTATTTTCCGCGCCTACAACGAAGGGGTGGCCTTTGCCTACGAGATCCCGGAACAGGGCGGACTGCAGCAGCTTCATATTGATGATGAGCTGATCAGTTACCGGTTTGCGGAGGATTATGACGTGTGGTCCACACCCGAGCGGAGGCGCGGACGGTTAACGGCGCAGGGGCGTTACTCCCGGATTCCGCTGAGCCGGTTGAAGCCGGGCGCGGAACGGCCGCTGGTGATTGAGTGCGGGAAGGATCAGGTGATCGCCCTCGCAGAGGCATCACTGGTTGATTATGCGCGGATCAGTTTTGATTCAGATCCCGAGACGCCTTTAGCCATCCTGTCCAGTCTGGATGGAAGCATGAGCAGAACCGTGCAGGACAAGGTGTCGGGCGCGCTGAAAAGCGAACGAAGCAGTGCTTCGAAGGCGACAGTTGATCTGCCGTTCCGGTCACCCTGGCGCGTCATCATGATCGGAAAAAATTATGGCGAGCTGTTGGAGAATAATTATCTGATCCTCAATCTCAATGCGCCGTGCGCGATCGAGGACACTTCATGGATCGTACCCGGGAAGGTACTGCGCGAAACAACGCTGACCACGGAGGGCGGACTTCGGGCCGTAGATTTTGTGGCCGCCAACGGCATGCAGTATGTCCATTTTGATGCGGGTTGGTACGGACACGAAATGGATGACGAATCGGATGCGACGACCATCACACTGGATCCCAAGCGTTCAAAAGGACCCTTCGATCTGGAAGCCATTGTGGCGTACGCAAAAGAGAAGAATGTGCGGATTATGCTCTATGTCAACCGCCGCGCGCTCGAGAAGCAGCTGGACGAGTTGCTACCCCTCTACCAGGAATGGGGCATTTCCGGAATCAAGTTCGGGTTTGTGCGGGTAGGGGATCAGGATGCAACGGAGTGGATGCATGAGGCGATCCAAAAGGCTGCGGCGTACCGGATGGTGGTGGATGTACATGACGAGTATCGGCCCACAGGTTTTTCGCGTACCTATCCCAACCTGCTGACGCAGGAGGGCATCCGTGGGGACGAGGAAACCGTGCCCAATGAACATACGCTGATCACCATGTTCACCCGTATGCTGGCCGGGGCGGCCGACAACACCGTCTGCTATTATAGTCCGAAGGTTGATGTAATGGGCTCACACGCTTCGCAGTTGGCAAAGACCGTGTGTCTATTCAGCCCGTTGCAGTTCCTCTTTTGGTACGACCGCCCTGCGGAGTCGCCCGATAAACTGGATGGACTCTGGGGCGATACCAAGCATATCGGGAATGAGCCTGAGTTGGAATTTTTCCGCCAAGTACCCACGACCTGGGACGACACGAAAGTCCTTGAGGCAGAGATTGGAAAGCTCGGCGTGATCGCCCGCCGCAAGGGAGCGGATTGGTATGTCGGCGGCATCAATGGAACAGCGGCGCGCGACGTCATCGTTGATTTTTCCTTTTTGGATGAGAATGCCCAATATGATGCCACGATCTATACCGATGATGAGAGCGTCAAGACCCGCACTCAGGTGAAAATTGAAACAAAACAGCTGAACAATCAAAGTCAACTTGAACTCCATCTGAAGCCGAACAACGGCTTCGTGATCCGCTTAACAAAGGGGATGTAGAAAAAGGGATCTTTTCAGGTTGATTGGTCGCACGACCTTGGTTACTTTGCGGCCTCTGTAGATAAATTTCGGGGGACTGTTTGATGTGGTCCAATTGAGGCCACTGCCCCGATACGTTCGATCTCGTCGGTCAGGGTTCGTTTGTTTGCATGGTTTCCAGACATTGGAAACCGGAAAATAGATGAAAGGAATGACCTATGAAATATGTTTCGATATACCACGCGAACCTAAACTACGCCTATCTGCCGGAGCGCCGGTATGAGTTCGTCATCCGCAGCAGCTATGAGCTGATTTTTGATACCTATCGCGAAAAGCTGCCGACCGATCAATATGTGTTCGAAGCCTCCGGCTACACCATCGAACAGATGGCGATCAAAACGCCGGATGTGCTCGAAAAACTCAAAGCGGCGATTGCAACCGGTCAGTGCGAATTCATGGGGTCGCCCTATGCGCATCCGATGTTGCCGAACTTCCCGGAAGAGGACGGACGCTGGGCCATTAAATTTTCAAACGACATCTATCGGAAATACCTTGGCATTCAGCCGAAGAGTTTCTGGAATCCGGAATGCGGCTGGCGCAGTTATGTGAAGAATCAGGTCGCCGACAACGGCTACCGCAACCTGCTGCAGGAATTTGAACAGTACAGCCGTTCGCTCGATCTCGATGGAAACCCGCTTCGTCCGGAAATCTACGACGTTGAAAAAATTGACAACTCCCAGTTCTACAACTTCGACTTTAAATACGATCTGCCAGGCACAGAAAAGGCGCTGCACTTTCCATTCAAAAATCTGGAAGGCATGGAGCCGGACACACTCCGTGTGTTTTTAAGAACCGACCGGGTCGCCGTGTTCGGCGTGCGCTACTTCATGAGCCATCCGGGTCACTCACTCGAAAACTATGTGGAGCTCATTAAAAAATTCTCAGCCCAGAATCCCGGTGAGGAAGAGGGTGCCATGCTGATCTATGCCGACGACGCGGAATACGTCGGCACCAATGCCTGGTACAACCTCAAATACTGCAATGATCCGGATCAGATTTTTGAGCGTATGCCCGATGCAGAGGAAAAGCTCGTCTCCATGGTGAACGCCGTGCGCGAGCTGGGCGAATTTACGACCTTTGATTCGGCCTGTAATGACATCCAACCCTTGGAAGATAAAATCAACTTTAACGACAACATGTCGTGGCATGGTGGGCAGGCCTCGAACTGGTCGGGCACGCCGATGGCGCTGCTGCTCCGTCCGTGGCAGGCGCTGGTTCGTGAAAAGCTGAAAGAAGTGGAGGACACCCTACCGCAGGATATGCTGGAGCGCGTGTGGTTCCACCTCACCAACTCCTACAACTCCGATGGCCAGTGGCCTCCGACAACGAAAGCCTCGCCGCACATCATTTATCCGTTTAACTACGGCTACAACTTTAACAACCTGCTGATGGCGGAAACGCTGCTGGGTGGCGTGGATCGTTCGAAGATTGAGGCGGATCCGATTGCAACGATGGAAGCAATCTTTACGATGCAGCAGGATCTGGTGCTCGAGAAAGCGGAAACCCTGATCGCATCCGGTTCGGACGAGGAAAAGAAGAACGGTGCGTTCGCGAAAGATCTAATTTTGCGTTCCCGCGACACCTCCGGTATTGCATCGGACGCCAAGGTATTGTTTCCTTCGGAATATGAAGTGCGAGCCGACGCCCTGATTCTCGCGCGCCAGCTGGTTGGCGGGGTGGTGGTCGCCGGCGATAAATAGAAAGATGAGCGATGCCTTATTCGAAAGTAAATCCAGATGACATGATTCTTCGCGATCATCTCGCGTATGACCGCACTGTACTTGCGAATGAACGGACGCTGTTGTCATATTTAAGAACATCTATTGCGCTGTTTGCTGCCGGAGGAACGCTTCTGAAACTTTTGTCGGAGGAACCATTGATGGTAAAGCTTGGCATTGCGCTGTTGTTTTTAGGGCTAGTTGCTGTCGTGGTAGGGTTTGTTCGCTTTATTCAGGTGAAGAAACGCATCGGAGTTGCCTACGACAAGCTCGAAGAGCTTGAAGAGGACCTGGACGATTAAATAAAAAGGAGCGGCTTGAGGCCGCTCCTTTGGTTTCCAGAGATTGGAAACTCCCAATCTCTGGAAAATGGAATTATCCGAGTTCCGGAACGTCCATCCATTTGCGTTCTTTCCAGCTCTGCATACCGAGCTCGGCCAGCTGAACGCCTTTGGCGCCTTCCATCAGCGAATAGTTCCATTCTTCATCGAGCACGACATGCTTAATGAACATTTCCCACTGAATCTTGAAGGCGTTGTCGTATTCGATGTTGTTCGGAACATCTTCCCAGCCCGCGAGGAAATCGATCGGCTGTTTGATATCCGGATTCCAGACCGGCTTCGGTGTGTTGGCTGCCGCCTGGGTCTTTACTTCGCGCAGGCCGGCTACCGCAGATCCTTTAACGCCGTCCACATGAACGGTCAGCAGGTCGTCGCGACGCACGCGGGTACACCAGGAGCTGTTGAACTGAACCATGGTTCCATCTTCGAGCAGGAACATCGCATAAGCGGAATCGTCGGCCGTGCATTTGAAGGGCTTGCCGTCTTCCGCGCGGCGTTCCGGCAGGTCGGTGACACCATAAGCAACCAGCGATTTAACCAGACCGAATACATTGTCGATCACATAGCGCCAGTGGCAGAACATATCGATCATCATGCCGCCGCCATCTTCGGCGCGGTAGTTCCAGCTGGGGCGCTGAGCTGGCTGGTCGTAGTCCATACCGGTGAATACCCAATAGCCGAAGTCGCCTTTAACGGAAAGAATATTTCCGAAGAAGTCCTGCTCCTTGAGCATTTTGATTTTACGGAAGCCCGGAAGCCAAAGTTTGTCCTGAACCACCCCGTTTTTGAGGCCGGCATCGGAAACGAGTTTCGCGAGACGCACGGCTTCTTTGGTTTTAACGGCCGTCGGTTTTTCGCAGTAGATGGCTTTTCCGGCTTTTACCGCCTTTTCAATGAAGCCCGCGCGTTGCAGCGTGCCGGAGGCATCGAAAAAGATTTCGTAGTCACCGTATTTTCCATCAAGTGCACCCTGCACATCGGTGGTGTATTTGTAAGCTTCGCCGCGGGCGTCGTTGCCGTATGTTTCTGCGAGTTCTTTCAGGGCGTATTCGCGACGTCCGGTCAGGATGGGGTCGGGCATAATGATCAGGTCGTTACCGACTTTGATTCCGCCTTCTTTAATGATAGCCGAGATGGAGCGGGCCAGATGCTGGTTCGTGCCCATCCGCCCGGTCACGCCGTTCATGATGATGCCGATACGTTTGATTTCCATGATGAATCTCCGATTCAGTGTTAAGTTTTAAGTGATGAGTGAGCCGTGAAACGTGACTGATGATCACGCCTCACGTTTCATGAATCACGCCTTTTAAATAATAATCGGCCCGCCTTCGGGCATATCGGTGCATTGCGGTCGAGCGCCTTCCGGTAGAGCAGGAACATCAATTCCAGCCTTTGGAAGCGTTCCGGCAAGTTCTTCGCGCCAATGCGCCACATCGCCTGCTGGGCCGTAGCAATAGATAAAGGTCGCGGTTTCGTCACCGATATTGGTCATCTGATGATAAACGCCCGAGGGAATGTGCACGATCTGACCAGCCTTCATTTCTCTGCGTTCTTCGCCGAGGCACATCTCAGTGGTGCCGGAAACCACGAAGTAGATCTCTTCCTGTTCCTGGTTGTGCCACGGAACCTGTCCGCCGTTGGGTTCAAGTGTCACATATCCCATCGCAAAGTTATCGCATTGCACGGGCGACATACCGCCCACAAGGTTTTGAGTCAGCCGTTTTGCCGGATAGGTGCGGCCTGCAATTTCGCTGAGGTCTCCAATGATCA
Organism: Pontiellaceae bacterium B1224; assembly: GCA_029432815.1. Lineage (GTDB taxonomy): Bacteria > Verrucomicrobiota > Kiritimatiellia > Kiritimatiellales > Pontiellaceae > Pontiella. The sequence goes on along the minus strand of JAROBA010000005.1, from coordinate 55,417 downwards.
TGGTCTTCTCCTTATTTCATTTAGTGTCAAAGGTCTGAAGGTCGAAGGTCTTAAAGTCGGGACATTTGACTTTTCGACCTGCGCCGTTCGACCGCCGCAACGCGGTTTACAGATAAAATTTATAGTACGGTTCCTTTTTCGCGAGGCGCTGAATGTAGAGCGCGGTTTCGCGTGCGTGGTAGTCGCCCCACATGCTGGATTCGCCGCACGGAATGGTTTGCCTATCCGGAATATAATCCCAACCGTTGGGACGGTGATAGATCGAATGAAGGATCAGACCCTGATGCGATTCATCGAGGCTGAGGTATTTGTCGCTCATCAACGTTTTCATGACGGTAAGACCGGCCTGCGTGTATTTCTCGTCGTTCAGATACCGACCGAGACGTAGCAGTCCCTGCGCTCCGATGGCGGCGGCGGAAGAGTCGACCGGTTCGGCATCGTTGAACGGATCGGATTCCCGTTCGTATACATCCTCACCGAGTTTGTGGGTATCCAGTGCACCGGTGTCCCAGTAGGGGATGCCGTCGGTGGCGGTGTTTTCAATATAGAAATCACAGGTGGCTTTCGCCATTTTCAGCAGGAAGGCTTCAATGGCTTCGCGTCCGCCGAGCGGTTCCAGTTCCGCATCGTCGATGGTTTTAAGGAATTCAAGCTGTTCCGGTGCACCCACCATGATCCATGAGAGACCGCGGGTCCAGGTGGTGAAGGGCGAGAAGCCCTGCTGCGAGTTCGGGCAGCGGTAGGCTCCATCGTTCAGATTGAAGATACTTTCGTGCGCGGTGCGTCCCCAGACATCGTAGAAGTCGCGGCCTTCGCCATAATAGACAGCATAGTCGGCGGTGGTTTTGGCGTGCTGAATAGCACGTTTGAGCAGAGAAATTTCCACATCGCCTTCACCCATATAGGAATGGCCGAGCTGGTGAGCCACAATGAGGGCGCGCAGCGAGCGGATGGTATCGGCAAAAAGCGAGTGCGGGCCGTTAAAGGAATAGATGTAGCCGCGATCATTGGGCAGGTCGGTCCAGCGACGGGCCTGTACAGAACCCGAAGCCTTAAGTGCCATTTCATAGAAGTTTCGTTCCCATTCGTTTTCAGGAATACGGCCTTCGTTCATCAGGCGCAGCAGGTTGCCGTAGGTGCTGACATTGTTGAATCCGTGGTCGTGCACACCGAAATGGCTGACGTGTGGCGCCATGTTGGAGACCGTATTCTTTTTGCCCATTTCGAGGAAAAAGGCATCGCTGGTGGCATCGAACTGCAGGATTTCCCCGCCGTACTGAAAGCCCTGGGTCCATTCGGTCCAGCCGCGCGTGGTGTACTTGCCTTTCACGGTGAAGACGGGGGAACCTTTGGCGGGATCGTAGTTTTTATTGAGGTCGTTGATTTTCTGACCGGATACCTGCCAGAAGCGTTCAAGATCCGGAAGAAGGTCGGCTGGGGTCAGAGTGTAATTAATATGCATAAATATTCTCCGTCTATATATTGATAATTAAAATATATTGTATAGGAACATAGTCAAGCGCTATATGTCATTTCGCACTTAACTGAAAACAGGACATGAACGATGGCTGATCTATACGAGTTTAATTCACAGATGTATAATTTCGCCGTGCTGCGAGATCTGCGCAAACGCGCAGAAATGACGATTGCCGACTTATCGGAACGGACGGGCATATCGACGGCCGTGATTTCTAAGTTGGAGCGAAATCAAACAACTGCCGAGCTTAAAACGTTGTTTCGTCTGGCACGTGCGTTTGGTCTGACCGCCTCGGAACTGCTGGGACTGGTGGAGTCGCGCACGGCTCAGTGCAAGGTGGAGAGTGAGCGGATTGCGGGTGATTTTCATTTCCGGCAGATCGAATATGCTAATTCGAAGTGTTTTTATGCTGATGCGCCGAAAGGTGCTTCACGTTCCAATCCGGACGCCCATCGCGATGATTTTGAAATCTGCTGGGTGCTGGAGGGTAAGCTGCAGATTAACCTTCCGTATGAAAATCATATATTGAGTGCGGGCGACTGCCTTCAGTTCGACGCGGTGTTTGAGCATACCTACGAGGTGCTGGAAGACTGCCGCATTATCATTCAGCACATTCACAAACAAAAACGATTTTAATTACAGGAGACAGATTTATGAAAAAAGTAGCATTGGTAACCGGCGGCGGACGCGGGATTGGTTTTGGAATTTGTGAAAAGCTGGCGGCTGATGGTTTTAACCTCGTACTGAGCGGGCGCTCCGATGCATCGAAAGTGGCGGACTCCGTCCAGGCATTGGAAAAAATGGGCACCGAAGTGCTCTACTGTTCCGGCGATGTTTCCTCCGCCGACGATCGGGCCGCAATGCTGGCTGAAATTAAGGAACGATTCGGCCGACTCGATGTGCTGGTCAACAACGCCGGAGTGGCGCCGAAGGTACGTGCCGACATTCTGGAAGCGGACGAAGACAGTTTTGAATGGATCATGAAAATCAATCTACAGGGTCCGTACTTTCTCACGCAGGCCTGTGCCAACTGGATGGTTGAGCAGAAGAAAGCCGATGATTCGTTCGCAGGTTGCATCATCAATGTGGGTTCAATCTCGGCGACGGTGGTCTCGCCGAACCGTGGAGACTACTGCATCTCGAAGGCGGGCCTCGGCATGATGAGCTCGCTCTTTGCGGCACGTCTCGGTGAATTTGCCATTCCGGTTTATGAAATCCGTCCGGGTATCATCAAAACCGACATGACCGCCGGGGTGACGAGTAAATACGATGATCTGATCGACCATACCGACCTGCTCGTTGAAAAGCGCTGGGGCGTTCCAGAGGACATCGGAAAATTAGCCGCAGCAATGGCACGCGGCGATCTGCCTTATGCAACCGGGCAGGCGATCTATGTGGATGGTGGTCTGACCCTGCCACGTCTGTAGTAAAGTAGGACAGGCTTCCAGCCTGTTTGTACTGAATCGGCCCAGCACGGATAGACAGGCTGGAAGCCTGTCCTACATTTGGAGCGAAGCGATGTTGAGAAAGTTAAAGCCCGAAGAGGAACTGGCGTTCATGAAGGAAATTTATGGGGGCGATGACTATGCCAAATTGTTTGGGGCGGTGAAGGAATCTTTTGCGCTGATCCAGACGCGTGCCCAAATGTTGTTGGGGCTTGCCACGATCTGTCTGACGATTTCAGGGTTCTCCGGCCCGCGTATGGCGGCTTCCAATGGTTGGAGCTGCTTCTTCATCGCGTTCGGTCTTTCGTTTGTTCTCGCCTCCGTGATTGCCATTGTGGCCGGCCCGCTGCGTTTGCGCTGGATCACGGCCTGGCGGGCAGACAGTCTGGATGAAACGCTGTTGGAAAATCTTCGGCGGCGGGATTCCAAATAAGGGCAGGTGTCCTGTAAGGTGGAGGTCCTCCCGTTGGGGTTCATTGTTTATAATTCCTTTCCTCCATTTCCCTAGACCGGATCGATTCAGTTATTTCAACCTTTATATGGATATGTCGCGTCTGTTGGTTCCGGTCATTTTATTTCGACGTTGATATAGTAGTAATTCGGGCCGTCACGATCTGCGGCGGTTGAGTCGGTATAGGTTCCCGAGGTCAGGCCTGACGCGACCCGAACGAAGGGCTGATTCAGGTCATCGGTCCAATAGACGGAATAGGTCCTCCCCACTTTTGCCGTCCAGCCCAGCGTTGGTACTTGAAGCTCTTCTATAATGAACATGGAGGAGGCGTTGGTGGGATCGCTGTCTGCGATGTATTCCTCCAGATTGCTTTGGCCATCAAAATCCCAATCGGGATTAACTTGTTCCAGGGATTGGAAATGATCCATCTCCCAGCTATCGTCCATGCGGTCAGCATCGGTATCGGTGGCCGAAGGAGCGCCCCAGCTGGAGAAGCCGGTGCGAATCAACGGATTTCCAGTTGCATCGGCGCCGGTTGGCCAAGGGCTTTGATCAAAATAAAAGAGTTCATCGATGACGACCCAGGAAATGTCCTGCGGGTTTTCAGGATCGTCGGAATCCTGCGGACGTTCGAGTGCCACGCGTTCGCCACGGTCGGAGAGCGAACCGGAATATCCACCGAGGAAGTTTTCCTGGGCGGCTGTTAAGCCGTAAGCGCCACAGAATAGGTTTAGCTTGACGGTGTTGGTTGGGTTAAAGGATAGAATCCAAAGCGTTTCGCCAGCGGGCAGTGTGGTGTCAGCAGGAAAGTCGAATCCCACGCCTCCGTCAATGCGGTACGTTCCGGTATTATTTTGGAAGGTCTGTGATGCGGTTCCGATATTTTCAATTTTGATGTATTCGTAGTCGTTTCCGGGCTGGATCGGGTTATACATCAGCTCGCTGATTCGAACGGTGGCCGCCTTGAGTGCGTTTGGATTTCCAAGGGTTGGAACCGTGGTAAGCCAGTCGCCCGTGCCGTCGGGATAGCGTCCCCAGGAGACGCCGGTATTCACATTTTCCTGCCCTTTGAATCGAACGGCGTCGACAACGCGGTCGGGCGCCGAAAGGATGACCTGCTCGCCAGCTTTGTTAAGACCGAAGCCATTGATGCCATCAACATGAAAATCGGATTCATCGAAGACGATAAATCCGTTGCCTGAAATCGTCGTGGTGGGAATGAGCCATTTGGTTGGCTCATCGAGCGAGTCGCTCAAATACCAGCCGCTGAGGGTTACAGGCGAATCGGACGTATTGTAGAGTTCAATTTTATCGTTTGAATCAAACGGGGGAGCCAGGCCCGTATCGGTATGGGCCGAAATTTCATTCAAAACAACCGTGGGATAAAGCTGCGGATCTGCCGCACCGGGCGATCCTCCGAGACACGTGCTCGCCCGCCAGTTGCCGCCGTAGTCCAGTGAGCCGCGCTCCTGATTATTCATTGCCGAGTCGACAGGAACCAGCGAGTGTCCGGCTCCATCAGCGGCCTGCGGCCAGTTGCGCGCGTCGGAATACGTGAATGAAATCAAATCCTGATCGCGAAATTCCAAATCGACCTTTTCGCCGCCGTTGGAAAGGTCGCCACTAAACTCGCCCGCGATGTTTATATCGCTGAAAGGGTAGGTCGAGTCGAATGCGGCGTAGTCGTCCACCGCCACGAGATATTCGCCCGGCGCGAGACTGGTTTGCTCTGCATTTTTGAATTTGAAGTCAATCGCATTGTCGAGTTTGTATCCCTTCAGTGATACGGCCTCGCCTGAGTTGTTTCGGATTTCAATAAAGTCATGCGGGTTTCCATTGGGCGCATGATACATCAATTCCGTGATGGCCAATGGAATCTCCGTCGTCCAGTAGGTGGCCTCGGTTAGTGCGCTCCATTCTCCATTGAACAGAATACGGGCTTTTAAATGAGTTGGGCGGGATATGACGATGGGCCCGGAATAGGCTGCTCCATTGATTGCACCGCCAACAGCCCTGGGATCGGTTCCATCGGTGGTGAAATAGATGGTTCCTGACGCGGTGCTCAGCGTGATTGGTGTTCCTTGCGCGACGAGCCCGGAAAAAAGACTCAGTGCCGGCGGATTGACGGACGGAATCAATCCGTCGTCATCGAGATATTCAATCACTTCAAGGCATCGGTCGTCAGAACGAGCAAAAAAGAGGCGGGTGGTGACGACCGCATCGACCCAGGTATCGCGGTCAAGGTCGGTGTTGCCCCAGCGAGCGGCGTTGGCAACGATGGCGCGGTCGATCTGGGCGGCACGGCAGTCGAGTCGCGCTTCGCAATTGGTTCGAACCAGCGCCCCGTCGTTGAACATATGTTTATGGACGCGGTCGGCAAACGTAAGGCGATATTCTTCGTTCACAGAGAGCTTTTCATGAAGCGTCATGGCGTTGAAATACTTGAATAACGTGAAGTTTTCGTGCGGGAAAGGGCCCGTGAAATCAAGGTTCTTGTTGGTGTCGAGCGAGTGCTCACTATCGTGCTGGAACCACTTAAATCCGTCCGGGTTGGCCCGATTGTAAATAGCGTACATGTTGTTGAGCTTTTCGTAACCGCCCGCGAAGGAGGTGATGCAGTTGTCGGATGCGGCGGTGTAGTAGATGACCAGCAGGTAGTCGATCATGTTTTCGACATCGAGAAGTCTTTCCAGAGTGGTATCGGTCTCTCCGTTGGCATCGAGCCCTTGCACCGCGAAGTAGTCTGCGTTGTTGGTAAATCCTGCCATCGCCGCGTTGTATAACCGCTCGTACGCATCGAGCGTTCCATCCGTGACTTCGATAGAATATCCATCCGGCTCCGTCCATGATTGAATCTTAATTGCGTCGTAATCGTCTTTATCACCCCCGTAATAGGAGGCACCAAAGGTGGCGACCGGACGTTCCTCGGTCATGTAGAGTCCCCAGTACTGTCCGTTCAGATAGAGGTGGTAGTATCGGCTGCGCGGATTTTCCTGTCCCATATCCAACGCAGTATCCCGTGCGAAAACATCCCTCAGAAACGTATTCAACGGATTATTCTCTTTTGCCCAGTTATAGTTCATCGCCGTTCGAAGGTCGATTTTGTCAAACTCATCGACACCTTCGTCCTCGAACATGGGGTATCTGAGTTTTCCAGTACCGTACTCATCGCGAAAAAAGAGGCGAAACGCGTGTTTGGGATAATTATCATGCCGGCTGTATCCACCGCGGATACGCAATCCCGCGTAAATCTCAAACCCTTCGGAAGCATCGGGATTGATCAGCTCAATCGAAGCGGGAACTTCCCAGCGAACAGCGGCGTTGACATAGATACCTTTGGATGGATCGAAGAGATTTTCATGATCCGTCGTAATAGAAATTGTGGGTATGGCCTTCAGCGCGTCCTGCACGGTCACGAGTTGGTTCGAGGCGTCATAATAGGTTTTGCCAACGACATTCGGATCCATTCCATAAATCATTTTTTGACCGGATGAGCTGGTCGCGTTGGCACCAACGATATTCTCTTCATACTCCGGTTGCGTGACCACGTCATCAACGAAGATGTATGTGTCGGTCCGAGGATAAGAGGGTTTCCAACCCTCCACAAACCCGCCAACGCGAAAACAAGTGGTTCCCGAAATCGTGACGGGGCCTGTATATTCCGTGCTTGCCTCGGTCGGTTCGGAACCGTCCATCGTGTAACGAATCGTTGCGCCCGCGGTTACGTTCGATACCGAGACCGAAAACGGTGCGTCGTAAAATCCACGTTCGGGCGTGGTGATCGGGGTTTCGACAAAATCCTCATAATAGGTTTCAGAGTTAGCGTATCCCGGTGTGGCAGAGTCCAAATGCCCAGCGCTTTCCGGTTCGATGGTGCCTGCATAGCTGGCTTCAAGTCGAGGGAGTATGAACAAATCCGTCCTATCCTTTCTGCCACCGGCAACACTATCATTCATGCCGTGTATGGCCAGGATGTTATCTCCCATGTTCAAGGCTCCAATATGCGCTGAAAGCCCAAATGATTCAAAGAGTAGAGCGGCGTCATTATCGTGCGCCGCAGTCGCAAGACTGTCCCACGAAGGGGGCAGGTCCGCGTTTGAGGAGCTAGCAACTAACGTCCCATTCAGATACGCCACGAACGCGTCGTCATACTTCATCTTCAAACTCAGCTCGCTGATGAATGCCGGATCGTCCAGGGAAAAGGGAATGCGAATGTAGATGGAGCCATTTACTCCACTCATTGACGAGGCGTCTAGATTGATCTGACTGGCAAAAGTCGAACCCTGTTTTTCATATCCCACTCCGGTGGCACCTTGCAACCACGCGGCATCGCTAAAGCTCGTCTCCTGCCATCCGGCGGCATCGGCCGCGCTGGTGGGTACGTGCGCGGCACAGGACGCGCCGGCATCCAGCAGCACCGAACCCCCGGTTTTCTCAAAGGAGTAACCGAATGACCTGTCTTCTGCAAGAGCAGGAAAATCATGTGCGTCCTCGATCGTGCTTCCATCCGGCCGCGTGAGCGCGATGTATTCCCCCGACGCACTCAGCTTGAAATTGGCATGCAGTTCTGTGCCCGCGACCGGTTGATTATCGCTGCCGGAGGCGAAGATGATCAGGAAACCATTGGCGGCGATCTCGGTCGCGGGAAAACTCCATTTGGTAAGGTTCGTGGCGACATCGGTCAGATACCAGCCTGACAGACTGACCGGTGCGTCCGTCGTGTTGTATAGCTCGATCCAGTCCGATGCCTCACCGTTCATGTCTAGTAACGTATCTTCATTGTCCGCCATGATTTCGCTGATACGAATCGTTTGGGCCACGCCTTGGCGGCACGCGAATAGCGCGATGGTTAACAAGATAAGAAAAACGCGAACCTTAAATATCATAGAAATCTACCCTCTTTATGACGCTGCTCTGAAAGTCAACTGCGACGGACAAAGCAGTGAAACAAGAAATAACGGAGAGACCCCTAATAAATTGCTAACAAAAAGCAATGGATCTAGCTGGCTGCACTAATGAGTGCCCTTAATTTCAAACGGCCCTTTAACCGTCAACTTAATGACGCTATCGATTGGGTCAGGAGCAAGCGGGCCGACTTCAATTTGAAGGTGATCTTCGGCCGGGGTCCATTTCAGCGATTTCCCGGTGGCAAGAAGAGATGCTTCAGCGCCGGTCGGATTGATTTTTAACCCGGGAACGGTCACTTTCTCATTTTCCGGCCATTGGAAAACGTGCAGATAGAAAACGGTGGAATGTGCTTCGTTTTTCACAGTGCAGCGGCCCCAGCTCAATTCGGGCAGGGGACTGGCAACTGTGCCGTAAATCGATTCGCCGTTAGGCTTCATCCACGCTCCCATCGCTTGCAAGCGCTCGACACTGGGGGCCGGAATAAGACCTTCCGCCGTGGGGCCGACATTCAAGAGATAGTTCCCGCCTTTGGAAGCAATATCGACCAGATTGCGAATCAGCTTTTCCGTTGATTTCCAGTTTTGATCCGAAACTTTGTAGCCCCAGCTCTTATTCATGGTCATGCAGGATTCCCAATCGACGCCCGGGAAACCGGTGTGCGGAATTTCCTGCTCGGGGGTGCCAAAGTCGCCGCGGAAACTGCCGTCTTTATTCATACCTTTCATTCCCTGTCGGCCTTTATCGACCCGGTTGTTAATAATGAGCGAGGGATCGATGCCGCGCAGATAGTCATCCAGATCGATGCCGCGTTCGTGCGTCCATGCATCTTCCCATTCACCATCGAACCAAAGCACGCCGATATCGCCGTATTCCGAGAGCAGCTCTTTCAGCTGCGCTTTCATATACGTGGTATACACATCCATGTCGGGAGTTGGATTGTCCGCATTGCCGCGCCAGTCTTTTTTAACGCCGTAGTCGGGATGTTTCCAATCCATGATGGAGTGGTAGAAGCAAAGTTTGATGCCATATTTCCGGCACGCCTCGGCCAGCGGTTTGAGCAGATCTTTTTTATACGGTGTGGAAGCAACATCCCATTCGGTCTGCGCCGAATCCCAGAGGCAAAATCCGTCGTGATGCTTACTGGTGATCACGATATATTGCATCCCGGCTTGTTTGGCCAGTTGTACCCAATCATCCGCGTCATATTGAATGGGGTTGAATTGATCAATAAGTTGCGCGTATTCCGCAGCAGGAATTTTATCTTTGCTTTGAATCCACTCGGCGCCGCCTTTCACCGTTGGCTTTCCTTCCCATTCGCCTGCGGGGATGGCATAGATGCCCCAGTGAATAAATAGACCGAAGCGGGCTTCGCGCCACCATTCCATACGCGCATCTCGTTCCTCGGCGGATTCTCCGAAGGTTGAATGTGAGAGCAGTAAAATTACACTGGCGAGTGCGGTCATCATTATTCGTTTAAAAGCCATTGGTTAAACTCCTTTGTTTTGAATCAATTCTCTTAGCTCAGTCTCGGCTGACGCTGTATTCTTCGCTTTTATATTTCTCCAAGAGATCGGAGAGTTCCTTGACTTTTTCGGGATGCTGATCGGCGACGTTGCTGTTTTCTCCGGGATCTTTTTCCAGATCATATAAATGCACGCCCGGAGTAAATTTCTTTTCCTTATAACCCAGGCCGGCATTGGCTTTGATCAGCAGCTTCCACTTGCCTTGGCGGATTGCAAAATCGCCGTTGAAATCGTGGTGTACAACGGCTGGCCGTCTCGAAGTATCAATGGAATCACCCTGCAGAGCGGTCAGAAAACTCAAGCTGTCTTCGCCGGCATCGTTCGGCAGTTCTGCACCTAGTATGTCTGCGCAGGTGGCCAGCAGATCGGTCAGGCTGATCGGTTGATTATTTTCGGTGGCCGGTTTAATGGTAGCTGGCCATTGCACTAGGAAAGGTACGCGATGACCGCCATCGAAGGTGCCGCCTTTGTATCCTCTGTAAATCGCACTCGGGTAATGACCGCTCTCCTCGAATTCTTTTACCCCGATGTAATAGGCGCAACCATTGTCGGCCGTGAAAATTACAATGGTATTTTCGCTGAGCCCTTTTTCGTTAAGCGCATTGAGAATCTGACCCACGGTGTCATCCACTTCGATACAGAAGTCGGCATATTCACCCAGCTTGCCCTCCAGCTTGCTCTTTCCCTGAAAAGCTTCAGATGGAGCAATCGGGGTATGCGGAGCATTCAGCGGGAAATAAAGAAAAAAGGGTGTATTTTTGTCCTGCGACTTAATGTAGGAAACCGCTTTTTCTGTGAATGCCGGAAGGAAATCATCCGCACTCAATTTTTCGTCGGCCATGCCAGCGCGGCCATATTCTTTTTTACCAATCTTACCCGTTGGCTGTGTGACGGCCATGTCCTGTTCGAGGAAGATATAAGGAGGCATATCGAGTGAGGCATTGATGCCGTAGAACATGTCAAAACCCATATCAACCGGGCCGTTGCGGAACGGTTGGGTGAAGTCGACGTCCTCTTCTTTATTTGTGATTTCATCCGGGTTTGATTTGCTGACCCAGTCCATCCCGAGGTGCCATTTTCCAACCATGGCGGTGTTGTATCCCTGGTCCTTAAGAAAGGATGCGATGTTGAGTCGTTCTGCATCCATTAAGCTGTTGTCGTAGTTCCACAGAACCTGACTTTTCAATCGCGTTCGCCAGCAATAGCGCCCGGTCAGAATGCCATATCGTGTGGGTGTACAAACGGAAGACCCGGAATGAGCATCGGTGAAACGCATGCCATCTTTTGCGAGCCGATCAATATTCGGAGTCTGTATCTTCGAGTCAGGATTGAGCGCACTGACATCTCCATAGCCCATATCATCGGCCAAAATATAAATAATGTTCGGAAGCTGCCCGGAAGCCTTCGTCGGGGCCGCATTAATATTGGAAGTGAATACACAGCAGGCGGCGATGGTTATTGGTTTGAGTACATTGATTTTCATTATATTTTTTCCACCTTGTTGTTGGAGCCTCGTTTTTTGATCTTACCTTGGGATTCGCCAGTCGTGCCGGAGCTGTCCGAACCAAGATTCAATGGATATAGGGTCAGGTTGTGAATCTCAATATTGCTGGATTCATCAATGCTGATGGGAAGCGATGGGTCCACCTTGGTTGCGTCGCAACGAAATGTGATGTTGTGATCTTTACCAATAATCTTAGCCAGCAGTCCATCGCCGTTAAAAGCGCCCTCGTTCGACAGCACGGTGATATCGGCCGTAATGTTGCTGTCGGATTTATAATCAACCCCGAAGACCGGACCGTATAAAGCATCGCCGCGGCAGTCCACAATATCTCCCGAGCCGATCGCATACCCTCGTTCGCAGCCGATTGCTGTGCAACCTTCGACGTATTTTTTTCCTTTTGCATGGGTCAGGGTGACACCGCCGCGCATCTGTTTAATGGTGCAATTCAGTACGGTGACGTTTGAGGTGCCTCGTTCGTACGTTTTTCCATCAATAACCGTATCGCCGCCATTGTATGCGCGAATGCCTTCTTCCTGAAGGCTTTTCATAAAGCCGGGCTGCAGCTTGCGGCCACCCCAGACGGTCTTAAAATCAACTTCGTCGGCTGGCGATCCGGTTCCTTTTTCCGCCAGCATATCATCCGTTTTTCGGATCTCACCTTCGACGTAACATCCTTCAATAATCGGGTTATTAGCCGCCTGCATGTAGATGCCGTGGCCATAGGCCTGATGGATCATCGTGCAGTCCTTAACGTGATTCGACTCGCCGCGGATCAGCAGTCCACAATGTTTAAAGTGCGCAATAACATGCGTTCTGCCTTTACCGAACGCATCGCCGTAGCCATAGGGCCAGGATCCTTTAACCGTCATGTGAAAACCTTCCACCCGGTTATGCGATCCGTCCATCACCAGATTGGTCGCACGCCACGTCGGGCGGTCGGTTCGGGTGCCCACATCTACCATCGTCAGATTCTTAAGAATGTTTTTATTGCCCTCGATTCGGATCTGATGAACGTCCTCTTTACCGAACGCACGCATCAGGTCAGTCGAAAAGTTGATCGTTACGCCGGTGAAATCAAACGTGCTGTTGCTGCCCGTAAACTTAAAAAGGGGGTTGCTGTAGGTTCCTTTTTCAACATCTTCCGCGCTGACCGAATAGGTGCCCGGCGCCAGTTTTACATGAACGTTATCGTCATCCAAATACGGCAGCAGGTCTGCGGGGGAGGTGACAGTGGTTTGGGAGATGGCCAGTGCGCTCGTGGTTAGCCATGCCAGTAAACTCAGGATTTGTAATTTCATAGCGTTCTTCATTCTTCTTATATTTTTCCAGCGAAACGGTCTGCTTTTACTCTCATTGACGCCATTGGCCAGTGAAATAAGACAATACGAAGCCATATAGATATACTTTTTGGTCCGCAATAATCGACAAAAATTTCAGGTACCCAGTCAGGTCATTCGAATCAGAAGCTCAGGTTAACCCCCATTGCGGGAACTGGAAGAGTATGGGTTTAATGTCAGGCATGGAAGAGATGGGAGAAAACATGCTGAGATCATCACATCATATAAAAACTATAAATTTACGGCTCACGACGACGGGTTCGTTCAACACGAACCCGTCAACCACGATTATGAAAAGAGGCTGAGTAACTAATATGTACACCCTGTCTATTGGAATTGCTGATTAAAGGAATGGAGGCCAGACTGTGAAACAATATACTTATCTGATTATCGGGGGAGGAATGACGGCCGATGCCGCCATTCGCGGTATCCGCGAACTTGACCAAGAGGGCTCGATTGCCCTGTTAACGGAAGAGCCGGTCCCTCCATATGAGCGACCACCGCTTTCGAAAGGACTCTGGAGAGGAAAAAAGAGCGTTGAAGAGATCGACTGCGGCACGGCAGATCTCGATGTTGATCTGTTTACCGAGAACAGAGTAACTGCGCTGAATGTGAATGAGAAAAAGGTAGTTGCCGGGGGTACATCCTATCAATACGAAAAGCTGCTGATGGCAACCGGGGTGAGGCCACGGACGCTCCCGTTTGAAGAAGACCGAGTAATTTATTATCGAACGCTGTCAGACTATCATACCCTGCTTGATCTGATGGCTTATAAAGAACGCTTTGCCGTGATCGGCGGCGGATTTATCGGCTGTGAAATGGCGGCGGCTTTGGCTCGAATGGAAAATAAAGTGACGATGATTTTCCCGGAAGACGCTCCCGGCGGAGGAGCCTTCCCGAACGAACTGGCCGATGCGCTGACAGAAAAATATCGTAGCTGCGGAGTCGAACTACAGGCAGGTTTAAAGCTGTCCGGCATGGAGTGTGATGATAGGCACTGTTTCCTGAGTTTGGAAAATGGACTTTCTTTCAATGTCGAATGTGTGGTGGCCGGCGTCGGATCGGAGCCGAATACCGGTTTGGCTGAAGCGGCTTCGCTGAAGGTGGATAACGGGATTATAGTGAACCGCAATCTGGAGACTTCCGTCTCATGCATCTATGCCGCCGGTGATGTGGCAAGATTTTATAACCCGGCGTTGGATCGTTTCATCCGTGTGGAACACGAGGATAATGCGCTAACGATGGGGCGTATGGCGGGCCGCAATATGGCCGGTGCGAAAGAGGACTACGAGTATCTTCCCTATTTTTATTCAGATCTTTTTGATGTCGGATATGAGGCCGTTGGAATACTCGATTCTTCACTGCAGGTAGTGGGGGAATGGAATGGGCTGCAGGAGCAGAATGTTTTTGCCTATCTGGAGGATAAAAAGGTGCGAGGGGTGCTGCTTTGGAATCTGTTCGGAAAAGTGGATGCGGCCCGCAAACTGATCGGGAACACCTACGCCGAAAGCGAAATTCCATTGTTGGAGGGGGTACTGCATCAACTGACTGAGGATGCAGAATAAAAATCAAGAGCTTCAGGATGAACCCATGTTTCTCTTGCATTTCCGTTTCATTCAATTGAGGGTATTCGTCCAGAAATTGAAGTTTTTCAGACGTTGAAAATATACGGTGGATGCCTGCCATGTCCAATGAGAGTAAAGACAGCATAGTGCCGAACACGCTTGATCAGGCAGCCGTTGGCATTGCCCATGTGGGTTTGGAGGGACGCTTTATTGATGTGAATTCGTGCCTCTGCGACCTGGTCGGCTACAGCCGCCCGGAGTTGCTGCAGAAAACCTTTCAGGAGATAACTTTTCCCGCCGATCTCGATACGGATCTTGAACAGCTTGATCAGCTATTGAATGACAGAATTCCGAACTACACGATGGAGAAACGTTACTTCGCGAAAGACGGAAGTTTGATATGGGTTCGACTGACCGTTTCGTTGCATCGTAACGTCCAAAATGAGCCCCGGTATTTTATTTACATCATTCAGGATGTCGGGGAAATGCGTGAGGAACAGAAAACGCAACTGTTCGAAAATGAATCCTCCAGCGCGGCAGCATCGAGTCTGCACTCATTGGAATCGCTTGGTGTGGCGGCTGCAAATATTGATGCACACGGAGTGATCCGGAGCGCAACCCCGCAGTTTGCAACCTTGGCCGGCTGCCCGCTCCACGAGCTGTTAAATGCCGATCTCCAGACCGTAATGTTCGGACTTTTCATAGAACTGAATGAGGAGCAGGAGGAGGAGCTGGTTGAAACGGTTACCGAGCTGGCTCAGGAAGTTCAATTTGATAAACCCGTCCGGATCATTTTAAAAAACGAGGAAGTCCGATGGGTGATCCCTCATGCCTCGAATGTTCAGCTGAAGGACGGGCGTTCGGTGGGGCGACTGCTGGCCCTGCGTGATGTAACGAGTCTGATGGAGGCCCGCATTGCCTCCGAGGAAAATGAGCGAAAATACCGCGATCTGGTAGAAATGGCCAACAGTATCATCCTGCGCGTAGGGCCGGACCATACCATTCAATTCGTCAATGAATACGCGCTACGGTATTTCGTCGATTCCGAGAAGGCGCTGGTCGGATCGAATATGTTGGACGCGTTGGTGCCGCCGTTTGACACTGCAGGTTCCGACCAGCATGAATATGCCCGCGTTGTGGCGCGTGAGCCGGAATTGCATGGAAGTTTCGACCAACTTTGCCGAAGAGGTCAGGAATCGGCCTGGGTTCACTGGTCGGTTCGCGCTCTACGCGATGAACGGGGTCGTGTGGAGAGCCTCCTGTATGTCGGTACCGATGTGACCCAGCGGAAACGAGCGGAAACCGAGGCAAAGCATTATCGTCTGCGCTCACGCAGTCTGGCCGAACAGCTGATTAATACCGAAGAGCAGGAGCGGGCCGGGATCGCCAATTATCTGCACGATAATATTATTCAGTTGATTTCGCTTTCCAATATCCGGATGGGCGGCGTATTAAGCGATATGGTGGAGGCCGGACACAGCATTGAAGTGGCGGAACGCATTGCCGGAATCCGAACCCTGCTGGGCGATGCCGCAACAGAGTGCCGCATGATCATGGATCAACTCGTCCCGGCGCTGCTCAACGAACTTGGTCTGGTTGCCGCATTGCGCCATCTTGCTGAAAAACATGAACGGATGGATGGTACCGTAATCCGAGTTCATGACCGATTGGACGGCGCGTTGCTTGAACATAATCTGGCTGCTTTGCTGTTTCGCGGCATTCGCGAGTTGCTGATGAATGCGCTCAAGTATGCCGGGGCGTGCAGTATCGAGATTGATTTGTGGATTAAAAAAGGTCGCCTTTACACTCGGGTTCGCGATGACGGGGCCGGGTTCGATGTGCAGATTTTGGACGATTCCAGCTATGATGAAAAAGGCGGTTTCGGCCTTTTTGCGCTCGAAGAGCGGCTCGAAAATATAGGCGGGAAGGTTGAGATTTCTTCTCAAAAGGGCACAGGAACGATGGCCTGTATATCCGTGCCGTATTCCTCTTAGAGAGGGGCTGCGCCTTTGTTGGACCCATGTACGTCTCAGGAATTCCGCAGGGTCTTCTGGAGTATCCCCTGATATCGATCTGACAGCCATTCCGGTGTACTTCATTTATTCCGCAGATGAACTGCTGAACAATGAAAATTTACGGGTGCACTCATGAACATCGAAGCTCTCATGCAGCAATTATTTAATGATGTGAATTGGAATGCAGTTATGAAGACCGGGATTCGAATTCTCGTGATCATTATTGCGGGGTTGATTTTAAGTAAAGTCATCAATTCTCTGATTGAACGGCTTAAGAAAAGGTTAATCGACAAAAGTCGGCAAGAAGGTGAACCGCCTTCGGAATCAGGCAAGCGAGTCGAAACCTTGACGCGCCTGCTTTGGCAAAGCTTCAGCCTCACGATCTGGATAATGGTGATGTTGAGTATTCTCAAAGAAGTTGGCGCTAAAATCGGACCCATTCTTGCAGGGGCCGGTGTGGCGGGGCTTGCGGTCGGTTTCGGTGCTCAGAATCTGGTGCGCGATATTATCTCCGGTTTTTTTATTATTCTCGAAAATCAGATCCGGGTTGGCGATGTGGCTATCATTAACGGCACAGGCGGGCTGGTTGAAAAAATCAGGTTTCGTACAACGATTCTTCGGGATCTCGGTGGGGTTGTGCATGTCTTTCCAAACGGAAGCATCAGCACGCTCAGCAACATGACCAATGAGTGGTCGGCTTATATTTTCGATATCGGCGTGGCCTATAAGGAAGATACGGACCGAGTGATTGAGGTCATGGAGAAAGTCGGCCGCGAGATGAAGGAAGATGATACGTTCGGCAGGTTAATGATTGAAGAGCCCGACATCTTCGGGGTCGATAAATTCGGCGATTCTGCCGTGGTGATAAAAGGCCGGATTAAAACTAAACCGATCCGGCAGTGGGAAGTGGGGCGTCAATATCTGCGGCGCATAAAACATGCCTTTGATGCTCAGGGAATCGAGATTCCATTTCCGCATCGCTCCATCTATTTCGGCGAAAACAGCAAGCCCTACGATTTGCTCATGACGGAGAAAGCAGGGAAAAGCGAAGGAACAACTACGGAATCACCCGATAGTGCTGAATCCGAAACAGAGGCATGATCAGGGGCGAACTAACAGGAGTAATGTCATGAAATATACAAAATTCATACGAACAAATGTATTATCCGTTGTGCTTATCGGGGTGACGAGTTTTGCTGTTGCAGAACCCAGCGTTGAAATCACAGATATCAGTATCAACGACAACATCTATACGCCTCTGTATCAGGCACAGACCAAATTGGATAATCAGCAGGCCGCGTCAAAAAAATGGTTGCAGATTCATTTGGAATTTACCACATCCGATGAATGGCTGGATGAAGTGACCGTGCTGTTTTCAGCGCTGGTTAATGAAGGAGAAGAAAAAACTCCTATCGTGCTTACCGATGAGGTGACCTTCATTAACGTCAAGCCAGGCGAGCACTATGCGAACGTCTATGTGCACCCAAACCTTCGGGAACGGTATGAAGTCAGTGGATTCGATATCGATGCTGCTGCAGCCGTTATGGTGGACGGAAAAACGGCCGCTTCTGTGGAAACCACCAAGCATGCGGATAAAGGATGGTCGGACATAGACAATCCGATCATTCATAAAGGGCATCTGCTGAACCACTCGGAAACGCCGTTCTGGTTTATCAATTATGACTTCAAAGAAGTCATTAAACAGGGGGATCATGCCCGCCTCAATAAGCTTGAAAAATAGGCAGTCGTCCGCTCGGGAAGGTTAAAATGAATATTGAAGAAATAAATTTACACTGGACTGAATTCAGCCCTTACATTTCAAGCAAGTGGCCTCGCCTTACCGGATTAGACCGTGAAACGATACAGGGCAAACCCGAACGGTTAATGGATTTGATTCAAGTCCGGTATAATATCAATCGTGCCGAAGCAGAACGGTCGATACAGGCTTTGATAGAACAGATCGATCGATAACGAAAAAATAGGGATGAACGAATGCCCAAAGAACCAATACGGCTTAAAGGAAAAAAACTCTCCGGCGGACTCGGTTGCGGAGAGGCTTTTGTTTATGAGGATGTCATGAACCGTACAGACGAGTTTTATGACATTGAAGACGAACAGGTTTTTTCGGAAATCAAGCGGCTTCATGAAGCACTTAAACAGGTCTCATCTCAACTCGAGGGATTGGCCAATGATGTCCGGGAAGAAATGGATACGGACCTTTCCGATGTTTTCCAGGCACATCGTATGATCATCGAAGACCAAACGTTGCAGGAAGAGGTCGAGCGGGAAGTCAGTGAAGAACTGATGAGTGCAGGCTCAGCCGTTAAAACGGTATTCCGCCGTTGGGAACGTCGTTTCCAATCTATGGAAGCCAAAGTGGGGCAGCAGAAAAGTGATGATATCCGCGACCTGGCCCGCCAGCTGATTTCCGCTCTGGCTGGAGTACGGCGGCATGCATTCGAAGAACTGCCGGAAGGCTGTATTCTCGTGGCCAACAGGTTGTTGCCTTCTGATACTCTATTCCTTATGCGCCGGGATACCGCCGGTGTTTTACTGGAGGAAGGAGGGGCGGGATCGCATGCGGCATTGTTCGCCAACGAAATCGGCTTACCCTGCCTGGCCGGGTTAGAGAATATCGTTCAAAAGGTGAAAACCGGCGATCAAATCCTGATCGATGCCGGCGCGCAGGAAATCATTATTCACCCCTCGCAGGAGGACCAGCAAAACTTTGAAGCCAAATGCGAGGACGCATCCAAATCGCGCTCGTTAGCCATCCACCAGTCCACGCAACCGGCCGTCACCAAACAGGGGGTACGCATTTCAGTTTTTGCAAATGTCGGCAGTGCTGATGACACGCGGAAGGCCGTCGAAATGGGTGCCGAGGGAATCGGATTATATCGAATTGAGCGGATCTACCTCAATCGAAACACACCGCCCGGTGCCAATGAAATGTACGAAGAGTTGAAGGCGGGAATTGAACCGATAGGGGATCGTTCCGTTTATATTCGGTTGCTCGATGCCGGTGCTGATAAGCCACTGCCTTTTATGGAACAACTGAGGGAGAGCAATCCGGCGCTGGGTCTTCGTGGAATCCGCTTTCTCGAAAACTATCCGGAGCTGCTGGATACCCAGCTGGAAGTATTGCTGCGACTCTCCGCCGATTTTGATCTGCATATTCTTGTTCCCATGGTCACGTTGCCGCAGGATATGGAGTTGGTGAAGGAACGTTTGGACGCCATGGCCGATAAAATTGGAACCGGGCAAATCCTGCCCATCGGTGCCATGATCGAAACGCCGGCCGCCGCGCTTTCCGCAAAAGCACTCGCAGAACACGTCGATTTTCTAAGCTTCGGAACCAACGATCTGACGCAGTACGCGTTTGCGGCCGACCGGGAAAACGCCGCGGTCGATACCTATTTTGACGACACCCACGCCGCCGTTTTCCGAATGTTGGAAATCGTACATTCCGACCTTCCGGACATACCGCTTTCAGTGTGCGGCGAACTGGCCGGACGCCCCGAAGCAATCAGGAAATTGCTCGCCTGCGGGGTCACGACGTTAAGTGTTGCGCCGCCGCGGCTCCCGGAAACCAAACAGGCTGTTCGGCAGTCGGATTAGTGAAGTTTGTGTCTGATTCGAGCGGCCAGACTGACTGGGTATAAAAACCGCACCCGCAACATTTTGCCTCACCTTTACAGTGATCCCGAATCCGGAGAGGCTGCCTCTAAGGCCCCGTTACTATTGGGTGTGAGTAAAAATATTAATCTCTAACCCCCGCGCCGCTAGCCCGTTGTAACTTTCCGCCAACGACGGGCGGTTTTTCGCATGGCGTGCCCGCGCTCGGTGGCATGCTTGTTGCATTAGGCCCCGTCTTCACAAGGACACCATCTATAACATGAAAGGAGATTGCTATGTCCAAACAGAAGCCGGGGCGGAAGACGCCTAAAATGACGTTGAAGGAAAAGAAAAGACTCCAGCGGGAGAAGAATGGAATTGTCGCCGGGAAGGCGGTTGCCCGTTAGCGGGTAAAGAGTTCCTTCCGCCTTGTTCATGCGGCGGAAGGAACTGAATCTTTAAGCCGGAGCCGCAAGGCTCCTTTTTTGTGCATGCGCGAGCAAATAGCAGATGCAACGTTCGGTGAACAATTCGCTTGGGTGTGCTAGATTTTTATATTACTTGGAAGTGTTTATGGATACTGAACACAACGATATTGAACGAAAGCTGCAGGAACGGGTTAAAGAACTCGGTTGCCTCTATGCCATCGCACAGGTTTCCGGAAATCCGACGGCCTCGCTCGGGGATATTCTCCAGGGCGTTGCCGATGCCCTGCCGGAGGCCTGGCAAATTCCGCACCGTGCCGCAGCACGTGTCGTGCTCGACAGCAATGAATTCTGCGGCGGAGTTCGCGCGGCATTCGATCACAGGCTGTCGGCTCCGATTATTGTTCGCGGGCAGGTACGCGGCTCGCTTGAAGTCGGCTATTCATCCAACCAAATCTCGTTTCTTGACGAAGAACAGAAACTGCTGAAAGAAGTAGTCCGGCAGGTGGGGCTGATCATCGACCGCCGCGAAACGGCGGCGGAACAGGAACGCCTGCATGCAAAATTGAGGCACTCGGACCGGCTCGCAACCATCGGCCAGCTGGCTGCCGGTGTTGCGCACGAACTCAACGAACCGCTCGGCGGTATTCTGGGCTTTGCACAACTGCTCTCCAAAACACCTGACCTGCCGCAACAGGCGCAAGGCGACATTGCGAAGATTGAGTCCGCCACCCTGCATGCACGCGACATTATCCGGCGTCTGATGACCTTCGCTCGGCAAACAACCCCGCGCGACGTGCGGGTAGATATCAACCGGCTCATCAAGGAAAGCGAATCCATTTGGCGACCGCGCTGTGCGGCATCGGATATTCGGCTCGAATACGCCCTCGATGAAACCATCCCCGAAATTGTGGCCGACGATGTGCAGTTGCGACAGGTCATTACCAATCTCGCAGTCAACGCCATCCAGGCCATGCCCGACGGCGGCGAGCTGAGCATTTCCACAATGCGTGACGGCGAATGGCTGCGGTTAACCGTTACCGACACCGGCTTCGGCATTGATCCGGACGTCCTGCCGCGTATCTTCGATCCGTTCTTCACCACAAAGGATATAGACGAAGGAACGGGGCTCGGCCTGTCGGTCGTGCATGGCATCATCGCCGGCCATGAAGGGACGATCGCGCTGGAAAGTACACTCGGGCAGGGAACACGTGCCACCGTTCGACTGCCGCTGCGCCGCCTACACAATGCAGGAGAATCTCATGAGCAAGAATAAAAAATCAGAACGCATCCTCGTCGTCGATGATTCACCCGACACGCTGGAAGTTATACGCCGCAACCTTTCCGCCGCCGGCTTCGAAGTCCACACCGTGCCCGGAGTCGCCGAGGCCGTGCGGGCATTGAATGCCTTACCGGCGGATTTGGTCATTACGGATCTGCGCATGCCTAAAGCCAGCGGCCTTGATCTGATTCGACACGTTCGTGAAAATTATATCGATGCCGAAATCATCATGGTCACGGGCTACGCCTCCGTGCCGGGTGCTGTCGAGGCTATGCAGACCGGAGCACACAGCTATCTCGCCAAACCTTTCACCGATGCTGAACTCCTTGAATCCGTTGAGCAGGCGATTGCCCGGTTGCATCTGCGCCGGACGGTTGAGAGCGATGTTGCACCGGATCCGGCTCAATGGGGCATTCTGGGTGAATCCAAAAAAATGAAAGCGGTCTATCGTTCCATTGAGAAGGCTGCGGACAGTTCCGCCACCGTGCTCATTCTGGGCGAAAGCGGTACCGGCAAGGAACTCGTGGCCCGTGCCATGCACTACGGCAGCAGTCGCGCGGCCGCCCCGTTCATTCCGGTCAACTGCGGCGGGATTCCCGACGGACTACTCGAAAGCGAACTTTTCGGCGCACGTAAAGGAGCCTATACCGGAGCCGTTGAATCGCGCACCGGGTTTTTCCAGGCAGCGGAAAAAGGAACGATCTTTCTCGACGAAATTGCCGAATTGCCTATGTCGATGCAGGCCGCATTGCTGCGTGTGCTTCAGGATAAGGTCGTCTATATGGTCGGCGACCGTGAGCCGCGAAAGGTGGATGTGCGCGTGGTGGCGGCCACCAATAAGAAGCTCGAAACGCTCGTCGAAAAAGGCGAGTTTCGCGAAGACCTCTTCTACCGTATTAATGTTGTACCGGTTGAGATTCCTCCCCTGCGGGAGCGGGGCGGAGACATCCCGCTGCTGATTCAATTTTTTGCAACCCGCTTTGCCAAAGAACAAGGAAAGCCAGCTCCCACATTTAACGATCGGGTGCTGGAGCTGTTCGAGGCCTACGCCTGGCCCGGCAACGTCCGCGAACTTGAAAATGTGGTACAGCGCCTGGTACTGATGGCCGAGGGCAACGAGATTTCCGCACCGCAGCTCCCGGAACTGATGCGCTTCAGCGCCTCGCAAGGTGGCGCACCTCGTTCGCTCGCGCAGGTCGAAGCTGAACATATTCAGGCTGTACTTGCGGGTGCCGGCGGTAATAAAACCCGCGCTGCTGCCATCCTGGGCATCGACCGCAAGACCCTCCAGAACAAGCTCAAGGCGTAGTGGTTTCCGGGCGGGGAGTTTCTACTCGTCCGGGGAATTTCTCTGCACTTTTCGCCGCGCGGCCAAGCCTTTTCCTCGCGTGCCCGGTACTCCGTTTAAAGAAAAGTATCATTCGCGCAAGCACAACCCCCTGAGCTGATTGTGGCTTCCATCTTCTTGATTCATCTCCTTCTGGCACGTTGATCGCCGGTCGATTCATTGCGTTGGCACACCCGGTGCATTAGGGGAGGCAACCAAGCAACATCAAGGAGGTTTAAATCATGACAGTCTATTTTATGGCATTGGGGCAACGGGCCCGGGATCGGCACCGGCTTCGGACCAAGCCTCGTCCGGACGGCAATTTCACACCCATTCCGCTGCTTTTCCCAACCTTGTGGCGAATGGTGCGAATACGATGGAAGAAGGCTAGAAGAAAAATCATTAACAAAAAATAGTACTAACTCAGAACAGAAAGGAATAATTCAATGAAAGAACAACCCATCATCATGACGTGGCCGGACCACTCACTGCTTACGCGATTACTTGAAGAGCATCGCATTCTGAACCCCCGCGCAGACCGGCAGGCTTTCGAAAAGCTGGGCCATGAGCTGTCACGTGCGCAGCTCGTGGCTGAGCAGGACATTCCGGCAGATGTCATCACCATGAATTCCACGGTGCAGGTTTTCGATATGGAGCTGGGAGATGAGTATAGCTTCACGCTTTCCTGGCCAAAGGAAGCCAAGGTATCTGAAAACCGAATTAATGTGCTCGCACCGCTGGGCATGGCCTTGCTCGGCAGTCGTGTCGGACAGGAAATTGAATGGCCGCTACCGGACGGTATATGCCGATTGCGGGTCGATGAAATCTTATTTCAACCAGAATACAGTAAAGCATCCAAGGTATGCTAAAGGAGATCTAAATTGAAAACTCAACGTATCCAGGTGGCTATTGTGACTGCGTGTGGTGCAGAAGAAGAAATGTTCGGGTATGCGAAATCCCTAGCTACCCCACGCGAAGCGGAGCTTCACCATATCTTTGTTCCGAGTTTCGCTGTTCCTGAAGACGAAGAGATGGCGGTTGCTGAGGTACGGCAACTCGTAACATCCAAAAAAATCGATCTGATTGCATCAGAGTGGCTCAATAACACTCGGGCCATGCAGGATTTGATTCATCTCGCTCAGGAACGCGGTGTAACGGCTGTTTTCGTGCGCACGATGGATGCGCCGAAGGTTGGCCGCATCGTGATTGCTACAGGTGGCGGGCCGAGTCTCTACGAACAGATGTGGTTGGCGCGCGAAGTGGCGGCCAGGAACGGGGCACCCGTGGCCATCCTGCATTGGACCGGCACCGTAAATGGTCCTACAGCAGAAGAGATCGCAGAAAACGACCGGTTTGAAAGGATGTGTCTGCGTCTGCTCGGTATGGAGGTAGAGTTTGTGCAATGCAGTGGACCCAATTTTTCAGACGCTGTTGGTGGCAGTCTACGTCCGGATGATTTGCTTCTCATCGGAGCGACCAGCCCGTTGCGTTTGGTGTCCGACTTTGCAGGATCCTTGCCCGATCAACTGGCGAGAACGGTTCAAAACCCGTTGATTCTGCTATCAAGTCCTCCTCCGGGTCGTATTGGCCTGCGCCGTCTTTTGTGGGGACGGATGGTTAAACCCCGGCTACGTTCCCATAGTAATATGGGGCGCGCCCTTCCTTCCCTCCCACAGGAGGGAGCCCGTCGTTCCAAGGAGGTAGTCTTGTCACGATGAGATGAATGGAAGGAATCTATATTTTTTGGGACAAGAATGTCCGGCAGTCGAAAATTGCAGAATAACCATTAAGATAAGGAGTCGATATCATGCAAACAGCACAGAAAATTAAGTATGTACCTTCTTACTACAGCAGTGATGAATCCACTTTCGGAATTCCCGTGGCGGTACGGTTCCGGCACATGCACGGGTCGCGGCACGTACTCACGGTGGTGGACCAGCTGATGGAAAAGTTTGATAAATATGCGTTGCCGGATGCGCACGCTACAGTGGTGGTTACCAAAACTCGTCACCATGAAGGCAAAGGTGCCTTCCAGGTCAAGGTACGGCTGTCAGTACCCGGCGAGCAACTCTATGTGGCGCACAGTCAAGAAACATTGGGCGCACACGACGGGGTCTACAGCGCGTTGGCCAACTGCTTCGAGCGGGTTGAACGCCAGCTCGTGAAGCGCCATGGACGCCGCATTGCCAGCCGCGTTCACGGCCGCCGGGCTTACGATGCTACCGCTTAAAGCACCTTCACAATACTAACATACAACCAGCCCCGGGAATCCGGGGCTTTTTTTTGGCGAAAGGGTCATCATCGAGGCGTCCCTCCTGCTTAATAAAGAGTGCGTCAGCAAGTATTTTCCGGGCGGGGCATTATTCCCTGCTGGGGGATTTGTCTACATTGTCCAAAGGTTCTTTGATGCATTTATACTGAGAACCAACAGTAGCTGATTATTATAAATATCTATACTTCAACTCTATCTAATACAGTGGGTTGTGAATTACTAGCCAGTCCTAAGCTGGCCGAATTTTAGTGTCTAATCGGTCAGTAAACTGCGTTGGCACACCTGGTGCATTAGGGAAGTCATCTAAGCAACAGAAGGAGGTAATAAACATGAACTATTCAATTTCTTTATTGCCACATCGGGCCATAGAAAAAGGTCAGAAATCCGCGGCACCGCGATTGATCATCAATCAGAGTTCCGTTGCTGTTCCTCTGCCTTTCGCAGCTCTGAGGCGAAAGATGCGGGCATCTCAGCAGGCTTCCCGTATGGAAGCTGTTACCAAACGTCGGAACTAAAAAACTGAACTATATAAAGGAACAATAAAATGAAAGAACAACCCATCATCATGACCTGGCCGGATCACGCACGGTTAACCGAATTGGTTGAGCAGCAACGATACCTGAAATCCGGCACAGATAAAAAGTCATTCGAAAATCTGGGGCAGGAATTGGCGCGTGCGCAGTTGGTGACTGATCGAGACATCCCATGGGATATCGTCACCATGAACTCACTGGTAAAGATTTTAGATCTAGGACTAGGCGACGAGTACAGCTTTACGCTCTCCTGGCCGAATGAAGCCAATGCTTCCGAAGGTCGGATCAACGTGCTCGCACCGCTGGGTATGGCATTGCTCGGCAGCCGTGTCGGACAGGAAATTGAATGGCCGCTTCCGGAGGGTTCTTGCCGGTTGCGCGTCGAAGAAATATTATTTCAACCGGAAAACAACTCGGCATGCAAGGCATGCTAAAGGAGTAAGTAGAAATGAAAACTCAATGTACTCAAATTGCTGTTGTGGCTTCGTATGGGGCCGAGGCAGAAATGTTTGAGCATGCGAAATTTCTCGCCGGCTCGAACGATGCCATTCATCACCACGTATTCGTTCCTGGCTTTGCCGTTCCGGAGGATGATGCGACAGCGGTTGCCGAAACCCGGCAACTTGCCAAGGAAAACAAACTCGACCTGATCATCTCCGAGTGGCTGGGCAATACGCGGGCGATGCAGGATCTGCTTCATCTCGCGCAAAAGCGTGGGGTACCGGCGGTTTTTGTTCGTACGACGAATGGTCAGAAGATTGGCCGTATCGTCGTGGCAACCGGGGGCGGGCCTAATCTCTACGAACAGATGTGGCTGGCGAGGGAGGCGGCCTCCGGTCTTGGTGTTCCCTTGGAAATCCTGCACTGTACTTCTGCGGAGGAATGTGGTCTGTGCAATGATTCTGCCGACAATGATCCGCTTGAAAAAATGTGTGTACGTTTGCTCGATATGCAGGTGAATTCCATCCAATGCCGCGGACCTGATTTTGCAAGTGCCGTTGCGGAGAGCCTGCGTGCGGATGATTTGCTGGTGGTCGGGGCTCCAAGCCCATTGCGTTTGGTTGCCGACTTTGCAGGGTCTTTACCTGATCAACTGGCAAAGACGGTCGCAAACCCATTGATTTTGTTATCGAGCCCTCCGCTGGGTCACACCAGCCTGCGTCGCCTTTTGTGGGGCCGTCTGATCAAGCCTCAGTTGCGTTCCCGCAACAAGGCCGAAGCCCTGGAATGCATGGTTGATAATCTGATTCGCCATAATCAATTACCGCTCGCCAGCAAGGAGGACATTCTCAAACGCGCCTTCGAACGTGAACAGATATCCTCCACGGCGGTGGATTGCGAATCAGCTTTTCCGCACGTCAGGCTTCCGGGGTTTTACGGTGTGGCCGGCACGGTGGGAATTTTTCCCGAAGGCATCGACTTCGGCAGCGACGACGGCACATTAACGCACTTTGTTTTCCTGCTCGTGACGCCCGAAGGATTTTGCGATGAATATCTAGCGATCCTCTCGAAAATATCCAAACGGATGCTCGACCCCGCTGTGCGAAAAGCACTGTTGGCCTGTAAAACGGCCGCTGAGGCCATTGAGATTCTCGAACCGCGCCAGGACGTTCCGTTTGTGTGCGGACGCCCTCAGGAGCATTTTAGCGATGCTGGCGAACGGCAGGAACGCGAGTCTGTTGCGGTATGATGGTTGTTCGGCTTTTTAAATGATCAGCGCTGTGGCTGCAGATCGCCTTACCGCCGGCTGAAATGCAGCTTGCCTTGAATAGGGGATTCGTTGGGTTACGATCCCCGCATCAAGATCGCTGTGCGCGAATGGCCGCAATCAGCTCATTTTTGTTCATGGAACTGCGCCCCGCAATGTCCATCATTCTGGCGCGGTTATACAGCTCCTGACAGGTACGTTCCTCTAAGGGCCGGTTCGGATTCCCTGTGCCTTGTGTCGTTTTATTCGGAGTGCGGCCTTCCGTGCGTCGCTGCTTGTTCACCGTGCGCGCGGCAATCTCTTTCGCCGCATCCGGCTTCTTCCCGTCCTCCTCCAAATGTTCCTTGATGTGTTCGTATTGGCGTTCGTCTTTGCGGGTCCATGCTTTGGGCATATTCAACTCCTTTAGTGTATGGTCTGAATCATGCAAAATTACATTCCGTGTTCCCATCGGGGCTTCTCGTACTTTGAGGTGCGAATTTCCCGAACCAAGGTTTTGCGAATCATTAAACAGGGATTCCATGCTTATCATGTTTCCAGACCTTGGAAAAGAAAGACCGCTGCGGCGGCAGGTTTGACTGTTCAGTATGGGCTTTCTAAAACTGTTTAATGGATTTTCTTAACCTGTTGCTCCTTGATCATGCAGTAGAGCACGGGCACGACGAGCATGGTTACAACCTCGATGAGCATGCCGCCAAAGCTGGGGATGGCCATGGGGACCATAATGTCGGAACCGCGGCCGGTTGAAGTCAGGATGGGTAGCAGGGCGAGGATGGTGGTGGCGGTTGTCATCAGGCAGGCACGGACGCGGCGGTTGCCGGCTTTAATAACAAGGGCTCGGACTTCTTCTTTTGTGGCCGGCGTGTTTTCGCGGAACGTCTGCGTGAGGTAGGTTCCCATCACAACGCCGTCGTCGGTGGCGATGCCGAAGAGGGCGAGGAAGCCGACCCACACAGCGACGCTCAGATTAATCACGTGCACCTGAAACAGGTTGCGCATTTCGATTCCAAAGATTGGAAAGTCGAGGAACCACGGCTGGCCGTAGAGCCAAAGCAGACTGAATCCGCCGGACCAGGCAATGAAGACTCCGGTAAAAATGAGCAGGGTGGTGGAGACCGATTTAAACTGAAAATAAATCAGCATGAAGATGGCGAAGAGCGCAATCGGCAATACCATTGAGAGGGTCTTCGCGGCGCGCTGCTGGTTTTCATAGCTTCCGGCGAAACGGTAGCTCACCCCGGCGGGTACGGTGAGGTGTTCTTTCAAATAGGCCTGCGCTTCTTCCACCACGTCCACTTCCGCATGGCCCTCTTTTTTGTCGAACACGACGTAGCCGACGAGGAAGGTATCCTCGCTCTTAATATTCTGCGGGCCGCGAACGTATTGGATTTCGGCGAGTTCGGTGATGGGGATCTGCTGGCCGCCTGCGCCCGGTACGAGAATGAGATCAAGCGCTTCGATGTTATCGCGCAGCTCGCGGGGATAACGAACACGGACGGGAAAACGTTCGCGTCCTTCGACCGTGCTGGTGATCTGTTTTCCGCCAATAGCAATTTCGACGACATCCTGAAATTTACGGATCGGTATGCCGTACCGAGCAAGCGCTTTGCGATCGGGCACTATTTCGAGGTATGGCTTGCCGACCACGCGGTCAGCGATAACCGCTGCCGGTTCAACCGAAGGGACTTCTTTAAGCAGTTTTTCAATCTCCAGGCCGACCCGTTCAATGGTTTCCAAGTCGGGGCCTTGAACCTTCACGCCCATGGGGGCACGCATACCACTTTGCAGCATGACAATGCGGGCGGCGATTGGCTGCAGTTTCGGCGCGGAGGTGGTGCCGGGTATCCTGGCGGCTTTAACGATTTCGTCCCAGATATCGTCGGGCGATCGAATATGGTCGCGCCACTGTCGCACCTTGTTCCCATCCTCATCGATCGTGTATTCCGATTTATAGTTAATGACGGTTTCGATCATCGAGATCGGGGCTGGATCGAGCGGGGTTTCGGCGCGGCCGAGCTTGCCGACGGCGGATTCAATTTCAGGAATGGACTGAAAGGCGATGTCCTGCTTTTCCATAATGTCGATCACTTCGCCGATAGAAGCGTGCGTCATGGTGGTCGGCATCCAGAGGAAGGAACCTTCGTCGAGATTCGGCATGAACTCTTTGCCGAGCGTGCGCCATGAACCAATGCCGGCGAGCAGGAGCGCAAGGGGGAGCACCAGGAACAGCAGTTTGTGATCGAGGCACCAGCCGAGAATGCGGGAATAGAAGTGCTGGAAAACTTTGAAGGAGATCAGCAGGAGCCCAATCAACAGCGCAACAAATGCCAGATTGAGGAGTATGCTCTTCTGTGCGCCGAGCGGTTCCCATGCGAACGTCAGCCAGATGCCGACTAAGAGGATGGTGAGAACGGTAGGGACGTCTCGCATAGCCGTCCGTCCGAAGGAGCGGTCTTCCTTTGCTTCCGGCTTTTCGTGCGTGCGGCGCTTCCAGCGCAAGCGTCCTGCATTTTGTGAACCAAAAAACGTGTGTGCAAGCACCGGCAGGATGGTGAGGGCGATGATAATGGAGGCGATAAGCGCGGTGGTTTTGGTGAAGGCGAGCGGTTTAAAGAGTTTGCCTTCCGCTCCGATCATCGTGAACACCGGCAGGAAACTGATAACGGTAGTGAGCACGGCGGTAAGTACCGCGCCCCCGACTTCGGAGGCGGCACGATGAACTACCTCTAACCGTGATTCTTCCGGATCGGATTTTTCCAGATGCCGGATAATGTTTTCGCAAATCACAATGCCCATATCAACGATGGTTCCGATGGCGATGGCAATCCCGGAAAGGGCGACGATATTGGCCTGCACATTAAAGAGCTTCATGCCGATGAAACAGAGCAAAACGGTGAGCGGCAGCATGGTGCTGATGACGAGCCCGCTACGCAGGTGCATGACCATAATCAGGACCACGATGATGGTGATGAGAATCTGCTGCACAATGGCATCGTTGAGGGTATTCAGGGTTTCATAAATCAGGCCGGTGCGATCGTAGAACGGAACCACCGTGACTTGGCTGACGGTGCCGTCGTCCAGTGTTTTTCTCGGCAGACTTTCCGCGGTGACGGAAATCTTTTCCTTCACATTCTGAATGACTTGTAACGGATTGTCTCCATAACGCGCCACCACCACACCGCCGACTGCGGGGGCGCCGCCTTTATCAAGTGCTCCTCGCCGTGTTGCAGGGCCGAGCGTGACATCGGCCACATGTTTGATCAGCACCGGCACATTTTCCGGGTTCACTTTGACGACGCTGTTTTCGATATCTTCCAATGATTGGATAAATCCAACACCGCGCACGAAATACTCAACGGAGTTTACCTCAATACTTTTGGCGCCGACATCGATATTGGCCCCTTGAACCGCCTGATAAACGTCATCGATGGAAACGCCGAAAGCGCGCATGGCGTCGGGATCCACGTCGATCTGATATTCACGGACATAACCGCCGATGGAGGCCACTTCGGCAACGCCTTCAGCGGAGAGCAACCAATAGCGCGCGTACCAATCCTGAATGGTGCGCAGCTCTTCCTGATCCCAGCCACCAGTCGGTCGGCCTGCGAGGTCGAGCCCTTCGAGTGTGTACCAGAAAACCTGCCCGAGCGCGGTGGCATCGGGGCCGAGCGCCGGTTTTACGCCATCGGGCAGCGTGCCGGCGGGTAGACTGTTTAGTTTTTCGAGCACGCGGGTGCGCGACCAGTAGAACTCGACGTTTTCTTTGAAGATGATGTAGATGCTCGAAAAGCCGAACATGGAATAGCTGCGGACGGTTTTAACCCCGGGAATACCGAGCAGTTGAACGGTGAGCGGATAGCCGATCTGGTCTTCCACATCCTGTGGCGAGCGCCCCATCCATTCGGTGAAAACAATCTGCTGATTTTCTCCAATGTCTGGAATGGCATCGACCGAAACGGGATAGCGCTGGAGCTCGCCGATCTTCCAGTCGAACGGGGCCACGAGAATCCCGGCGAAGATCACGGCCAGTGTGAAGAGCACCACAATCAGTCTGTTTTCCAGACAGAAGCGGATCAGTCGTCCAACAAGGGATCGTTGCTCAGGAGTTTGATCTTTGTTCATGGCCGCTCTCCATGAATGGGGAACCACGGAATCCACTGACTATACGGAAGAAACTCTGCAGTTCCGTGTTTTCTGTGGTTAATGAACATGGTTCTGCTCCACGTGCTCCTGTTTGATGCCTTCATCGTGCATCTGCTGAATATATTTTTCCGGGTCGGCTTTGAATTCCGCATCGCATCCGGTGCAGCAGAAGTAGATCCGCATGCCGTTGTGGTCGGTGTAGATCGTTTTATTGATTTCACCGCCCATGACCGGACAGTGGGTTTGCGGTTTCATCTCGGTCGGTTGATCGCTCTGCCGTTCGCTGGGCACAGACATCATGCTGGGTTTGGCCTGGATCTGGAGTTCGGCATCGAGCTTGAACGCGCCGCGGGTCACTACGCGCTCACCTTCTTCGAGTCCGCTTTCGATTACATAGAAATCTCCAAGGCGAGGGCCAAGCAGGACTTCGCGGCCTTCATAGGTCGGTTTTTCCTGGTCCTGAATTTCGACGTAGACTACCGCACGTTTACCGGTTTTCAGGGCGGCTGTAACTGGGATGAGCAAGGGGGCTGTCGAGGAATCTTCGGCTACATAGCCAAGCGATTCGGCTGTGACGAGCGGCATGCCGCAGACATCGCAGGGTCCGGGTTCGTCTTTAATCACTTCCGGATGCATCGGGCTGATCCATTTCCCGGCGAGATCGGGATTCATAACGCGCCCGGCTCCGGCCACTTGCGGGCGGGCGACGGCGCGGACGAACATGCCGGGTTTAAGTTTATTATCTGTATTTTCAACGATGATACGTACCTTGGCGGTGCGGGTTGCCGGATCAATCATCGGATCGATGAAGGAGATCGTGCCTTCGAAGGTTTCTCCGGGAAAGGCTTCAACGTTGAACTCAACCGTATTCCCATAGCGAAGCCACTGGATATCACTTTCGTAGGCATCGAGTTTGACCCATACACGGGAAAGATCCGCAATGGTAAACAGTTTGGTTCCCATTTCAACATACATGCCTTCGCTGGCATTTCTATGGATGACGATTCCGCCGGATGTTGCATGAATGGTCATATGATCGCTAGCCTCTCCGCGCTCTTCGAGCTGTCGGATTTGTTCGGCATCAAACCCCCAAAGACGAAAGCGCTCCCGAACGGAATCAAGCATTTCGGGACTTTGCCTTATGGCGAGCAGCAGTTCTTTTTGCGCGTTCAGCAATTCGGGGCTGAATAGATCGGCCAGATGATCGCCTTCCTGAACAGGCATGCCGGTGTAATCCACAAAAAGCCGATCTATCCGTCCGGGAACCCATGCAGAAATTGTTGAAAGGCGTGTTTCATCATAGTCCACTTTTCCAGCCATACTGATTTCGGCTTCAGCAAAACGATGTTCCACTAAGGTGGTTTCGATGTCCATCAGTTTTGCAGAATAGGGACTGATGCTTAATTCGCGTTCGCCGCCGGAATCACCGCCGGCCTCAAGCGGAATCAGATCCATAAAACAGATCGGGCATTTTCCAAACTTTGGAAGCTGGATTTGCGGGTGCATTGAACAGGTCCAGATTTCCAGCTCTGTTTCCTGAGAAGAGGTTTCTGGGGGTGGGAGCGGCGGGGCGAACAGGCAGCCGCGAAGGAGGAAGCCCGTGATCAGGGGTGTTATAATAAAGATTGCTGGTTTCAGTTTATTCATTGCAACGTCCTTTAGACCTTCTTCGCAATTGCTGATTTTATTATTGATCTACGGTTTCTTCATTAGCAGGGATTACGATTGTTATTCCTTCGGTCTCCATTTTTTTAATGTATTGATCCGGGGCGGCCTTGATGGTGTCGATGCAACCGGGGCAGCAGACGTAGATACGTTTTTCTTTTACGTCGGCGTATTGGGCTTTGTTGATTTTCCCGCCCATCACCGGACACAGCGTTTGCTCCTTAACCGGTGCTAATTCAAGCACGATGCCCTGGTCTTCGAGGCGCTTGATATATTTGTCGGGATTGGCTTTAACCTGCGCGATGCATCCTTTGCAGCAGGTATAAACCCGCTTGCCCTTCACATCGACATACTGCTTCTGGTCGATGGGCGTGTGTTGCATGACGGGACAGTTGATTTGTTTTTTCGGCTCCTGCTTTTTTTCCTCCGCCTGCGACGTGGCGAGGCCCGCGCCGAGAAGCGCGATGGTGATCAGAGCGACACATGTTTTTTTCTTCATAGTGAGATTCCTTTCTATTTTTCCATTCGTTTGATAACGGTCATGATTTCTTCGAGCTTTTCGTTTACCGCATTTTCATCGTCCGAAATGAGTGCGTTGGCGACGCAGTGCTTGAGGTGTTTTTTGAGGATGATTTTACTGACGGATTGCAGCGCCGAGCGCGCGGCCTGAATCTGGGTGATGATATCGATGCAGTATTCACCGTCGTCGATCATACGGTTCACGGCGCGGACTTGCCCTTCAATGCGAGCGAGTCGCTTTTTATTTTCTTCATGTGTAGTCTCATGTTTCTTCATGTAAATTCTCCGCAGTTGTAGTTTCATAGATACCCTATGGGGGTATACCGTTCAAATAAAACATTACGAATATACTAATGTAATAAGAGAAAGATTTGCCCTTGGGCATATTTAAGGTTGGAGGAGAGTAGGAGAAACGCCATCCATATCACTCCAGAGCTGAAAAATAATGCCACACTGCTATACAATAATAGGGCAATACTTTCCGTACTGGTTTTTCCAGTAACATATAGTGTCCCCCTGAGTTTCTTATGCGCCGGGTACGGACCAATAGGCGGGCTTTCCGTAGAAATCATGCAGCGCCTGTTCATAGGAACGTTCAATGGCTGTATCCATGGTGAACACCGGGGCGGCTTTAACTTTATCCGTCGGGACGTCAAAACGGATCGATTTTGACGTCCAGTCAATCATCTGGCACCAGGCGGGAGCCAGTAGAATAGGACGCTTCTCAAGCCATGTGCCGGTGTCGATAATGATGTAACGCACGGTCCATGTTTCGTCATCAACGACCATATCTTCGACGGTTCCAATGACTTCATCGCGGCCCGCAATGACGCTGTAAAGGCGAACCTCTTCGAGCGAACGCAGATGGTGGTCATCGGAAACTTCTCTGGGTTCACCAAGTTCGATATCCTTTCGGTTTTTGTCGAACAAGGCTGCGGGGATCAATCCGAATCCCCATGGAAAGTATGTTCCTGCATCGTAATAATAGGGATATTCATATTTCTCGTGCCACTTCTGTTCATAGAGCCGGGACACCGGGGCGTCTGCATCAAGTTCCGGTTGTTGTTCCACCTTACCTTTAGAGAGCAATACCGAAAATATTTTTTCATCCAAATGGGTTTCCCCTGTGAAATCGGGGAGATCAGTACTTTCCGGTCGGGAATCCACCGCCCGGTATCCGCCACCATGTAGCGAATGGTCCAGTGCTCTTCATCGAACAGAAAATCCTTCACCCGACCGAATTCTCCGTCGGTGGCTGCGAGCTTGTATCCTTTTAACATGTGCATGGGTCTCAACATGGCAAACTCCTTTCTGTTGTGGTTGCCTTATGTATGGAACATAGGATTTCGGAAGGAGATGCGGTATCGGGCAATCCCTCAAACTGGACAGAAAATCTCCTTAGTTCGCAACGCTGCCGGGGCGGCATCTAGGGATTTTTGCATCAGGCTCTACGCCACCGACTCATTGCCAGCCCAGGACGCAACGGCTATAATTCGTTCCACCTTAATCGAGAGCAGGAGACAGAAATGACTGAAAACCTGAATCAGAAAAAATGTAAGCCGTGTGAGACGGGCGCTGCCCCGCTAGCGGGATCCGAGTTGGAAAATTTAATAAATCAGCTGCCTGATGGATGGCAGGTCGTTGACAGACATCATCTGAAAAAAGAATTCGGTTTCGATGATTTTCGTCAGGCGTTGGACTTTACCAATCGCGTGGGCGAAATAGCGGAAGAAGAGGGGCACCATCCGACCATATGCCTTACCTGGGGCAAAGTTGAAATCTCCATCTGGACGCACAAAGTAAATGGTCTCACGGAAAACGATTTTATTCTGGCAGCCAAGGCGGATCAGCTTTAAAGGTGGCTCATTCATAGTTATGATCTTGCGTAGCTACCCGCTTTTTTGGATTCAGTATTCTTCAGGAGTCAGTGTTTTTTCGAGTATGGCCTCGACGGTAATCTGAACCCCCGAGAGGGCTTTCGAGACCGGGCAGCTGTCTTTTGCCTGCTCGGCATACGCCTGCAGTTTTTCACCATCCAGCCCGAGGCCGTTGACGTGTGTAACGAGTTCGCTGCAGGTGATGGAAAAGCCGTCGCCATCTTCTTCAATCGACACCGTTGCTGTGGTCGCGACCTGTTGCGGTATCATCACTTTTTCTGAAAGCAGATGGGCCAGTGCCATTGAAAAACAGGCCGCGTGTGCCGCGGCAATCAGTTCTTCCGGGCTGTTGCCTTTGCCCGGGCCGAAGCGCGAATCGGCCGTATAGCCGTTGTATTCCGAAGTCGACTCCATCTGAATCGTTCCGCCTCCGCTTTCCAGATTACCCCGCCATTTTGCTGATGCATATTTCCTATTCATGATTTCATCCTTTCCGTTTCATTATTTTTCTCTCAGTTCACGGAACAGCATGCCCCTGCAACCCGCCCGCCGCCATCGGGGGGCTCCGCAGTTTATGCTTCGCATTTCCCGACCAAGGGATTACGGGCAGTTAAGTGAGGGAATCCCCGATGGCTGATTTCGGGGCGCTTCATTTAGAGTTCGTTCCAATGCAGGCAACACTGGAAGTGGAAGAGTTGCAAGAACACAGGAGCGATATCATGAAATCCAATAACGGTAAAAAATTGAAAAAAGAACTGGGCACAGTGCAGGTGTTTACTCTGGCCGCCGGAGCCATGATCGGTTCCGGACTGTTCATCCTTCCCGGCATGGCGCACGCCCAGGCCGGGACGGGTGTTATTCTCTCGTATCTCTTCGCCGGTCTGCTGGCCGCGACGGCCACGCTGAGCCTGGCCGAGCTCGCAACCGCCATGCCGAAGGCCGGCAGCGACTATTTTTTTATTACCCGCGGCTTCGGGGCGGGCACCGGCTCGGTGGCCGGAATTCTCAGCTGGTTCGCATTGGCCCTGAAAAGCGCGTTTGCCATTGTCGGCATGGCGACCTTTATCGCGCTCTTTCTTGATGCGCCCGCGTTGTTGAGCGGGGCGATTCTTACGGTCTTTTTTGTGGTCCTTAACATACTGGGCGTGCGACAGGCCGCGCAGTTCCAGACCGTTCTGGTGTTCGGCATGATTATCCTGTTGCTGCTCTATGCCGCCGCCGGAATTCCGAAGATCAACGCGGAGTTGCTGACGCCGTTCGTTCCGCACGGCGCGGCGGGTATTTTTTCCACGGCGGGCTTTGTATTCGTTTCCTACGGCGGGTTGCTCAAAATCGCCAGCGTCGCCGAAGAGATCGACAATCCCGGAAAATGTCTGCCGCTGGGATTGGGGCTGGCGCTGGTCTGCGTCACCGCGCTCTATGCGCTGACCATTTTTGTTACCAGTGGCGTGATGGAAGACGACGTATTTAATGAATCCCGGATCCCACTCTCCGACGGGGGGCGGGCGATTGCCGGGTCGGCAGGTTTTATTGCGATGAGTGTCTGCGCCATTCTGGCGTTTATCAGCACGGCGAACGCGGGAATCATGGCCTCTTCGCGTTATCTGCTGGCGCTATCGCGCGACAACCTGCTGCCGGAACCGCTGGGGCGGGTCAGTAAAAAAACGCAGACTCCGGTCATTGCGATTGCGATAACTGGCGGGCTTATACTGCTGAGTCTCCTGCTGGAGCTGTCATTGCTGGTTAAGGCGGCTTCCTGCGTGCTGATTCTAAGCTACATGCTCTGCTGCCTTGCCGTGGTTATATTGCGTGAAAGCGGCCTGCAGAACTATCGTCCGATCTTCACCGCGCCCGGCTATCCCTGGGTGCA
Source organism: Pontiellaceae bacterium B1224 (assembly GCA_029432815.1). Lineage (GTDB taxonomy): Bacteria > Verrucomicrobiota > Kiritimatiellia > Kiritimatiellales > Pontiellaceae > Pontiella. Next base: position 17,956 of record JAROBA010000005.1, on the reverse strand, counting down.
GGTGGCCGGGGTTCTCGGGCTGACATTTGTTCTCTTCGAACTGGCTATCGAAGCATTTCTGATCAGTGCGGTGTTGATTCTCTTCGCGTTTTTAATCTTCTGGTTTTATGGGCGCAAACAGATGCATCAGGAATCGGCTCTCCTGCATCTCATCACCCGCCTGACCGACCGGGAACTTACGGAAGGTGAACTGGAAGAAGAGCTGAAAGAAATCATCCGCGAACGTGACGACATTAAACAGGATCAGTTTGACCGACTCGTCGAGAGCGCGCCGGTCCTTCATTACGAGGAGGCGGTCACGAAAGATAAACTGTTCGCCGATGCTGCCGAAAAACTCGCACCTTTACTGGATATGGACGGTGAAGATCTGGCTAAGGGGCTTGAAAAGCGCGAAGCGGAAAACAGCACCGTACTCAATCCATTTCTGGCTGTTTCGCATGTCATCATCGAAGGAACCGATAAGTTTGAGCTGCTCCTCGCACGCGCGCCGGAGGGCGTGAAGTTTTCGGACGAAACACCGTCGGTGCATGCGGTGTTTGTGCTGGTGGGTTCCGTCGATCAGCGCAACGCGCACTTGCGCGCCCTGTTCGCAATTGCCCGCATTACCCAGGCGGAAGAATTTGAAGCGGCGTGGCTGGAGGCTGACGACGACCAGATCCTGCGAGACCTCATCCTGCTGTCCGACCGCCGCCGCGCCAGGCGCAAATCAAAATTAAATCGCTAATCGTTGCAACGTCGTAAAAAGTTGATCCAATGGATATTCGTGGCCATGCGTTTATTTGCGGCTTTTCTTTTCCGACTTCACGCCAGCAGGAGTGTAACGTGGTCGTCGAGGGCTTGCTGATCATTCACGAATGCGCCCAGGGCGCTGGCGGTCATGAGGGCATCGAGCCCCAGCCGGTTGGTGCTTAACCGCTCCTCCCATTTTTCATGGACCGGAATTTTACCGTCGTCCAAGATGGTGTCGATTTCGTCAAGCGTCCATTTGGGCATGAAGTCGCCAACGAGTTTGTTATCGAAATGGTTCAGCAGATCTTCGGGACTGAGATCATCCACTTCCATCTCCATTAAGCTTGAGATGGCATGATGTTCCGGCTCTTCCAGATCCCAGAGCGATGAGCCGTTAAAGTCGTTGGCGGAGAAACGCGGGTGGATTTCAACCTGGATTTCCTTATCCTTGCCCACCTGGCTTTTCAGATTTGAAGGCGGATAGGTTCGGAAGGTCTCCGCCACGTGGTGGGGCAGGGTCATGGTATCGATCCCGGCCAGTACAGGAATCTGGCCGGCCCTGTGTAGGCTGGCACCAATCAGATGGCTGTCGGCCTGACCAACGTTGCGCATGGCCGAAACCACGCGCTGCGTTACCAGCGTGACTTTTTCCCCCACACCGATACCGGTTCCAAGTCCGCTCTGCTCGACATAGCTGTTGAGTCTTCCCATAAAAATGTTGACGTAGGCCGGGTTCGCGAAGCGGGCAGCGAGATAAGCCTGCCGCGCGGAAAATCCCAACGTAAGATTGACGGGGATATTTTCCTGGCCAAGCCTGCGGGCGGCGACCAGACCTGCCGGGGTGAAGGGCACTTTGACCAGAAAATGATCGGGGGAAAACGCATGCAGCCGTCGGCCGTATTCCACAGATTGCTCGGCATCGTTGGCGAGGTCGGTGTGCAGCTCCACGCTGACGGTAGCATTGAACGCTCTCGCCAGCCGCAGGCCATGGCAGGCGTTGAGCGCCAGATGAATTTCGAGTTTCAGTGCGCCATTTTTAATGCCGGGGCTCGTGGAGCGGATGGCCTCGGCGGCGGCAGTAATGAATGGATCGTATGCGCCTTTTTGAATTTCCTGATTCAACAGGGAGTTGTTGGTGGTGAGTGCTTCAAAGGCTGGACTCCATTCCTTCTGCGCAGCTTCGGCATCTCCGGTGTCGAGCCAGAGGTGTGTTCCGGTCTGGCAAACGTCATCCCAGAGGGATGCAGATTCGGGCGGTTCGCAGGCCGGTGTGTTTCTAAGTTCCGTGTTTATGAGTTTGCATAGTGCCACGTCGGTTGCGTTCATCGTTGTTCCTTTATTTTAGTTACCTCTATTCAAACCCTACCTTGTTTTTACCACCCGCTGCGCTGGAGGACACAGAGGCACAGAGCGTTCGTATTGTTCCGAGTCTCTGTGGTCAAAAATTCAATTGTTTTCGACTCTGCCGGGTAAGCTGAAGGTTAGCCCGACAGGCTATCAAATCGTTTGAGCAGATCTTTTTCGTGTAGTGGAGAAAAGACGAATTCGCCCATTTCCAGTTTTTTGATCCGGTTGGCCAGCGGCATTTGGTATTGTGTTACGGCAACAAGAATCGGTACGCCCTTTAAGCGGGGGGTTGCGTGCAACGTTTCGCAAAGTTCGCGGATCGCCTGCTCTTCGTAGAGCTTTGAAAAGACGACAATGCCATCGAGCTGGTCGATCTCGAAAGGAATGTCATCTTCCGGTTTCCATCCGGCGGGTGTGGCGATCCAGTTCCACGCCTGCTCGAAGGTGGAGTCGTCAATCTTTGCATCGGAGTTGTCTTGTACATTGAGCAGTAGAACATTTCTTATGTGCTGTTTTTTCAATTTCGGCATGGAGCCCCTTGATGGTTTTCAGTCTGTGACGACGATGGCCTGGGTCGGGCAGCTTTCTGCCGCCTCGGTGGTTTCCTCGTGCATGGATTCCGGTACGGGCTCTGTTTTGACGGTTGAGGGCATCCTCCATCTCGAACAGATCGGGACAGATGCCCGCACATACGCCGCAACCGATACATTTTTCAGCAATGATTTCCGCATGCATGGTTTTTCCTCCTGTCTATTTATCCTTAGTTTCCCACCAGTAGGCGGGCTTGTCGAAATGCTCGAAAAGGGCGGTCTCAAATGATCGCGTGACGGGCATTCCTTGAGCGAGCTTAGGGATGCGCTCGATGGTGTCTCTAGTCAGTTCGCAACCCAGTGTTTTATTATCCCAGTCAAACCAGTTGAACCATTCCGGCGAGAGCAAGACAGATTGGCCGGGCAACCATTTCCGGGTATCGAGCTGCACATAGCGGATGGTCCAGGTGGCATCGTCCATCACCAGATCCTCTACACGGCCGAAGGTGTCGTTCTCCGTTGATACCTTGTACGAACGGATTTCCTCGAGCGATCGCAGATGCGGTTCGCCGATCTCTTCCTCGACGTCCGAGCCTTCCGGCGGTTCGGTAAATACGGCGGATGGTTCGACGCCGTAGCCCCAGGTAAAATAGCCTCCTACCCAGTAGGAAGGATAGCCATAAGCCTTAAACCAATTCCGCTCATGCTGATGCGATACGGAGGCGTCTGCGTCCAGCCCCGGCTGGCTTTCGACCTGCTCCTTGGTCAGTTTGACTTCGAAGCGCTTATTGTCCCAGTCAGGTGTCCCAAGAGAAACGGGCGATACTAGCACCTTGCGTCCGGGCAGCCAGTTTCCTGTGTCTGCCACCATATAGCGAACCGTCCAGTGCTTTTCATCAAACAGAAAATCCTTAACCCGTCCGATGGTTCCATCGGTGGCTTCCAGCCTGAATTGCTTCAGTTCATGTAGATAATGTAGCATGGTGTTGCCTCCTTCATTTCTTATTATTCAACTTTGATATCACATGCGGCTGGCCACAGCCCGTAGAGGTTGCGGCAGGGAAGAGATCAGCAACGCATGCTTTACTTTTTTCCAGCCTACGGATTGATACAGCTTACTCAGTTTTTTCATTCTGATTTCCCTTCGTGTTTTGATGTGCTTGTATCTGAGCACAAAGGAACGAAACGGGCCATCGGGCTGACGCTGAGATGGAGGAGCGAAAAGCCTGAGCGGATGACGGGCTCGCCGTTAACTGGATGCGCTATGATTTTTTGCGGGCACGTATGAGGCCGTAGATAATCCAAATGGCAAGGATGGCGGCGGTGATCAGCAGGCAAGGCCAGACTCCGAGCATGGCAACGAGCGGCAGCGCTGTGGCCGTAACAAGGCCGCCGCCCATGAAGGGTTCATAGAAGGGTTGCTTTTCGGAATAGGATTGGCGCGCGTGTGTGTGCTAGTCGGGATCGGCCACGCGGATGAGCAGCAGGCCGGAGGCGGTGGTGGCGGTGCCGCCGCCGAGGTCGCCGAGCGCACAGGGATGCCAGGGTTTGGGAAACAGGCGCGGGCCGAACAGGAAAAAGACTGACAGATTCCAGAGCAGTCCGCCGAAGGTCAGCACCACGATGGCGACCCAGTATTCTTTGACCACGCTGAGCGAAAGGGTGGCGAGCGCTCCAACAATCACCATATCGAGGCCAAAGCTGGAAATGGTATTAAACAGCTGGTGGTCGAAGAAGCGGTCGACCATAATGCTTTGCAGAATCAGTTGCGCGGCAAATCCGGAAATCAGGACCACAGAGAACAGAGGAATGTATTGCGTGAAATAGTTGGTTTGCTCGTCGCCGCGAATCGCGTGTTCCAGCCATTGGAACGATTGGAGCAGCAGCCACGCGAAGGCAATGACAACCGCGATGAGAGCAAGGTGCATCGTCAACTTGCCGGTGAGCGCGCTGAAGTTTTCGGATTCTGGCGCGTCGGAGGTATCGTTGGTGCCGGCTTCGGGCGGATCGACCGGGTGTTTGCGGGACAGCCAGTTTGCAAGCAACGGGCCGCCCATGGTGCCAAGAACAATACCGAGGATCGCCACGGGGAGTAAGCGATGGTTTTGCCTTGCGGAAATTCCAGGCTTTGGAAGTTTTCTGCGAGACCGGCGGCCGTACCGTGACCGCCCTGGAAGCCGATGGCAATCGTCGGGCCCGCAAGCTCGTTGAGTCCGATGAGCGGGCCGAGAATAAATAATACCAGAGCGAGCCCAACCACATATTGGCCCCACGCGATGAGATGCCCCATGATGACGTGCGGCTGCGCCCGTTTCCAAACCTTGGAAAAACCGTCCACGCGTTTGCCGAGCAGCAGGCAGGCAAAAACCACATTAATGAACAGGGCGGGAAATTCGCCGAGTACGCTGAACACGTTTTTCATTTCCAGTAGTTGTGCTGAGCCCAGACCCAGCCCGAGCAGGCCGCCAAGCACCGCACCGGGCAGGGCGATTTTTCGCAGCAACGGCAGCCGGGAGCCGACCAGCTCGCCGATGCCGGTTAATACCACGGCGAGTGCGAGGACCTGTATGATGGGGTGATGTCCTGCATGTTGCAAAACGGACTGTTCGTTACATCTCCTGATCCAGTTCGTCGGTGGCATCTTCGATTTTGTCGGCGGCCTTTTCTGCCGTATCCTGAACGGCATCCGCCGTTTCTTCGAGGGCTTCTTCCGTTTCATGGCCGGCTTCTTCAGCTTCGCGACAACCGGATAGCGGGGCCAACAGCAGGCTGATGATGACGAGTAGTGACCATGGGAGGATTGTTCTGTTTTTCATTTTTTATTCCTTTATTTGGGGGTTTCCGACCCGGGGAACGTTTTGCTATTTCCCGGTCAACTGCGATGAACCTTAGGTGCTGTCGGCAATTTTCCGCCATCGGGATTTCCCGCAGATGCCCGATAGGAAAGCCTTAGAGTGTGGCTGTCATGCTAAGGGATTTCATCTCATCAAACGCGCCACTGCCCGATAGAGCGCGGCGAGCATTGCGGCTAGGGTTTGGTGTATCAAAGCTTCATTGACGAGGCTTAAGAAAGGAGATTCGTTATGTTGAAATGGATATTAACTTTTCTGGTTGTGGCGCTGATTGCCGGGGGCCTGGGCTTTTCAGGCATTGCGGGAGCGGCAGTGGGCATTGCCCGCGTTCTGTTCTTTATATTCCTGGTTCTGTTTGTCGGTATGCTTTTGCTGGCCTTGCTGGGCCTGACCTGATGATCGAAAAGCCGAGTCTGAGGTTAGGGAGAAACATTCGCGATTTTTTTACACGGATTAAACGGCAAAAAGGATAACCGGACCATGAAACGAACTCTTCCGAACTTGATCAGCCTGACGCGTATTGTGCTTACACCGCTTTTAGTCGTGGTCGGTTGGAACGGCTGGGCCACGATTTTCCTGGTGCTGTTCGCCCTGTTGCTGTTCAGTGATTTTTTGGATGGCCTGCTGGCGCGCTCACTCGACCAGCAGACGAGGCTGGGTGCTCAGCTGGATACGGCCGGGGATGTGTTGCTGATGATTTGCTCGATGATCGGCGGGTGGCTACTTTGGCCGGATCGGATTCTGGCGGAAGCTCTGTTTTTCCTGACGGTGCTGGGCATGCTCGGTTTGTCCGGAATGATCTGCCTGATTAAATACCGACATTTCCCGTCGTACCATGCCTGGAGCGCCAAGATTTCCACGGCGGTGGCGGGGATTGGCGTCTGGTTTCTGTTTGCGGGGATTACACCCTGGGTGTTCCGGGTTTCGATCGGGGTTCTGGCCTATTCCGCCATTGAAGAAATTCTGATCACCCTGATTCTGCCGCACTGGCAACCGGATGTTCCCACCGTGTTCCATGCAGTGCGTAAGCGGAAAGAGGCGGATGCCTGATGCGAAATCATGTGCAAGGGTTTTCAGTGCCCGGTCTCAGCGTATGCATTAATAAAACATCTGAAGGATGATCATATAAAAAGAAAGACTGGGCGAGCAGTAGATAAATGCCACCGTTCCGGATGATGTGACGGATCAGGTGAAGAACCCCGAATCTTGACTCATCTTCCAACCCCTGGAAAAAATCAGGCAGTTTCCTTGGGAACGATTATTCTGAGGGCTTGGGAGACGATCTCGATCTTCGCTTCCTTGCCGATATCCAGGCTTTCGCCATCGATTTGAATCGGCGTGTTGTTTTCGCGGCGGACGGTCATTTTTCTAAAGCGCTGATTGGTCACGTAAGGGAGATCGGTGAAGGTATGATCCGTTACGCTCTGCATGTGCGTGATGAGCTTCGGCATATCCTTTTGCTCAACGGTCACGAACTCCAGCTCGCCGCTATCAGCCTTGGCCTCCGGCGCCACCACAACGTCAGACCCAAATTGCGAGAGGTTAGCCACGGTGAAAACCAATGGGTGGTCGAAGGTAAATGCTTTGCCGTCGATATCAACCTGGATGGGCTGTGCTTTGTATTCCAGCAGTTGTTTAGCGCCTGCTAAAACGTAGGGAACGATTCCCCGAAAGGGAAACTTTTCAAACGTTTCAACCAGTGCTCCATCCCAGGCCATAGAGCAGGTGGACAGGAAATAGCGGTCGTCGATCTTTCCTACATCAATACACATAGCCCGCCCGTTCAGCAGTGCTTCAGCGGCTTCATCCGGCTCCAGCGGAATATTAAAATGCCGTGCAAATCCATTGCCGCTTCCGGCCGGGATCACGGCCAGTGCGACATCGGTATGCAGCAGCTGCGAGCCGATGGAGTTCACCATGCCGTCGCCTCCGATCACGATCACGGTATCGACCCCGCGATCGATGGCGCGCTGTATTTTATCAGCACCGTCCTCTTCTGATTGGCTGAATTGAAAATAAAGTTCGTTTTCCGGTGTGTCCCATGTTTCCGCGACAGCATCGATATAAGCATGGGGACCGTCCGGACCGGATTTCGGATTTACGAGTGCGAGTATCTGTTTCATGGAAACCTTCCTATTTAGTTTTTCAGGAAACGCGTTGTGCCATTTAGAACAGGGATACCATGAGAACCAATCTGTGTGTATGTCCAGTTTTATTTAAGGAGGTCTTATCCGCTTAGATGAGACCTCAGGGTTTTATCCATTGGATTTAAGGGCTTGCCCGATGGTTTGTTTGTGTGCGCATGGGATAGGTTGTTCCGCATCCAGAAAAGCACAATGAAAAGAAGCCCTTTTAAATGGAATGTCATTCGGCAATTATCTAACCTTTCCGAAGTCAGCATTTACGGTGTGCTGACCGAAGATAATTCAGGGAGAATTAATTATGACGATTCGATTGCTGCTTGCCGATGACCATCAGTTGATGAGGGATGGATTGAAAGCTCTGGTTGATAAGGAAGAAGATATGCTCTGTGTGGGGGAAGCGGAAGACGGTTTTTCAACCATTGACATGGCGGAAAAAATAAATCCTCATGTCATCATCATGGACGTAGCCATGCCCGATCTGAACGGGATCGAAGCGACTCGCCGCATCCTTGAACTGAATCCGAATATTAGAGTCGTTGCTCTGTCGGGGCATCAGAATAACGAGTTTGTTCGGCAGATGCTGGAGGTTGGAGCATCGGCCTATATTTTGAAAACGCGTGCCTATGAAGAGTTCTCCCGGGCGGTACGCGAAGTGATGGCTGGACGAAAATATCTGAGTCCGGAAATTGCCCGCGGGGTGGTGGACGAGTACGTGGAACTTGCCGCAGCTTCTGATACAGATTCAGCCTTTATTCTTTTAACCGATCGCGAGCGTGAAGTGCTTCAGCTTTTAAGTGAAGGCTCTTCTACTAAAGAGATGGCAGACCGCCTCGGAATCAGCGTTAAAACGGTTGAAACACATCGACGAAATATTATGGATAAACTCGATCTGCATAGTGTTGCCGAGTTGACAAAATATGCTATCAGTGAAGGCATCACGACGCTCGATGAATAAGCAGTGTGCAGACACCATGGAAGAAAGTCAGGTCAAGTGGGATGAAGCAAAGTAAACAGATACAAATTTTATTGGTCGATGATCATGGGCCGACGAGGGAACTGCTCAAAAATTTGATTGAAAAAAATGACTGCTGGAAAGTGTATACCGAAGCGGCAAGCGGGAACGAGGCCATTGAAGTGGTTGAACAGGAGGTGCCCGACCTTATTGTGATGGACATGCAAATGGCGGACGGCTCCGGTCTGGAGGCTGCGCGAGTGATACTGAGCAATCACCCGGATCTACCCATTTTGATGGTTTCAAATTACATTGATCAAATTTTAATCCAGACGGTACTCAAGGCCGGAGTGCTCGGATACATCAGCAAAGAAAACGCCTTCGAAGAGTTATCCCAGGCCATTGAGTCTGTTTCCCGCAAAGAAATCTATCTGGGTGCTGCGATAAAGTGGCAGCTCAATCTTACCTGATGGATGAAAATAGCCAGACAGCGAGTTGATTCTTGCTCAACTCACTGCCTGGCGGGGAGGAGATGAGCGTATTTTAAAGCACATATGATGCCAGATTTTGGTGTGAGCAGAAAACGTGTCCAGCCACTATTGAAATACCCCTCCTTTATAAGGATATTCATCCCTTTTATTGATATTTGCTACAAATACGGTTCGTGCAATAATGTGCTTTTTTTCAGGCAGTGTGCTGATAGACTGCGGCGCTTTCGTATAAATGATAAAGGCGGGATCGTATGGCAGGCACATTTGGAGCAATTTGGGGTGTTTTCGGACTGAGCATCATTCTCATTCGCGGCTTTTTCAGTGTTCTGCCTCCCGCGCTTGCTCTTGAGGAAACTTCTTTCACATGGGTTCATTGGGTCGGATTGGTGATCAGCCTGATTTTTATGGGCTATGCGGAAGGTTACAAAGGATTCCAACTCAAATTTTCGCCGCGCGTTGCGGCCCGTGCTTTATATCTTCAGGCAAACCCGACGTTGCTCCGCATCATTTTCGCCCCGCTGTTCTGCATGGGCTTTTTCCATGCCACCCGTAAAAGGAAGATCATTGCCTATGCAGTCACAACCATGGTTGTGCTGCTGATTGTCGGGGTTCGGCAGCTACCGCAGCCGTGGCGCGGTATCGTCGATGTCGGCGTACTGTTTGGCTTGGGGTGGGGGCTGGTCTCGGTCTGGGTCTACTGCTTCAAGGCGTTTTTCGGGAAAGCGGAATACATCGTTTCGCCGGAAACGCCGGATGCGTGATTTTTGACAGGTTTATTGAATGAAAGGATGATCAAAGGTGCTGAGTGAAAATGATCCTGTCTAAACATTTTTTCTTATACCCCTGCAAAGCTTGACACCAAGGGCGTTCGTCTATAGAACCGCGCCTCATTCGGGACAACCACAAGGGTTGCTCCTCTTTTCTTCACTCCACCGGCGGCGAGTTTTGAAATTGTTTATTCGCCGGTTTAGGAGCCACATTGTGGCAGTTGAAGTTGTTCGTTAATCCGTCCTCAGGTGAGGCTGGAAATACCGGCAATATATGGCTGCAGCATTTGAGTTATTTATATGAAGAAAGAAAACGACCTTAACGGTGTCTTCCGTGATTTACTTCCAGAGATTGGACGCGCGGTTGACGAAGCAGGCTATCACACGCCCTCACCGATTCAGGAACAGGCCATTCTGCCGTTGCTCAAAGGGCGCGACATGATTGGCTGTGCGCAGACGGGAACCGGAAAAACAGCAGCCTTCACGCTGCCGATCCTTCAGTATCTCGTGGAAAAGAACAAACGTCCGGTTTCGAAACGGCCGGAAGTGCTGATTCTTGCGCCGACCCGCGAGCTGGCAGCCCAGATCGGCGAAAGTATCGAAAAATACGGCAAGCACACTAAAATTTCCCAAACCGTAATTTTCGGCGGTGTGGGGCAGAACCCGCAGGTGAAGAACATTCGCCGCGGAGTAAACATTCTGGTGGCAACGCCGGGACGCCTGATCGACCTGGTAAACCAGGGACTGCTCGATCTCGGCGGTGTTGAAATTTTCGTGCTCGACGAAGCCGACCGCATGCTCGACATGGGCTTCATTCACGACATTAAGCGTGTAATCAAAGTCCTGCCGAAAAAGCGCCAGTCGCTCTTTTTCTCCGCAACCATGGAGCCAAAGGTGAAACAGCTTGCGGAATCGCTGGTGAACAATCCGGTGCAGGTTGCGATTGAGCCGGAAAAACCGGCCGTGGAGCGCATCACGCAAAAGGTTATGTTCGTCAATAAAGAGCATAAAGACGATCTGATCCTGCAACTGATGGCCAGCAAGAAACTGGACAAGGTCATTATTTTCACGCAGATGAAACATGTCGCCAACAAGGTGGCCCGCAAGCTTGAAGGCATCGGCATTTCTGCTGCAGCGATTCATGGGAATAAGAGTCAGAGTGCCCGCACACAGGCTTTGGCCGATTTTAAAGCCGGCAAGTGTCGTGCATTGGTTGCCACAGATATTGCGGCGCGCGGCATTGATGTAAAAGAAATTTCCCACGTCATTAACTACGACATGCCGGTTGAACCGGAAACCTATGTTCACCGGATCGGCCGTACCGCGCGCGCTGGAGCTGAAGGCGATGCGATCTCCATTTGCAGTGCACCCGAGCGCGACTATCTGCGCGAAATTGAAAAGCTGATCCGTTTCGAAATTCCGCGCGATCTGAAGCACAGTCTGCATTCCGAAAAATCGATGAACGCCACCGGCGCCGACGCCAAGCCCGGGCCCAAGGTTCGCCAGCAGCGCGGTAAAGTTACCGTCGGAGCGAACGGACGCCCGAGAAACACCAAGAAAGGCGGGCCGCGCCCGAGTCAGGTAAAGAGCCGGCGTTCCAATTCCCGGAGACGCAGCAATGGTTGAAGTCGGTAAAATGAACACGTTGGCCATTTCCCGTTTTTCGGATTTCGGCCTCCTGCTCGACGGCGAACAGCTGGGCGAAATTCTGATTCCGAAACGCTATGTTTCCAAAGATTGGAAAGAGGGCGATAAGGTGAATGTCTTTGTCTATCTCGATTCGGAAGACCGTCTGACGGCCACCACCGAACGGCCGAAAGCGCAGGTCGGCGAATTTGTGCTGCTGCGCTGTAAGGATGCCACGCCGATCGGCGCATTCCTGGATTGGGGACTGCCGAAAGATTTATTTGTTCCGTTCCGGGAGCAGCGCATGAAAATGCGGCAGGGCGAATCCTATCTCGTTCACATCTATTACGACAATGCCAGCGAACGCATTGTGGCCTCGGCCAAGCTCGATAAATTTCTGTCGTCTTCCAAACGCTTTTATAAAAACGGCGAAGAGGTGGAACTGATCGCCTGGCAGAAAAGCGATCTAGGCTATAAATTTATCATTAACAACGAACGTTGGGGCATGGTGTTTAATAACGAAATTTTCCAGGCCATCCAGCGCGGAAAGAAACTGAAGGGCTACATTAAAAACGTCCGGCCCGATGGGCGCATTGACCTGGCCCTGAATAAACCCGGCTATGAAAAAGTCTCCATGCTGACTGATGTGATTCTGAATCACCTCAAAGCCAACAACGGCTTTATGCCGATAACGTCCAAAACGCCGCCGGAACAAATCAACGCGCTGTTTGGTGTGAGCAAAAAAACCTATAAAAATGCCATTGGTGCGCTGTATAAACAGCGGATGATCACCATCGAGGACGATGGGGTTCGTCTGGTTTAGGAGATTAGGATGAGTGGCTTTGACGATTTGGATATTATTTTTTCAACCGACAAGGGCCGTATCAAGCCCGAGAAGAAAAAGCAGGAAGCCCCGAAGGGCGACGGCATCGTGCGCGTCGGCCGCGAAACCAAAGGGCGCAAGGGCAAGGGGATGACCATCATCACCGGCGTTCCGCTGCATCCGGAGGGGCTGAAAGATCTCGCTAAAAAGCTGAAGCAGAAATGCGGTACCGGCGGAACGTTGAAGGGGCAGGTCATTGAAATTCAGGGCGATCATCGCGATCTGATGGTTGCCGAGCTTCAGGCCCTCGGCTATACGGTGAAAAAAGCCGGTGGTTAATCCGCTTTTATCTACTGTTTCCTAAGCTCTTTTAGGGTTTCCAATGGTTGGAAGATCGTTATACAGTCTTCGAATCATGGCACAAATAAATCAGCGTAAACTGGATCATATCAATATTGTGGCGGACGACCGCGCGATCGACCGGAAGCAGTATTATTTCGACCGCATCCGCCTGACTCACCGGGCTCTGCCGGAACTGAATCTGGCGGACGTTGATCCGTCCGTGGAATTTCTTGGCAAAAAGCTTTCATTCCCGCTGTTGATTTCGTCGATGACCGGCGGGACGGATGAAGAGCTGATCAAGATCAATCGTAATCTGGCCATTGCCGCCGAGGCGGAAGGGGTGGCGCTGGCCGTCGGTTCGCAGCGCGTATTTCTATCTGATGAAACAGCGCGGGAAAGTTTTGAATTGCGAACACATGCACCGTCCACCGTTCTGCTCGGGAATCTGGGAGCCGTTCAGCTGAATTATAATGTCGGCTTTGCCGATTGCAAAGCGGCGGTTCAGGTGTTGGATGCAGACGGGCTTTATCTGCATCTCAATCCGCTTCAGGAAGCGGTCCAGCCTGAAGGCGACACGGATTTTTCCAATCTTCGGAATAAAATCGCTACGATTGTCCAGACCCTTAAAAAACCGGTTATCATCAAAGAAGTCGGGGCTGGGATTTCTGGAATAGATGTTGAGCACCTGCTGGCAGCCGGCATTCGATATATTGATGTTGCCGGAACCGGAGGCACTTCGTGGAGCATGGTGGAGAGTCAGCGCAGCGACGATCCGGAACTGGGCGAGTTGTTTGCCGATTGGGGAATTCCGACACCACAGGCACTGAAAATGATGAAACCCTATCGGCATGAAATTAAGCTGATCGCCTCGGGCGGAGTACGAAACGGCATTGATATTGCTAAAGGTGTAATCCTGGGAGCGTCGTTGGGCGGCATGGCACGGCCCTTCCTGGGGCCTGCGCGGGAATCGGCCGATGCGGTTCGGACGGTGATTCGTAGATTGAAACGGGAATTTACAACGGCCATGTTCCTTTTGGGAGCTGGCTCGGTTGAGGATATTAAGGGTAGAGAGGAACTCATTCTGGATGAACATTGGCATTGATAAAATAAGCTTCTACACCTCGCACTATTACGTCGACCTTAAAACCCTCGCCGAAGCGCGCTCTGTGGAAACCGATAAATATTATATCGGCATCGGCCAGGAAAAAATGGGCATTCCCGCACCGGACGAAGATGTGGTGACCCTCGGTGCCAGTGCGGCCTATCCATTGATGAAAGACGGTGAGCTCGACGATGTCGAACTGCTGCTGTTTGCCACTGAAAGCGGAATCGATCAATCCAAGGCGGCGGGCATTTATGTTCACGGTCTGCTGGAAATGCCATCGCGCTGCCGGTCGGTGGAGCTGAAGCAGGCGTGCTACAGCGGTACGGCTGCCATTCAGCTGGCGATTGGATTTGTGGCACGCAACCCAACCAAAAAAGCGTTGGTCATCTGTTCCGATGTTGCCCGCTATGAATTGGGAAGCCCCGGCGAAGCCACGCAGGGCTGCGGTTCCGTGGCCATCCTGATTTCCGCCAATCCGCGCATTATGGCGATTGATCCCGAAAGCGGATATCACACTGAAGACGTGATGGATTTCTGGCGTCCGAACTATCGTTCAGAGGCGCTGGTCGATGGCAAGTATTCCACCATGGTCTACATTCATGCACTGCTCGAATCCTGGAAACAATATGCCGAACTCTCCGGCCGTTCGCTCGCCGATTTCAATCGCTTCTGCTATCACATTCCCTTCACCAAAATGGCCGAGAAGGCGCACCAGAAGCTGTGCCGGAAAAACAAAATCGCGATCGATCAAGAACAGATGCAGGCGTTGCTGGAAGAATCGTTGCGCTACAGTCGGATTACCGGCAACTGCTATTCCGGTTCCATGTATGTCGGGCTGACCTCGTTGCTCGATACGGCGGAAGAAGATCTGACGGATCAGCGGATCGGGCTCTACAGTTATGGATCCGGCTGTGTCGGCGAGTTTTTCAGCGGGGTAATTCAACCCGGATACCGCGATCATCTCTATGCAGATCAGCATCGAAATATGCTGGAGAATCGCAGCGAACTCACGTATCAACAATACGAAGATATCTTCAACTACGGCGTGCCGACCGATGGCGGGGAATATGTGTTCCCCCAATACAAAACCGGGCCGTACCGATTTTCGGGCATCAGTCAGCACAAACGTGAATACGAATCGTTGGTGGATTAGGTATGAAAGCAGTAGCTCCGGGGAAGCTTATTTTAAGTGGCGAACATGCCGTAGTGTACGGGAAACCGGCTATTGCCATGGCGATCGATCGCAGTGCAGTTTTTGAAATGACGCCCCAGGCGGGCGATGAGATTTCCTTCGACCTTCCCGGCATTGAACCCGACGGTTCCCACACCCTCAAAGCGCTTCGCGATCTGAAACGCCGCGTGGAAAAGAAGTATCATGAATTTCTGAGTGGCGATGTCGGCATCAGCTATGTGTTGTCAGCGCCCGCCGATCTGTTTCGCTTTGCCTTCATTCATACTTTGGACGGACTGCACCGTAAACTGGATTCCGGTATTGTCATGAAGCTGCGCTCCAGCATTCCCATGGGGTGCGGCATGGGTTCTTCCGCCGCCACCGTGCTCAGTGAAATCCGGGCGATGGGCCATTTTCTTCGCGTGGAGTACAGGCCCGACTGGTACTACGAATACAGCCTGGAAGCCGAAAAGCTGCAGCATGGTAAACCGAGCGGAGTCGACTCCTATATTTCATTGCACGGCGGTTGTGCCCGCTTCCAGAACGGCCAGGCCGTTCCCATGTCATTACCACGTTCCAAAATGTTTATGGTGCAGACCGGCATCCCGATGTCCACCACAGGGGAATGTGTCATGGATGTTGAACGCAATTTCAGTAACAGCGCCATCTGGAGCGAGTTCGAAGATGTGACCAACGCTTTTGAAGATGCCATCCGAACCAACCATCAGCAAAAACTGCATTGGCTGGTCCGGGAAAATAATCGCCTGCTTACGGCGATCGGTGTGGTGCCGGCAATCGTTCAGCAGTTTATTACGGAAATCGAACAGTGGGGCGGTTCTGCAAAAATCTGCGGTGCCGGTTCTGTGGCCGGTGATCAAGGCGGAATCGTACTGGTGTTTGCGGATCAAATGCCCACAGCGCTCTGTGCAAAATACGGTTACTCGGTATCACCGGTCCGCGGAGATCCGCTCGGTACCCGAATCGTTTAACCGGCTTCATCCAAGGCTACTTTTTACAGGACCATGGACAACAGAACCATTACCGAGCCTATGTTAAAAAATAGTCCTGTTGTCCATAGTCCTGTTAAAATTTCAGAACATAGAGGCTTGCTGTTGGAGAGTAGAATGGAAGTTGCTAAATAACCATGGCTGATATTGCCACCATTAAAACTTCGGCACCCGGCAGTCTGATGCTGCTTGGCGAGCATGCAGTGCTTCATGGGAAACGCGCGCTGGTGGCCGCGATTAATCGCCGCATCTCCGTTGAACTTTTCCAAACATTGGAAAATCAGGTGCGGATTATTTCAAGCCTGGGAAACTATGAAGCGCCCCTCAATGAACTTGTCGATCATCCCTCTTTTCGCTTTGTCATTCAGGCTGTTCACCAGCATGCCGATCAGATTCCATGTGGGTTTGATCTACGTATTCAATCAGATTTTTCGGCCGACATCGGCTTCGGATCGTCCGCTGCCGTAACGGTCGCCACCCATGCCGCGATTCTATATTGGCTGTTGGGAGAGAAGCCAGATAGAGAAGTACTGTTTAATGAGTCGCTGAAAACGGTGCATTCGGTGCAGGGCCGGGGCTCCGGTTCAGATCTGGCGGCGAGTGTCTACGGCGGGATTGTGGGTTACACGATGGATTTCGATTTCCAACCATTGGAAGTTTCGGTTCCGCTGACAGCCGTGTATTGCGGCTATAAAACACCGACACCCGATGTGATTCTAAAAGTTGAACATTTGAGAGCCGCAGATCCTGCGAAATATGAACGGATCTATGATGAGATTGACCGGTCCGCCGAAGAGGCGATTTCCGCCCTGCGGAAGCACGACTTTCCAGCCTTTGGAAAAATCCTCAACCGTAATCAGGAACTGATGAATCAGATGGGGGTGAATACTCCGGAACTTCAGGAAATTATTTTCGCCCTGCAGAATTCAACGGATATTTTCGGTGCGAAGATTTCCGGCTCCGGGCTGGGCGACTGCGCCATCGGTGTCGGGGTTGCGGACCTGAGCGGGATGAACTATCCGGTCTATCATTTGGAAATTACACCGGTAGGGTGCGGCTATCATGAGTAAACAACCCCTGAAAGAACGTTTGTACGACATTATTTTTGAGGCCGATACACCGGCCGGCAAAGCGTTCGACGTCGGCTTGTTTGTCGCCATTCTGATCAGCGTGGGTTTAACCATGTTGCAAAGCGTAAAGTCCATCCGCGCCGATTACGGCACGCTGCTGTTCGCCTTGAACGCAGGCTTTACGGTGCTGTTTACCATCGAATATATGGTTCGCCTTTATTGCTCTCCGAAGCCGATTCGTTATGCCCACAGTTTTTTCGGGGTGGTGGATCTGCTGGCCGTCCTCCCGTTTTATATCGGCCTCTTCATTCCAAGCACCCGGTTCCTGGACGTCATCAAAGTGCTGCGCATGATGCGTATTTTCCGCGTGCTGAAAATGGCGCAATATGTTGGCGAAGCTGACCTGCTTAAAAATGCCCTCATCGCCAGCCGACGGAAGATCGGCATTTTTATAGTAGTCGTCATGACCATCGTCGTGATCATTGGTTCACTGATGTATATCATTGAAGGCGAAGAGCACGGATTCACCAGTATTCCGCAGTCGGTCTACTGGGCCATTGTCACGCTCACCACGGTGGGCTATGGCGATATGGCGCCGCATACCCCGCTCGGTCAATCGCTGGCCTCGTTGATCATGATTATCGGCTACAGCATCATCGCCGTTCCCACCGGAATCATTACCGCCGAAATCGGAATCTCGACTGCACAGGAACGCAATAAGCGGGTCTGCAACTCCTGCGGCCACCATCAGCACGATGCGGATTCAAAATACTGTAAACGATGCGGCGCTGAACTCGGCTAGAACACTTCACATATAAAATGCCGTAGCCGCTTTCATGGTAGGGATGACTGTCCCAGTCGTCCGCCGCACGCGAGGAAGCCTAGCCTTCTTCTCCTGCTCCGGCCTAGCAGTCTGTCGGAGTTAGCACCCAGACACAGGCCCAATTTTCTGCGGGCCTGCCAATTATCCGGCGGCAACCGGTTTGTGAAACGAAAAAGG
>JAROBA010000059.1 GCA_029432815.1 Pontiellaceae bacterium B1224 | reverse complement strand
GGCGAGATGAATTTGACAGAATGATTTTTTAACCGCGTTCCATCCCGGCTGATTTTTTCCAATGATTGGAATTGGAGCGGTGCTGGCCTCAGCGCCTCCGTTCGGACGGGCGGTCATGCGGGCAGTCGCTGAGGCCAGCGACCCACCATTAAAAAATCTGCGCTCACCTGCGTCAATCTGCGGAGAAAAGTTCCAATCCGCCTTTGTATTACTACGGCGTTGCCCCGCGTAAGGTCCTCTCGGTGGTTCAATAGTCAAATTTTGGTGATTCTTTATACTCTTTCAATAGTTCTTCAGGGAAGAAGACGTTGGGTTCTGTTGAGTCCCATGTATCACCTTCGCCCAATAACCATTCCGTCATTTTTAACAGTGATTCATCGATTTCATCCGGGCTGCCAGAGAGATCTAATCCAAACATGGGAATCCCCATATTTTTTAATGATGTATATGTCTTTTCGGAAAGTACGTTGCTATTGCTCCCCACCGCTGCCCACTTGTACTTTTCTCCACGACCATACAAAACGAGCATTGACTTCAACGCGATTTCTATGGGGTGTTTCAGAAGGATTGAATCATATTTAATCTGCCCATCGGGTGTAAATAATACCCATCGTTCATCCGCATCCGAAATAGGCAGATCGGTAAGGTGCGGCCAGTATGTGTTGCTGTCAATGTCCAGTATGATGTAGCCGTCACCGACTTTATCTATATCAATGTCATCTATCCGCTCTTTACATTCATTAAACCTGCTTTGAGTGAGATGCTGGGGGTGAAGGAAAAAAGCTTTCACCTTTTCATAACTACCGGATTCCCATGCCTGGATATATTGTTCTCCAATTGCTTCAAGCTCCTTTTTGGACAATTCTTTGACAGGCTCCGGTTTATCTTTCGCATTCTCAGAGGCTAAGCTGGTTTTCTCCTGAATGTACTTCTGGATATAGACTCGATCCGCCTCCGAGAGGACTGACAGTTGAATCCATGCCTTCTTGCGATTTTGCAGCTCCAACTGAACCCGCTCGCCTTCGGCATCATACTGAACGATGCGCGCATGAATGCTTTTCCCGTCCTGATTTGTGAATTCACGATACTCGTTAGAAAGTGCTGTTCTTGTGAGAACTATGGCAACAATCACACTAAAAATTACTTTCTTCATATTTTTTCCATTCACTGAACGATTAGGAGATACCTGTTGGACTGAGCCTTCCCCGATGCGCCCAACCTAACTATGGGATTGTATGGAAAGCCGGGTGCCTTCGCCATGGTTTTATTTTTGTTTCTTTCCATCCTCCTTCGCCACACGTATCGCCAGGTCGCCAGGGTCAGTCCCGTAATATAGTAATCTAGAAAACAGACCGTGCAGTTTTATTCCCTTCGCCCCCTTTTCCTAACTGCGCTTCCATTGCTGATCCTGCCCGTGCGGACAGTCGCTGAGGCCAGCGACCTTCCAGTAAGAGCTACCTTGTTCCGAATTTAAGCCGTTCGTCTTTAATGGTGAAGGGCAGTTTATTGATTCGAACGACGGACTGCTGCGGGAGGTGATGTGTGGCGAGCTGACGGGCAATGACGTATGCCCCCAGGCGGCTGATCAGCGTTCTTCCCGGACAATACCGCGCACCGCCGAGGAAAAGCGGATCGCGAATCGCATACGTGTCGCTGGCATTCGGCCGGAAGGATTCGCCGGTTCGCTGACGGCGCCAGAGGGAGAGGACCTGCAGTATTTCCGTTCCGGCGTCGATGGGCCCGCCCTCGAAGTCGGTGCCGTCGGGGCATTGGTGAAATGTCCATTGTACGGGTGGATAAAGGCGTGCGGTTTCCGCCATGCAGGCCTGAATAAAGTCGAGATTCTGAGCGGCATCCACACCGCCGGTCGGCCAGGCTTTCGCTGCTTCTTCGCAACAGCGCCGGTAGGCTTCGGGCGAGGAAAGAATCAAAGCGAGGCTGCGGGCAATCCACTGCGAACCGGAGCGCACAAAGGTAAACATCCAATGCGGGATCTGATCGAGATGGGTGCACTCGGACGCGCCGGTGGCATGGCGGCGGCCGAGCGTAAGCAGACTTGCATCCTCCGGCGGATCCACGCGCCAATGCGCGCGGAGCTGGTCGAACAGGGCTTCGCGTTTTTTTGCGAGCGTGCGTCTGCAAAGCCGCCGACGAATCGGATTTTCAATCAGGTCCATCAGCTGATCAATCAGCACGGGCAATTCTTCATCGGGTGCACGGTCCCCGAAAACCACGGCTAGCATAACCTGTCCCATGCCGTTTTTGATTGCGTCGAAGGTTTGGACCGGTGCAGGAAAAGCTGTTTCAACGGCCTGCAGAAACCGGGCATCGCCTTCCGGAACCTGATCGGGAGCAAGCACCTTGGTGTTGTAGTCGCGCATCTGCTGCCACGGTTTGTCATTCAAGGCCGTCAGGGCCTGCGGCACCAGGGCATTCATCGCATTCCGACGCGTTTGCCCGGCGGTGAATCCGCTACTGTGCGGGTCGCCTTCCAGAATGCGTTCGGCCAGATTGGCATCGTTCACAAAGAGCCACTTCAGTCGGAATATACGAATGAAATAAACTGGCCCGTATTTCTTCATGCCCCGCCTCAGGCAGGCATCTACCGGATCGATCAGTTTAAACTTCCAGGGATTGCGCAGGTATACGAACAGCGTCGACAGCAGCAGCCGTAACAGGTCAAAGAAATTTGTTGTCCGGATTGTTTTTTTTGTTGTCACCGATCTTTCCTCCGCGCTCACTGAGGATTCGGTTGTCGGCCTAATCGCCTAAAGAGTCAAGGTTCCATGATAGTTTTATAAACACCCTTATTTAGACAAAAATATTACATTTTAATACATGTATAATTCGTACAACTTTACAGGCTTATATTTATTTAATACCTCTTGCATGTTCCCGAAAAAGCGTGCTAATTCGCACTCAGAAGCGAAGAGAATTTACCTGCTGAACCGAACCTAAAAAAGTGCGGTATGATATGGCCGAAAAAAAGTATGAGCAGCAATCGAAGCCCGCAAAACCATGGCATCAACGATGGACGCCGCTGGCCGTACTGGCCCTGCTTCGATTCCGGAATCACTACCGGGTAGCCAACCTGTATAACCCCAATGAACTTCCGCCCCTCGCCGGGCGACCGGGTCCGGATGCCGCAGCACCGGACCACCGCACGCCTAACGGAGCGGGCAACGATCCGCAGCATCCCGATATGGGGCAGACCGGCATGCGCTTCGGCCGCAACTTTGAACTGAAGCAGACCTATCCCGACACCGAAAACCTGATGAAGCCGAACCCGCGGACCGTCAGCCGCGAGTTGCTGACGCGGGGCGAAAATATGGTCGAGGTTCCTTCGCTCAACATGTTCGCGGCGGCTTGGATTCAGTTCATGGTGCATGGCTGGTTTGCCCATGGAGCACTCGGCAAAGCAAATACTGCGGAACCGTTAACGGTCCCTATTGAAGACGGAGGCGATGACTGGCCGGCGGATCACCCGAAGCCCGAACCCGGCGCATGGGAAAACGACCAACCCGAAAAGCACCGCCCGCTCCGCGTGAAAGCAACCCCGGCGGATCCAAGCCGAAATCCGGCGTCGGACGATGCGCCGCCCACATTCGTCAATACCGTTTCGCACTGGTGGGACGGCTCGCAGATTTACGGCAGCACCGCCGAGCGCCTCGCCTCGTTGCGTTCAGGCATCGGTGGCAAACTGAAGATGGATGAAACCGATCCGGAACGGCTGCCGCTTGACCCGGAACTTCCCGGAACGCGAGAAGGCGAAGAGGGGATCGATCTGACGGGATTCAACGACAACTACTGGGTCGGCCTGAGCCTGCTGCACGCCCTTTTCGTGCGGGAACATAATCACATCTGTACGGAACTGGCGAAACAGGTTCCGGCCAAAGCCAATGACGATGAATGGCTCTTCAATAAGGCGCGGCTGATCAATAGCGCCATCATGGCGAAGATCCACACCGTCGAGTGGACGCCGGGCATCCTCAGCACCACCGCACTTGATGTTTCGATGCATGCAAACTGGTACGGGATTAAGCGGGACCGGCGGCTGTTCTACCGTATTCTCGGACGCGCTCTGCACTATGTCTATTATCCCGTACTCAAGCGGATCTCCCGTACGCGCTACGATGAGGACTACCCCAACTGGCTCGAAGGCTTTCACGGCATTCCCGAAACCGAAGCCGACCACCACGCCGCTGAATATGCGCTTACCGAGGAGTTTGTTTCCGTCTATCGTCTGCATCCGCTGATTCCGGATGAGTTTGATTTCCGGGCGGCGGATTCCGGCCAGTCCATCGCCGTTAAAAACCTGGATGAGGTTTCCGGACGGCGCACGCGCACCCTGACCCGCGAGCTGCCGATGCGCGACCTGATGTATTCCTTCGGCGTCCTGCATCCCGGCGCGATTCAGCTCTTCAACTATCCGCGCTTCCTGCAGAACCTGCGGCGCGATGATGGCGAGCGGCTGGACCTCGGGGCCGTGGATATTCTGCGCGACCGCGAACGCGGCGTCCCGCGCTACAACCGGTTCCGCGAACTGCTCGGCATGCCGCGCTGCGAAACGTTCGAGGCCATCACCACCCGCCCCGAATGGGCCAAAAAACTGCGCGAGGTCTATGACAACGAAGTCGATCAGGTGGATCTCATGATCGGTATGCTGGCCGAAACGCCGCCGGAAGGGTTCGGCTTCAGCGATACCGCCTTCCGCATCTTTATCCTGATGGCCTCGCGCCGCCTGAAAAGCGATCGCTTTTTCACGACCGATTACAACGCGGAGACCTACACAAAATGGGGATTGGATTATATCGACGCGCAAACCATGAAGAGCGTCACCGTGCGCCATTTCCCAACCTTGGAAAATCAGGTCCCGGCAAATGCATTTACGCCATGGAAACAAAACTGATGTCAGCCCAACCAAAGAGGTAAACGATGCCGAAAATTACAAACTGGGGAAAGAGTATTGAATCCAACCCCGCCATCATAACGGAAGCCAACAACATCGATGAAATCGTTGCTGTCATGAAGGATAAGGAAACCTATCCTTCACCGGTCCGCGCTATCGGTTCCAACCATTCCACCACCCGCTGCGGCGTGGCCGACAGCGGCACGGTGCTGCTGATGAAAAACATGAACCGGATTATCAGGATCGATACCGAAAAGATGACGGTCACGGCCGAACCCGGCGCGATGTTGATCGACGTGGCCTATGCGCTGCGGGAAAAGGGGCTGCAGTTTTACGTTAATGTCGAGCTGGGCAATCTCAGCCTCGGCAGTGCCTGCTGCGGCGGCACCAAGGATGCGTCGATGCCCGGCGAGTTCGGGCAGGTCTGTTCCTACGCGATGGCCTTCAAATTGGTGCTGCCCGACGGCTCCATCAAAATTGTGGATGAATCGGAGCCGGAGCTGCTGCAGCTCACCCGCTCTTCGTACGGCCTGTTCGGCGTCGTGGCGGAAGTCACCTTCAAGGTCCGGAAACACGTCGGCATGCGTACGCATCATAAAAGCTACCGCATCGACGACTTTGCCCGCGAGCTCCCCGCCATCATCGCGCGCGGCGAATCGATGATGCTCTACCTGTTCCCCTTTCGGAAAAAGGTGACCGTAGAGTTCCGCGAATATACCGACATCAAGGAAACGTCCAAACGTTGGATCTGGCGGCTGCGCAACTGGGTCTGGAAAACGCTGGCCCCGACGGTCGGCTACATCCTGGTCAAAATCATGCCGTTCAAGGGACTGCGCTATTGGCTCATCGACGGATTCAATGCCATCCTCGCCTTCATGCTGAACAACCTCGTCCGCGGCTCGGCCACCAGCGCCGCCGATCAGATTATCCGCTACCCGGAAACGTCGGGTATCAGCCGATATACGTTCAGCATCTGGGCCTTTCAGGAGGAAGGCTATCCCGAGATCGTGAAAAAATATTTCACTTTCTGTCAGGACTACTACAAGAAGACGGGCTACCGCTGCAACATGCTCAATGTCGGCTACCGCATTTTCACCGACACTAGCTCGCTGTTTTCCTACTCGTATCACGGCAACGTCATGACGCTCGATCCCGTTTCCACCGGCAACCCCGGATGGATTGAATTCATCGATGCCTACAATGCCTTCTGCAGCGAGCTCGGCGGCGTGCCGCTCTTTAACCAGACGCGCGCCATCCAGCCCGACCAGGCGCAGAAAGCGTTTGGCGAGCAGCTCGTAAAATTTAACGACGCCCGTAAAACCTTCGATCCGGACGACCGCTTGCTCAACGACTATTTCCGTGCGCAGCTCGGCCTGGCATAAAAAAAGGGGACCGCAATGTACCGCGCATATAAATGGTTCCGTATTCTGGTGGGCGTCGGCCTGGTGGCCAATCTGATCTTTGCGCTGCCCGCCTTTTTTGCACCGCGTCTGTTGGAGCAGATGTTCGACGTTGGTACCGCTGACCCGACCGGATGGCTGCGCAACGTCGGGATACTGCTGATCATCCTCAGCTCAACCTATGTTGCCGTCATTCTCGATCCGTTCCGCTACATCATCGTCAGCGTCATCATTGTGCTGGGGCGTTTTGCCGCCGGCATGTTTTTCGTGGCTTTGCTGATCGCGGGCGACTATCCCTCCGGGTTCCGGGCGCTGGCCATCAACGATCTGGTGCTCTCGATTCCGCAGGGCATTCTGCTCGTGCTGGCTCTGCGCAAAGGCGACCCCAAAGGCGAAAACGAAACGACCCAAACAAAAAGCAGGGCGCGCCGACTGATTCCGCTGATGCTGGTCTTCGTGCTCGGCGGTGCGGGGGTTTTGGCTTTGATGGTTCGTTATGCCCCGAACCGGCCGGTACACTACAAGGATGACGTCGAACATTTTTATTACGGCTCCTACGGAAGCGACATCGAAAACGGACTGCCGCTGCGCATCCTGATTGCGCTGCCGCGCCTCTTCCCCGAATATCTTCCACCCAATGCGCCGCAGAATCTGACCGCCTTCGGTTTTATTCAACAACCCGGACATCCGCTGCCCATCGGCTTTTCAAAACGCCGCCAGCTCATCGACCGCGTCGGCCTCAACTGCGCGGCCTGCCATGTCGGGGTCGTCGAAACCGAAGCCGGCCAGCCGCCGCTCATCATTCCCGCCATGCCCGCCAACACCGTCAACCTGCAGGATTTCTTCGTCTTCCTTTTCACCTGCGCCGGCGACTGGCGTTTCACGCCGGATCACCTGCTGCCGGAAATGGAAAAGGACGGCCCGCTGAACCTGGTGGATAAACTGATCTATCGGGAGCTGGCGATTCCCCTTTTCCAGGGCGCGCTGCTGGCACGCAAAGCCAAGCTCGAATTCCTCATCCATCCCGATCATCCGCGCTTTGGTCCCGGTCGGGTCGACACCTTCAACAGTTTTAAATTCGATCAGTTTGCCTCGTGGTATCACGGAAGCGAAATCCTTGAAGAGGAGCTGTTTGGCATCGTCGATTTTCCCGCCGTCTGGAATCAGGCCGACCGCGACGGACTGTGGCTGCATTGGGACGGCAACAACGATTCCGTTTACGAACGCAACTTCAGCGCGGCCATCGCTTCCGGTGCCACGCCGGAGAACATTGACATTCCACCGATGGACCGGATGAACGACTGGCTCAAAACGCTGCCGCCACCCGAATATCCGTTCCCCATCGATGCCGCTCTGCTGCCCCGCGGCGAGGCGCTCTACAACCAGCTCTGCTTCGACTGCCACGATTTTAAAGGCACGCGCGTCGGCACCGTGGTTGATATCGCAGAGATTAAAACCGACCCGAACCGGTTGCACAGCTACACCGAATTCCTGCGCGAAACCCAACTGGCCTATACGGCGGGCTACCCGTGGCAGTTCACCCATTTCAAGAAAACCAACGGCTATGCCAACCACCCGCTCGACGGCATCTGGGCGCGCGCGCCGTATCTGCACAACGGCTCTGTCCCGACCCTGCGGGATCTGCTCGAGCCGGAAGAAGAACGCCCGCAGGTATTCACGCGCGGCGCCATTCAATTCGATCAGGCGCGCGTCGGCTTCGTCTATGAAACCCTCGTCCCCGACGACGACGGATATCGGACCGAATCCGGAGCCGCCTACACCGGGCCGCTCTGGGTATTCGACACCCGCGAAATCGGAAATTCAAATCAGGGCCACACCGGCCCCGAGTGCGGCACCCAACTATCGGACGCCGATAAAGACGCACTCATCGAATACCTGAAAACGCTCTAATCCCGTTTTGGCTCGCCAGCCCCGCCAACAACAACTCCGAATCGGCTCCCTTTTTCAGCCGACGGATGCTACTAATTATCCACGCTGAAAAAATGGACGTTTGAACACAGAAAATACAATGCCAGGAATTCAAGCTGCCGTGCATTTCAGTAGCTCGAAATTCTGTTTCGAGTTCCGGGTACATCAGCCTGAAACGCGGAACGGAATTCCGCGCTACGTATTTTCTGACGGCATAATAGGCAACTGAGGATAAAAACATGGAACCATTTGATATCATCATTATCGGCTCGGGCGGCGGCACCAAGATTGCCCGCCCGGCGGCAGACCTCGGCTTTAAGGTTGCGCTGATTGAAAAAGAAGCGATGGGCGGAACCTGTCTGAATCGTGGATGCATTCCTTCCAAAATGGTCATCCATCCCGCGGACCAGATTCACCACATTAAGCACTCACCAAAAATCGATATCGAGGCCGACCTGAATCCGCAAATCCGCTTCAAGGAGATGATCGAGCGGGTGACCGGGACGGTCGATGGTATTTCCGAGGGCCTGGCCCCGCCCTATGAAGAACATCCAAACATTGAACTTATTCGCGGCGAAGCTGCCTTTACCGGCAACCACTCAATTTCTGTCGGTGGGCGAGATCTCTCCGCCGAACGTATTTTCATTGCCGTTGGTACCCGTCCGCAGATCCCAAATATCCAGGGATTGGAAGGCACGCCCTATATGACCAACCGCGAGGCGCTGCGCAATACAGACTTGCCCGCCCGCATGATTGTTCTCGGTGCGGGCTACATCGGCTGCGAGCTGGGCCATGCCTATAGCTCCGCCGGAACCGAGGTGCATTTCATTGTTCGTAGCGAACTGATCCGTCGCGAAGACCGCGAGATCAAAGAGGAATTTCAACGGGTATTCTCCAAAAACAACACGCTTCACGAAGGCTATGTTGCCGAAAAGGTCAGCTATGACGGCTCTGTTTTTTCCGTGGTCATTAAGAATAAAGACGGCGCGTTCCAAACCCTGGAAGCCGAAGCGCTGTTGGTGGCGACGGGCGTCGTCCCGAACACCGATTTCCTGGGATTGGAAAACACGGATATTCAATTGGACGAAGACGGCTTTATTCCGGTCGACGGACAGCTGCAGTCGTCGGTGCCCGGCGTCTATGCCATGGGCGACTGCAACGGAAACTATTTTTTCCGCCACACCGTCAACTGGGAGGGCGAATTTCTGATGCGCGTCCTTTTTGAAAATCCGTCGGATGAATCCATTAATTATGGCGCGGTCCCGCATGCGGTCTTTACCTATCCTCAGGTTGCAGGCGTTGGAAAAACCGAAGACGAGCTGATTGCGAACGGTGCTGATTATGTCCGCGGATTCTGTCGCTATGAAAATACGGCTATGGGCATGGCCCGCCAGTCAGACCACGGGTTTGTTAAACTCCTGATCGGGAAAAAGGATCGGAAGATTCTCGGAGCCCACATCATCGGCGACGAAGCCTCCAACATGCTGCACATGATCATTGCGCTGATGTATAAAGACGGAGCGCTGGACGATCTGCTGAACATGATCTACATCCACCCTGCCCTGCCCGAAGTCGTTCGCGACGCCGCGCGCGATGCCCGGGACCTGCTATATCCTTATATTTAGTACTGTATATACTTATCTTTTCGTGAGATAGGTAGAAAGCCCCGAATTTATTCCGCGCGCCCAGTCGGACGCCGCGGAATTGTTTCTTCTTTTTTTATTCGTATACCCCCTCCTCTTTCTGTAGGACTCCCCGTTTAAAACTTAATATAAACGTAGCATACAGGAATGATATGAAAGAACTTATCACCATAATTTTGGGATTCAGTTTAGCTGGATTGGCGAATGCCGACATCCTCGGATCTGACGATTTTCAGTCGTATTCCGAGGGAGGACTCAATGGGGAGAATGGCGGACAGAATTGGGGAAGCTCATGGACTGCAGATGACACGGTAATCGATGTCGTAGCACCAGCAACTGAACTTTCCTATACGGTTCCCGGTGGAGAAACGCTATATGGCGGAGACCGGAGTCTTCGAATTTCGGGCTCAAACGATAACGCTCTGTATCGAAGCCTCGGCCAAACTTTCGGGAACGACAGCGGCGAAGATAATTTCTATGTGAGCATGCTTATCCGTTTTGATTCCGGTGCTACAGTGGATAATCTATTCGTCACCTTATGGATCGACAACAACACAACCGAAACGCATACCTCTCAACCCAATTTTGGCCTTAAAATGAATGAGGCCGGGGAGGGAACCAGAGATTTCATGGCACGCCTGAGTTTAAATGAGGACATGCTATTTGTAGAAGATATCGGGGATGCCCAATCACAGACCTATATGCTCGTGGCCCATTTCTATAAAGACATGGATCCAGCCAACACCGATTCATATAATAAATTTTCGAAAATGGAATTCTGGGTGAACCCCTCAGCGGCCGATATGAATACTCCGGATGCCATCGGTGAATCAACAGGATCAAGCAGTACTTTAATGGAATCCCTTGATTACGTTGGTTTTCGTTCGGTCAATATAGACAATCAGGAAATTCTGGTGGACAACTTGGTATTCGGAACAACATTTACCGATGTTATCCCGGAACCCTTAACCATTTCGCTGGTAGCAATACTTGGCATTTTTTCACTTGTGATTCGTCGCATTTTCGAACTCGGCTAGGACCCATCAAAGAAGGCCTACAGCATGGATGGGGTTGGAATTTTTTACCACACCTTGATTCCGCGAAAACGATTGCAGGCAAATAATACAAAATTAACCTGAATTGTATCCTATACTTGTTTTTCAAAAGATTCGGGAAGCTACGGCATGGACACTTCGACAACGCCGATTTGTTCGCTCCAGTTTTCCAAACAGGTGTTCCAGGTTCCGGGCTGGCAGGCCGTGTCGCCTTTTCGCTGTAGCGCAAAGATATGCTCTTTCGGAATGCCGACAGCGGTATAGGCTTCGAAATCCGTGGTTGAATCACCATAGGCATAAGCCAAGATCCAGCCTTTTTCCTGATACGCCTTTAGAATCCGGGTTTTAAAAGCGGCATGATTCTCGGCATCAGCCCGGCTTTCCGGCACATGAATCGGGCCATCGGGAAAATCGTTCTTTTCCAGCCAGCCGGGAATGTTCGACTGAAACAGCTTAATCCGCGCGCTCAAGTAAATGACCGTGAATCCTTTATCCGCATAAAGCTGAACCGCTTCTGCCGCCTCGGGCCGAACCGAATAGATGGACTTCACATCCGGCGTCAGCGTTCCATCAATATCAAACACCACCGCCTGCGCCTGCACAGAGGGAGCGGGCGGAATGGGTTCCGGTTTCAGCGCACACCCGCTGAGCGCTAATACAAAGACCAGATTTACCATCACCCATTTCATCATCATATCTTATTTCAGCCTGTTGATTTTCCCGCTCCTAATACCGTTTTTCCAGGGATTGGAACTCGTTACTTAAGCTGCTCAGAGAAAAATTCCACGGTGCGAGCCCAGGCTAATTCGGCATTTTCCTCATCATAGCGTCCCGTTGAATCGTTATGGAAGCCGTGGTTGCACTTGGGATACATATACATCGTGTATTCAACATTACCCTCTTTCAGGTCCGCTTCGTATTCCGGCCAGCTTCCGTTGACACGCTTATCCAGTTCAGCGAGCTGAACCATCAGCGGGCCTTTAATGTTGGTGCGAAGTTCTTTGGCGGCCGGTGTTCCATAAAAAGGCACGCCTGCATCCAACTGATCCGGAATGACCGCGGCCAGCATATTGACGATGTAGCCCCCGAAGCAGAAGCCTACCGCTCCGAGCTTTCCGTTACATTGCTCCAGCCCTTTCACAAACAGTGCGGCAGCAATAAAATCCTGTTCGATTTTCGCGCGATCCAGCCCGCGCTGCATCGCGCGCCCTTCATCATCGTTCCCCGGATAACCGCCCGCCGGATAAAGTGCATCCGGCGCAAACGCGATGAAGCCGTCTTTTGCCAAACGGCGGGCCACATCCTCGATATACGGATTAAGACCGCGGTTTTCATGAATCACCAGCACGGCCGGCGCTTTTGCCGAAATCTTGGCCGACATCACTAAATAGCCACGCCCTTCCCCGTGTCCTTTCGGAGAGGCAAACTTCACGTATTCGGCCTTAATGTCCGGATCGTTGAAAGAAACCTGCTCCGCCAGCGCATAGTTCGGCGTGAGCGCCGGAAGAATCGCGCCCATCGCAATTCCGAGTGTAGCGAGACGAGCCAGATAAGTCCGGCGATCAATAATTCCGTGCGCATATTCATCATACCAATCAAATGCTTCCTGCGGAATGGGATGCTGCTGCGTACTGCTCTGTTTCTCTTGAGTCGACATAGTTACCTCCTGCGGGGTTCATCTGCATTAACGTATTTTGTTATCAACATGACCATTATAGCAAACGTTCCAATCTTCGGAAACCTGAAATTCGGTTCCGTGCCGGCCTTGTGAACTTGCCTGAATTCAGAATAAAAATTCAGGTAAAATATTGAGGGCAAAAAATAAACGGAGGCACGGTATTATTTATTAGCTTAGGGTGAAGCTGCATTCCTTTTTACGATAACAGAAGCAAAACGGTCACACTTCTTTGTTTTGATTTAAAAGTTTTGACAGCAACCTTATTCCCTTTTAGAATCCGTCTTGTCGCTTCAAGATAAGCAACAGGAGATTTTCCATGGCAATGAATACCTTTTTTGCTTCCGGGGAACGGGCCTCGGAGCGCCAGCTTGAGCACGATGCTCAGGTGCTGGCCGAAGCCGGCATCGTGGACCATATCACCCACGTGCTTCCTTCCATTCTGATGGTACTCAATCAACAGCGCCAGATAGTTTATGCCAATCAACGACTCCTTGATTTCCTGGACGTGTCTTCCGATCACGATGTTCTGGGCCTGCGCCCCAGGGAGATCCTGGACTGCATTCACGCGCATAATAATTGCGATGGATGCGGCACCACCGAATTCTGCAGGGAATGCGGAGCTGTCAAAGCCATCCTGAAATCGCAGGATCAAAAGATCGGCGTTGAAGCTGAGTGCCGCATCACGACCCAATCCGGGGATCCGCTGGATCTTCGCGTCTGGGCATCGCCCTATACCTTTGAGCATTCCGATTTCACGATATTTTCGATCGTGGACATTAAGGATCAGAAACGTCGGCAGATTCTTGAACAATCCTTCTTTCATGATATGTCGAACGTACTCTCCTCCATCTCCGGGCACTCCGCTTTACTGGAAATGAGCCGCAATAAAAACGACGAAGAAGAAGCCATTCGGGCCATCCGTCTGGCCAGCAAAGAACTCAATGCCGAAATCTGGTGCCACTGGAAATTAATGCAGGCCGAGAATAATGAACTCAACGTTGATTTATCGGTAGGCATCCATTCCATTCGAATGGCCAAAGAATTAATCCGCTTATTCTCAGAGCGTCCGATAGTGCTGGCATCCGACTCGGAGGAATTTGAACTCACTACCGACCGTGTGCTGCTTTTCAGGGTGATTCTGAATATGGTCAAAAATGCCCATGAAGCCGCAGGCCCGACCGACCCGATCACCCTGCGGTGCAAACGCGAAGGCGACACCGGCATCTTCAGTGTTCACAATCCGAACTTCATGCCCCGCTCCACCCAGCTGCAAATCTTCCAGCGCTCCTTCACCACCAAAGGCTCCGGGCATGGAATCGGCACCTACAGCATGCGCATGTTCGGCGAAAAATATCTGAAAGGAAAAGTCGGCTTCACTACATCGGAGCAGCTCGGTACCACCTTCTACATTGCCCTCCCGCTGGAATATCCTAAATAACCAGAGAGCGTTGTTCCAACCTCTGGAAAAATTTATAATCGCGCATTCCGGTGTCTGCATCTACATTCAGCTCCATATTCATAGCGAAACTTAAAATGGATGATTTCTTAACAGTTGAAAAAAGGCAAGAGCCCGCAATCTTCGATTCATTCGTGGAACGGCTATCGCGCTTTCCATCCTGATGTGTGTTGTAAGCGGCCATGTCTGGAATATCGATAAGGTAATTCCTACGACCGTGTACGCATACGACTTCATGATTCTGATGATGACTGTCTTCGTTCTGGCCGTCATCATGGACGATGCATCCGAGCACCGGAAAAATATCAGTACGATTGTTTTGATCATCGTGGCCGGAATCATGACGGCCTTTGTGCTCAGCTAATTTTTCACCACCCGCTTTGCTTGAGGCACGGAGACTCGGAGATTTCAATTTCTCAACGCTTTGTGCCTCCGTGCCTCTATGGTAAAAAAGTTACCTCAGCTACGGGTGACCTGCAGGCCGGTTTCGGAGACGGAGAAGTCGACGAAGCGGGCACCGGCATTCGGCGGATTGGTTTCGAGCTCCTCACGGATTCGGTCGGCGGCATCTTCATCGGTTGCAATCATGAAGAGATAGCCGCCACCGCCGGCTCCCAGCAGTTTGCCAGCGGCGAGATCGTCACCGACCTGATCGAAAATGGCCTGTACAGCGGGTGGATTGGTTCCGGCATCGAGCTGTTGATTGAGCCTCCAGCTTTCGCCGACAATCTCCGCGAAGGCATCAAAGTCATCCTTCTGAATCGCGTCGTGGCAATCCTTTGCGGCCTGAGCGATTCCGTTAATCGTATCGAGCCGTGAGCTGGAATTGAGGAAAATGCCGCGGACGATTTCGCCGAGAATATCGCGTGCCACGCGGGTGATGCCGGTGTAGTAGAGCATCATCCGCTTCATTTCCAAACCTTGGAAAAAGCGGTTGTGCAACCAGCGCACAATCGGAACCTGCTCCAGGCCGGGCACGGTCTGCACCAGCTTCACGCCGGGGAACACGCCACCGACCTGATCCTGCCAACCGCCGCCGCTCGTGAGCATCTGCTCCAGCGCCAGCGTGCGCTGGGTGATCTCCACCTTATCCCATTTCAGGTTGGCGAGGTCCGACAACACGCCGAGCAGGGTCGCCGCAATCATACTGCTGGTTCCAAGCCCTGAACCTTTCGGGATGGCGGCCAGCATGGAAATTTCAACCCCGCCGCCCATGGCGGTGAGCTGTTCTTCCAAGGTTTGGAAAGCACCCCCGTTAAAGTCGGGATGAAAACCGGTGATGGCAAAGGCCGCGCGGGCCAGCGCAAAACCACTGCCGATTTTATCGTAGGCGCGCACATCTTCGTAGGTCCGCAAGGTTTCCGCGAGGCCGAGATCGATGGAGCGAATGGTTAATTCCGGCTTGTCGGTTTTACGGGCGAACACCTGAATGGGCGGCTGCCCGTTGAGCTCGATGGCAATATTCAGCACCGAGCCGCCATGTTCCAGACTGTACGGCGGGGTATCGGACCAGCCGCCGGCAAAGTCGAGCCGCACGGGGCAGCGGCCCCACACAATCTGGTCTTCCATCAACGTACAGGACGGCAGCACCGGCTCGCGTTGGTAGCGTTCCACAATCAGATCCCGCAGCACCTGAAACGCTTCTTTCTCGCGTGCCTCCCAACCGTTGTTCCCTCTTCTACGATGCACGGCGGCGCGGAACATACGGTCGTGCAGCGCAATCATCGGGTTCCGAAGATTGGAAACTTCCAGCAGGTCCGGCAGGTCGTGATTGCTTTCGGCATACAGATCGGCGGTCGCTTCGAGATCGAGTTTATAAAAGACGCTATACTCCGCGTGGCGGGCCATCAGCGGCAGAGCCGCACTGCGCAGGGCATTGCGCTGTTCATAGCTCCGGCGCAGATTCGCCTGCTGCCCCAGCTCGCGGGCCGATTTACGCTCCGATTCCAGCCAAAGCGTTTTCCAATCATTGGAAGTTTCCGGGTTGGCGGCAAACATCCATTGAACGAATGCCGGATCGAAGGATTCCAACACCGGGAAAAGCGCCGCCACCTGCAGATCGGTTGTCGGGTCAATCCCCGCTTCTTCGAGCGTGATGCCGCGATTTTCCAACCATTGGAAAACCGGTTGGCCGATCCATCGGGTGGCCGGGCTGCCCATTTCGCCGCGGAACGCATCGGCATAGCCATACACACGCAGGCCGAGCTTTTCGCCAATCGGCACAAAATCAAGGCAGACGCCTTCTTCCAGTTCGAGCTCCCAATCATTTTTCGGGACTCCGGTGAGAATATTGCGGGAGGCAACGGTCCACGTTGCCGGGATATAGCTGTTCTCCACCCAAAGTGCGTCGTTCGACTGCCGGCGCAGCGGTGCTTCGAATACACAGTTCTGCACAAACTGATTCGGCTGTGCCAGCGTGGCAACGGCGCCGAGTTTACTTTGATCCGAAACGAGATTCTGGAGTTCGTACAGCGAATGAATCATGTCGCTGCAGGTGCCGAAGTGGAAGAATCCGGCATCGGGCAGCGGCACGACGGCCGTGGTCAGTTTTCCAACCTCTGGATCAAATTCCACCGGATCGGAACCGAGGTTGAGCGCCCAGCTGCCGTACAGATCGTAGGTATCGGGAACGTCGGCCGTGAAGGTTTGTTTCTCGGCATCCCACCCGCTCTTTTTCATCAGGCAATCGACCGCCCGTTCACTAAGCAGCCAGATACCAACATCGATCAGAAAGGCACTCTTGCGCGATTTCTCGCGAATGGCGTCGGGCGTAGGCTTTTGCAGGAAGGTCACGAGTTTATCCGGCGAATCCGGATCGCAGAACATGACGCCGAAGTTTTGCGCCTCTTCCGGTTTCACCCAGAGCCCGAAAAAGACCACATCCGCATCGGGAATTTCAGGGAGCTCTCCATCCATCCGCACCAGCACATCGCCGCTGGCCACCATGACGCGGGCGTTTTTTGAAGCAGCGCCCGCCATACGCTGCAGGGTCGGTTCCGCCAGATCGAGCAGGGTTTGATCAAGCCGCTGCCCGAGCGACCAGCGGAAGACGGGCATCGGGATGAATAGTTTACCGGGTGCGGCATAGGGCGGCAGTCGGCGGCTTTCGCCGCCGCCGTGAATAATCAGCTTGCCGGAGGTTTCCAACCATTGGGAAAAGGAGGGCTCACCCGAATCGCGCCAGGCCTGTTCGAGGACGTAAGCCGTGCCGCCGCCGGAGCCCAGCTGCTGCCCCGGTGGATCGAACGTGGAAAAGGCGCGTTCCGCCACCGCAGGTTCACATTCGGCTAAATGCCCGCACATGTTCGGGGGCAACGACAGCAACAGATCGAAAGGGTTTGATATATTCATGCGCACAGGCTAACAAAACGGCACTGAATTACAATCAGTTGGAAAAGGAGATTCAAAATGAAATCAGCAATCACCATCCTATGCGTTCTTCTTCTGGCCGGATGTTCGAGCGTGCAGATGAAAGAGCCGTTCCCGGTGTCGGACCTTTCGGAGGAGGAACGCAACCAGCTGGAGGGCACCTGGAATGTGGACGATGAAGTGCTGCAGGTTGCATTCACCAGCAACGGCGTTGCACACGTGGCCTGGATGGAGTGGAAGGATGAAGCGTTCCAGCTGAAATCATTTCCGGTCTACGTGACCAAACAGGATGAGACGCTTTATATCTCGCTCCGGATCGAAGACGAAACAGCCGACGGCTATTCCTTTTTCGAGCTGAAGCCTTCCGATACGAAACTGATTATATGGCCCCCGGATGTGGAATTTTTTAAACAGTTGGTTGAAAACGGAACGCTCGAGGGAAAGATTGAAGAAGACAAATATTCCGACGCGGTCCTGCTGAATGCCCTGGCAGTGGAAATCCTCGAACTGATTTCAACCAACACCGCCGCCTTCGACTATAAAGAGCCCGCCATCTTCCAAAGGTTGGAATAGGGTTCCAGCTCGTAATCAGGCAAACATACCCTGCATGAGATCGGTTCCCATTTTGTCGAGACCCTTCATCTGTTTCGTTGATTCGAGCAGGTCCGATAAGGACAGCAGTTCTTCGAGCAGAATCATGCGGGCGACGTGCTGGTTGGCGCGGGGGACATTAACCACCACTTTATCGCCATCCTGAATCAGCGTGAAAGCGATATCGTCTTTGAGCACACGATAGGTCGGCTGATCGGTATGCAGGTTGTGCACAAAAAACTCTTCTTCCTGCAGCGCCTGAATAAACCGGTGAAGCAGAAACTCGGCGATATCGTGCGACGGAAATTCCAGCTCGATCACTTCGATGTCTTCGCCAGTACCTTCCATCTCTTTCCGAAGTCCGGAACCACCTTCGAAGGATTTAACCAGGAGCGGTGGAGCGAGCATGGTGGTGATGACGGTCATCATGATGGATACACCGAAAATACCCTGATCAATAATCCCGCTTGCCAGGCCGATGCCGGCCACGATCAGTGCCACCTCGCCGCGCGGAAGCATACCGAGGCCGATGCGCAGCGAGCCGCGTAAATTGAATTTCATCAGGTAGGCCGGAACACCGCAACCGACCACTTTCGAAATCACGGCGAGAATAGAATAGACGGAGCCGAAAATCAGCACAGGTTTCATGGCGGAAAAATCCACCATCATACCCATTACACAGAAAAAGATCGGGACCAGAATGTTGTAGACCCCTTCGAGATGGTGCTCAATCTCGTGTGCGAGATCGGTACGCGAAAGGGCCAGACCCATAATATAGGCCCCGATAATCATCGCCAGGCCCGCCATTTCGGCGAGTCCGGCCAGGAGCAGTGCAAGTCCGAAGCAGGTAGAGACCATCATTTCGCGCGAGCGGAACTGCTTGATCGCACCGGTGATCTTACGGGCGAAAGTCAGGCCCAGTGCAGTGACCACCACGAAGAAGCCAACGGCCTTCAGCGCAATCCATCCGATGGCCCCCCAGTTCACCTCACCGCCGCCCATTTCGACTTTGGCCAGGCCCATGACGATCGCGAGGGTGACAATGCCTAATACGTCGTCGAACACCGCTCCCGCTAAAATAGTTACGCCTTCAGGCGATGCCATTTTACGTTTTTCGGCTAAAATCCGCGCCGTGATGCCAACGGAGGTGGCCACGGAAATCACACCAAGGAACAAGGCTGCAGGATCCATAAAACGATCGATCCCGTTGCCCGGCCAGAAAACGGCACAGAGATCGCCTAGCGTGAAAGCGGCAATCAGGCCGCCGAGTCCGACAAACGACCCTACCACGGAATAACGAAGAAATGCGGCAAGGTCGGTTTCGAGACCGGCAAGGAAGAGCAGAATAATCGAAGCCAGCGTGGCAATACCGTATAGCTCGGCCGATGCGGCAAATCCCATATGCTCAGAAAATAGAATTCCAATGCCTGGAATATCGAACATGCCACCCAGAGCATACGGGCCAATCAACATACCCGAAGCCAGCTCGCCCAACACCGAGGGCATCTTCAGATAACGCTGGAATAGAAACCCGCCGAACTTTGCGGCAATGATGATGACCGCCAGCTGAATAATCAGCAGCATCATCAGATGTGTGATGCTGTGCCCAGAGGCCTCAGTCAGGTGTTCGGCCGCCGCAGCGGCATGATGGACGACATTGGTTGCTGCGTGGGCGGTTTCCTGCATGATGGTCTACTTCCCGGTTAATAGATCGTAAATTTCCTGATGAGTCGTGCAGGCCAGCAGTCTATCGCGGTCGGAAGCCTGACTGATCAGGCGGCTGACTTCAGCCAGAAACTGAATATGCGGGCCGGTCCGCTTGAGGGGAGAAAGCGTCATGATGAAAATGGTACAGGGCTCACCGTCCATCGCATCAAAATCAACACCGGCTTTATTCAGACCGACCGCCGCAACCAGCGTTTTAATTTCATCGGTTTTACCGTGTGGAATGGCCACCCCGTTTTGCATGCCGGTCGACATTTTGGCTTCGCGATCCAATACCGCTTCCAAAACTGCCGAACGGTTTTTAATTTTTCCTGCCGCAACCAGACGGTCAATCATTTCTTCAATAATGCCCTGTTTGGTATCGGCCTTGAGGTCGACCCATACAGTATCCGCTGATAGCACTTTTTTAAGATTCATTTTCGCCGCCCCTGATTGGCAAATTAAGCGCGACATTCTGGGAGGTTTACAGACAACGTCAATAGTTTTCTGCATTTTGGAAAGGCGAGCAAGGTGCTCGCGTTTCCCGTGTTTGGAAGAATCGGAGCAGCCAGCACCGCACGTCTATCCGGCTTGATTCTTCTTTTTCCGTGCATCCGCACCTCAATCTTTCTACCCTCTTCACTCATGGGAGATTATACATATAAAACCGTCCTTGTTGCGGGGGTTGGGCTTTCACCGGCCGTTTTAACTAACACCATCTGGGCGTTAGCGCACGAAAACCCTCCCGTCGTTCCCGATGAGGTTGTGGCCATTACCACCGCAATCGGGAGGGATTGTATCACAAACCAGCTGGTTGTTTCCAATGCCTGTAACCGACTGTTCCAAGCGTTGGAAAAACAAAATTTGGATGTCGAAGGAAAATTAGCCTTTGGTTCAACCGATTCCATTCGCATCCTCGGCGATGGCCAATCTGATTTCGATGATATCTGCACGCCCGAACAAAACGACGCCGCGGCTGATTTCATTCTCAAAGTGCTGCGCCAATACACAGAAGATCCCGGAACTCGCGTGATCGTCTCCATTGCCGGCGGACGCAAAAGCATGAGTGCCCTGATGCTCTCCTGCATGTCGTTGCTCGGCCGGGCTCAGGATCGGGTTTCCCATGTGCTGGTCAACGAACCCTATGAACAACGCATGGAGCCCCCGTTCCTTTTCCCCGAAAAAGGCGTGAAGCACAAACTGGGAGGGAAAACCTTCCTTTCCGCCAAAGCCACACCAGTACTTTCCGACATCCCGTTTGTACGAGTACGAGGCTGGTATGAAAAGGAATTCAACACCGTTCCTCCTTCCTACATGCAGTTGGTCAACCAGGTGCAGGGCATTGCGCCGGAGCCCATCAACTATCCCTCCGTAAAGCTTGATGCAGCCAACGGCACGCTCGAAATCGGAAATGACCTCGTTTCCTTGAGCACCTCGGAATTTGCACTGGTTTACCTGATGCTCAAACGCATCAAACAAGACCGCCTTCCAACCAGTTGGTACGATCTCGAAGCCGACTTTGCCGAACTGCTGATCCAGAAAGCTCCGATTTCCATCAGCTGGTTTCACGCGCTCAAGGATTCCGGTTCGCCCGATCCTGAAGACTTCCGCAAATGGGCTTCCAGTGCGCGCGCAAAATTCAGGAAACCCTTTAACGTACCAAGTCTGGCCGACAGAATACTGCCCTCCATGAAACAGCGCGGAAACCACGCCTATCCCGCCGATAGAATTATTTTGAAGGAACTGCCGTGAACGTTGAAACCCCGCCCTTTACTATTTCTGCAAAAGCCGTTTCCCTGATTGCCGAGATCTGCGAAATGCTCGGCAGGGTATCCGCAGAGACCGGCGAACAGAAACTGCGCTTGCGACGGATCAATCGAATCCGCACCATTCAAGGATCGCTCGCGATTGAAGGCAACACGCTCAACGAAGAACAGATCAGTGCGATCCTTGAAGGCAAACCCGTCATGGCCCCGCCGCAGGAAGTTCAGGAAGTCCGCAACGCGCTGCAGGTTTACGAAACCATGCACATTTGGATGCCCTCCAAAAAATCCGATTTGCTTGCCGCCCATGCGCTGCTCATGAAAGGGCTGCTGGATGCGCCCGGAAACTTTCGCAGCAAAGGCGCAGGCGTGATGGGTAAACAGGGCATCGTTCACTACGCCCCGCCCGCCGACCGGGTGCCCTATCTTGTTCAAAATCTGCTCGACTGGCTCGCACACACCGATGCCCACCCGCTCATCGCCGCCTCCGTCTTCCACTATGAATTCGAATTCATCCATCCCTTCGAAGATGGAAACGGACGCATGGGACGCCTTTGGCAAGCCCTTATTCTCAGTCGATGGAAACCCATCTTTGCCAACCTGCCCGTCGAAAGCCTCGTCCACACCCATCAGCCCGAATACTACGCCGCGCTCAACCAAAGCTCCGAACAGGCCGACTGCGCCCCCTTCATCGATTTCATGCTCGAAACCATACGGGAAACGTTGGCCGCTTCAGCCGAACAGGATACATCACGGCCAGAGTTGCGGCTGGAGTCGCGGCTGGAGTCAAAACTGGCGGCCAGAATCGTATTACTCCTTCAAAAAGAGTCCCTCGGCAAAGCGGCAATGGCTGCAGCCCTTGGCCATAAAACCGTTTCAGGCGAACTCAACAAACAAGTCCGGCGGCTGGCTGAATCGGGCTATATCGAGATGACCCGCCCCGAAAAGCCCAACAGCCGCCTCCAGCAATACCGCCTCACCGCAGAAGGCCGCGCCCTGCTCGAAATCAGAACCGCTAATGTATACGAATAGACGCAAATGTAATTTTCTGGAGGGCGACGCTCTGTCGGAGCCAGGC
>JAROBA010000058.1 GCA_029432815.1 Pontiellaceae bacterium B1224 | reverse complement strand
GCGGTTTCTTCATTTTCATTCCCGGATCTAGGATGAAACACCGCAGGCCCATTCCAGCGGAAGACCGGGTGGAACCCCGGTCGCTCCATGTCGGCATCTCAATTGTTCAATGCTCTATCATTCTGAGTTTGTCGGAGGCCATCGTTTTAATTGATCCGCTCTGGCGGTCAGCATTCATCGTTTTTTCATGATTAGCGGTTTCATTGCCGAATTAAGGTTTATTGCCGCCTTTCATTCCGCTTTCCAAACCTTGGAAATGTGCGTAACGTCTGAAGGTTATGAAAGTGATTTTAATTGTTCTGGATTCAGTGGGGATCGGCGCGGCGCCGGATGCGGCGGACTATGGCGATTCGGGAAGTGCAACGCTGCAGCATATTGCGGAAACCGTCGGCGGGCTGAAACTTCCAACCTTTGGAAAACTGGGCCTTGGAAATATTCGTCCTGATTTTCCAATCGCGGGAATTCTTCCGTCGGAAAAACCGCTGGCTTTGTTCGGCATGATGCAGGAAGTCTCCATCGGAAAAGATACGATAACCGGCCACTGGGAAATCTGCGGGCTGGAGATCAATCCGGGCTTTCACAACTTTCCGATGGAGTTCCCTTCGTTTCCTCCTGAGCTGCTGGCTGAATTTGAACGGGCAACCGGTCGTCCAATCATTGGAAACAAGGCCGCCAGCGGCATTGCCATTATTGATGAGCTGGCCGAGGAACACACACGAACCGGTGCGTGGATTGCGTACACCAGTGCGGATTCTGTGATGCAGCTCGCCGCGCATAACGACGTGATTCCGCTGGATGAACTATACGCCGGCTGCGAAATTGCCAGGAAGCTTTGCGATCCGTTGAAGGTCGGCCGTGTGATTGCCCGACCGTTTATTGGGAAACCGGGGGCCTACGAGCGCACGGAAGATCGGCGCGACTATGCTTTCACACCCGAAGAACCGCTGATTACCGAGCGCCTGTTCGATGCGGGGGTGCCGGTTTATGCCGTCGGAAAAATTGAAGACATCGTGGCGCATCGGGGGATTACCGAGAGCATTCATTCCGGCAATACTGAGGGATCGCAGAAGGTGGTTGAGCAGTTTATGCAGAAGGAGGGCGACGGTTTTATCTTCGCCAACTTTATCGATTTCGACATGCTCTACGGCCACCGCCGCGACCCGGAAGGCTACGCGAGAGCCTTGCAGCAAACGGACGAATGGCTTGCCGCTTTTCTTCCAATACTTGGAAAAGACGATGTGCTGATGCTGACGGCCGACCACGGGAACGACCCGACTTTTGCCGGAACCGACCACACCCGCGAATATGTTCCGTTGCTGGTTTTTCAGCCGGAACTGCCCGGAAAGGATCTCGGTATTCGAAACGGCTTTTATGATATTGCCCAATCGATTGCGGCTCGATTCCGATTGCCGGAACTACCGCGCGGCGCCAGCTTTCTGAACCTCTGATGCTTGCAGAACAAATTCACCGCGCACCGGAGAATGGGTTGGCACAATATCGGCCTGATCCCCTTTCCAGACGTGCAGATTGCTGAAGTACGGTTTATAGCCGGAACCCGCAAGAAGCCGAGCAGAGTCCTGCAGGTGATAATAGACACTCGGCTGGGATGAGTCGCCCGAGTTACCGCACTTTGCAATTGGCAGCCCCGCCACCACCCGTTCGCCAACGCGCACTGAAATACTGTTTTCCATCAAATGTCCCACGACCGAATATTCATTTGGCGAGTGCTCAATCATAATGGCATTGCCCAGTCGATCAATCGGGTTCGGAGAATGCGGATGGTTGTCCTCCACTCCGTCAATGATGGCCACCACGGTTCCGGCGGCAGGTGCCACGACCGGCTGGCCGAAGGCAAAGTAATCCTCATTTTGTTTGCCCTCATTCCTGTAGGTTATGTTGAAGCGGTCGGAGATTACCAATTCCAATGCATGATGACTGACCTGGCTCCCGAAATATTTACTCTGATTCCGCTGATCCCCGCCCCACATGACCCGCCATTTGTTTTTGACCGGCAGCCGCATCGGCGTCGCGTTTTTTCCAATGTCTGGAAACGCGGTTTTGAATGGCAGCACCCACAGACCTGTAATTTTATTATCCTCGGAAAGGATCAGTTTTAATCCGGCCACTGCCCGTTCGAAGGTGACGGGAAGCACGGCGGTGTTTTCCGACTGCACCCAGGGAACGC
Source organism: Pontiellaceae bacterium B1224 (assembly GCA_029432815.1). GTDB lineage: Bacteria > Verrucomicrobiota > Kiritimatiellia > Kiritimatiellales > Pontiellaceae > Pontiella. The sequence goes on along the minus strand of JAROBA010000058.1, from coordinate 21,365 downwards.
CCACCCGCTCCACCTTTCCGAAGCGTTTGCGCAACGATTCCAGAATTGCAATGGTTTGCTCTTCCGAGACTCGTGCAAGCGCCTCTTTGCTGAAATCTTCACGCACCGCTTTATACCGGCTTCGATTAATCATATCCGCCACCCGGTTGGCCAGCTGATTAAATCGATAGGCCGGATCGTCCGGGCGGATGCGCCGGGGCGAGGAGATGAAAACGAACGTCTGCTCCGCAAATTTAATTTCATCGGGCGGACCGGCGGCACTGAAACGGACGATGTATGCATCGCCTAAATCAAATTTATCTTCAACAAAATCGCCATACAGCGAGCTGCCGCTCGGCCCCGGATAGATCAGCGCATCTTTCTCCGTCGCGGCCGGCGGGTCTGCTGTTTCATAATAGCCCAGATAGTCGCCGCTGTTCGAAAAAACGAGCGTCCGCCACCGATAGCTTCGCGGCAGTTGCGTCAGGAATATATGATAAAACACCTCTTCTGCTTCCAGTGTACCGTATCGATCGATCCGACACTTCTGCGGAAAATTCTGATAGGCAGCCACCAGACCCAGCTCCCGTCGTGCTTCGTCGATGGGAATCGAATGCCGGTGCGTTTCCGCCGCGCAATCGAAGACACCGCACGCCAGAACAAGGGCCCATACAATAGACCGATTTCTCGCCATACTGCCAAACCATTGAAAACATTGGGTCTTTTGCATTATCCAGGCCTCCGTACAGAATATAAATGGATCATAAAATGGGTACACATAAAGCAACGTACCTTGATAAATTAAGTAGATCGATGAAGAAGGCACACCTTAAAATATAAAATCCTCTTATAGCTCATTGGTTTACTTGTCAAAGGCATCCCCCAGAGGTGCCTCTTTTATTATCAAAAAGGAGAGCGCTATTGGATCCAAAAGTTTTGACTGTTAATTGGCGCTCCCGGTATTCGTTTCCATGACATAAGCTTTCTCGCCCATAACGTTCAATAATATCCAAAATTCAGAATCGACATCTGTACAGCAATCGATACGGTTTTACGTACAGAAAAGGAGCGTAATTATGCAACGATTGATTCTGGATCAAGATATTAAATCCATGTCGGAATTCAGGGCAAACACAGCAGCCTGCATTCATCAGGTTCAAAGTTCAAAACGCCCAGTGGTCATCACTCAGCACGGAAAAAGTGCAGCGGTTCTGATTGATGTTGCTGAATTTGAGGCCATGTCCCAAAGACTGGAACTACTTGAAGATATCGCTATGGGCGAATCCATGATTGATGAAGGCAAAGGCATTCCTCATGACAAAGCCAAAGAACTGATTCTCAAAAGAATTGCGGGATGAAAATTCTATGGTCTCCCCTCGCAGTTGAACGTCTTGGTGAAATCTCAGATTACATCGCCCAGGATAGCCCATTGGCGGCCGAGCGCTGGGTTCATTCCATCTTTGATCGAGTCGAACAAATTAAAGATTTCTCAAAAAGCGGGCGTTCAGTTCCGGAAATAAAGAGAAAAGATATTCGAGAATTGATCATAGCGAACCACAGAATTATTTACCGAATTGAGCCAAAGGTTATCTCCATCTTAACAGTCAGACACTGCCGTCAAATCCTACCGGATGAAGATATTAATATTGCTTAGAAATAACTCTGACAGAAATCGGGTAATATGAGGTTAAAAATGAATATCATCATAATTCTTTTTCTTTTAGTTTTTCTGAGAGTCAGTCATGCATTCGGTGGAGGCAGTGTTTCATTTGATCAACAACTCCTGCCTATCCTGAAACAGGACAAAACATTTTCAGTCGCATTACTCAACAGCTTTGAATTCAACCGTAGCGTTTATGCTCAATCAGATTTCGGAAATCACACGATGTTTGACGGTGAAAGATTGGGGCCGTATACATTGCTGGCGAAACCAAAAGGAAGTGAATCGACGTGGGTTTTCGAAGTGACGATTCATACCAAATGGACGATTTATGATCGTGATGGAAACGTGATTCCGCTGAAGGACGAAACGGGAAAGACGACGGGTATATTTGATCCAAAGGCAATACGTATTGAAGAGACTTTTGAGATTCTAGAACTGAAACCATATAAAGAAACTGACTCGAATCCGTCATCTGAAGTTGTCCGCAAACTGCAAATTTGATTCTTAACGGCTCCTAAATCCCGTTCATTTTCTATCGCCGGAATGCGGAAATAGATGAGAGCAGGCAACGGGAATTGCCCTTGCGTTGTTGATCGGTCTGTGGTCGGATGGTTTGCTCAATTTCAACCAAGGAAAAAATGATGAAACCCAGCATGCTTGCGCTCATGGTCATACTTGCCTCTTGCCTTCTCTCCGCACAGGCTCAAACCAACAGTACGGAAAAGATCACGCAGCAGGAAGTGGCGGAAGCCGCGCTTTACGGAAAAAACGAAATCGTTAAAAAAGCGATGGAGCAAGGTTATAAGGTAGATTCACGCGACCCGGAAAAGCGTACGGCCCTCATGTTTGCAGCTTTTAACGGCCAGACTGAAACCGTTAAAATTCTGATCAAAGCCGGGGCCGATGCCAACGCGCAGGATAATATCGGAACAACGCCGCTTATGTTCGCTGCCAGCGCCCCCAATGCGGTTGAAACCGTCACGGTATTGCTGGAAGCCAAAGCCAAAATAAATATGGTTGATAATAACGAACATTTTTCCGCGCTCATGTGGGCCGCGGCGGAGGGCCAGGCCGATAACGTGAAACTCCTGCTTTCGAAAGGGGCCGACCTCTCGCTTCAGGATGTCGATGGCGACACCGCCGAATCCTTCGCCGCGAAAGCCGGGCACACCGCCGTGGCTCAAATCCTGAAAGACGCCGCCGCAAAAAAAGCGGAAACAGAAGACAAACCAAAAGAATAGTCCAACCACGAAATACACAAAATACACGAAAGGATAATTAGAGTAGTTTCGTGTGATTCGTGTATTTCGTGGTTCATCATCATGCCCTATTCTGAACCATTTTTGCGCGAAGCGATCCGACTCTCCAACGAAAAAATGGAGGCCGGCGAAGGCGGCCCGTTTGCTGCCGTGATCGTGAAAGACGGCGAAATTATTTCCAAAGGTTGGAACTGCGTCACTTCGGCCAACGATCCGACTGCCCATGGCGAAGTGGAAGCCATTCGAAAAGCCTGCGCGAAACTCGGCACCTATTCGCTGGCAGGCTGCGAAATCTATTCCAGTTGCGAGCCCTGCCCCATGTGCCTTGCCGCGATCTACTGGGCCCGGCTTGATGCCCTCTACTTTGCCGGCTCCATGGCCGACGCCGCCGAAGCCGGATTCGACGATCGCTTCCTCTACGAAGAACTTTCCAAGGATTGGAACGCTCGGACCTTAACGTCCAAGCAGGCACTTCAGAACGAAGCACAAAAGGTGTTTAAAGCCTGGATTGCCAACCCCGGGAAAACGGAATACTAATCTTTATCCCGACTGAAGAAATACACATCGCCGTCACGGACCTCTTCGCGGAGGACTCCCACTGCCGCAAACTTCTTCAGCGACTTAAAGATTTTATCTGCCGGATAATTAAACTCTGCCGCCAGCTGTTTGCACGTTGCGGGGTGGCGTTTCAACAAGCCCAGCAATGCTTCATCACTAATTTCCAATGACACTCCGCCCTGCCTCTTAAAGGAAGCGGTAATTGTTGCGGTCGGGCCGAAAATTTCTGCAATGGCTTCGAGCTGCTCTTCCGGAGACGCGCTGATCCCTTTCACAGCAGGAGGCCGCACCACGGTGTTAATGTCGATTCGGTCCGGACTGAGCGACTGCACAATTTCGGCAATTTTCCGAACATTGGAAAACTGGGAATTCACCCCCTCGATAATAAACACCTCCACCGAGAGCTCTCCGAGATATTCGTGCCGAAAGGCCTGCTCCCCTTTCACCAGCAGATCAAAGGTCACGCCCTGTGCCGGACGATGGATTTGTTGAAAACTGATTTCATCCCATGCACTCAGCGTGACTTTGACCTTATTCGCCAATGCCGCATCCGCCCTGACATCCGGATCGTGCATTAACGTTCCGTTGGTCAGCAGGACGGTGGCAATATCGGTATGCTCCTTCGCCCAGCGAAAGACATCGCCGAAATGTTCGTGCAGCGTCGGTTCGCCGGAGCCAGCCAGCGTGATGTGATCGGCCTGTCCATCTTTTTCCAACCATCGGTTCAGTTCAGCGAGCACATCCTGCATGGACACATAATCGCCCCGCTCGCTTACCACACACGGGGTTTCGCCCAGCTGGCAGAAGGTGCAGTCCATCGTGCAGGTCTTGAACGGAATCAGGTCCACCCCCAGCGAACGCCCCAGACGGCGGGAAGGTACCGGGCCAAAAAGATGCTTCAAGTTTTTAGGCATGGGGAATGATTGGTGAATTTCTTATTCCTCATCAACCCTAAAAGGAGTTAAATCATTCGCAAATTAACCTATAGCCTTTACTCCGGTTTCAGCACAGGGGCATCACTCAGCCAGTATTCCCCGGAACCACCTCCTTTTTTCGATTGTCGGCATGGATTCATCAAGTCCATACTGGGCGTCATGAAAACGTATCTCCTTGCTTCATTCGTTTTGTGTGCGCTTCCAACCTTTGGACAGGATGTCGGTGCGCTTTATCAGCAACATTGTTCCAGTTGCCACGGGGCCAGTTTCCAGGGCGGTAATGCGCAGAGCCTGATCGATGGGGTCTGGCAGTTCGGCGACAGCTCCGGGCATATTTCGCGCAATATTAAATTTGGTATCACCCACCTTGGCATGCCGGGATATGAAAACATACTGACCGACGCACAGATCCGCAGCCTCGTTGATTTTCTTAAAGCGGCTGAAAAAAATGCGGCCCCGCCGGCGCACCCGCTGCCGACCTATCTCCAGACCTTGGATTATGAAATTGATGTCGAAATTTTTGCCGAAGGGCTCGATACCCCATGGGACATTGCTTTTCTGAATAAAGACACCGCGCTGATTACCGAACGCTCCGGGAGTCTGCGGGTCTATGCCGACGGCCACCTGTTTTCCAAACCGGTTGAAGGAACGCCGAAAGTGCTGGCCGAAGGTCAGGGCGGTCTGCTGGCCGTGGCATTTGATCCGGATTATGCCGAAGAGGGAAATCAGTGGGTCTACCTCGCCTACAGCCACGGCCTTGACCCGCAGCCTAACGGAAAGCGCGCCCCGGCCATGACGCGTCTGGTTCGCGGCCGGATCGACGGCAACCTCTGGAAGGACGAGGAAGTGATTTTTGAAGCGCCACATGAACTGTATCTCACCACTCGCCACCACTACGGAACGCGGATCGTTTTTGATGCCGAAAAAAATCTCTACTTTTCCATCGGCGATCGCGGTACCGGCGCCCATGCGCAGGATCCCTCCAAGCCGAACGGAAAAATCCACCGCATCAAACGCGATGGAAAAATCCCCTTCGACAATCCCTACCGGCGAACCAGGGATGCCGTTAAATCCGTATTTGCGCTCGGCAACCGCAACCCGCAGGGCCTCGCCTTCCACCCGGAAACCGGCGACCTCTGGGAAGCGGAACACGGCCCGCTCGGCGGCGATGAAATCAACCTGATTTCCAAAGGCCGCAACTATGGCTGGCCAGTCATTTCGTATGGAAAAAACTATAACGGATCGATCATCACCGAACTCACGCACCAGGAAGGTATGGAACAGCCCATCTGGTATTGGAATCCATCTACCGCCGTCTGCAGCATCGACTTCTATTCCGGCGATCTTTTCCCGAAGTGGAACAACAAACTGCTGGTCGGTGCGCTTAAATATGAAGACGTCCGTGTGCTATCCATTGAAGACAACCGCGTGATACACGAAGAAATCATCCTCAAAAATGCCGGCCGCGTCCGCGATGTCTGCACCGGCCCCGACGGTGCCATCTACGTCGTTCTCAACGATCCCGGGACCATTCTGAAGCTCACCCCGAAAAAATAGAGAACGACAGTCATTCCAAAAGGTCTACTGGCGGCTGAATTTGAGAGATGTTTGCCCGTCCGTTCCAAGGAAGGTGTCATGATCCAGCAACTGAGCGGTGCTCTCTTTTGGCCCCTGACCCTCTTCCAGGTGAAGAAGTATACCCTCTTGAGCACCAGGCTCCCAGCGCCCCCGCACGCTTGAAAGGATGCCGCCATCAGCGTCGTTGTATGAACCGGTATACTCACCGCTTTCGTGAAGGGTCAGCACGATGGCAAAAATCCCCTGCTCCTCGGCCCCGTCCGGAACGCCGATCGACTTCCAGCTTCCAATGTATGAAGATTTTGTTGCACAACCCGCAGCCAGCAACACGATTCCCAACATAGTCACAATACTCTGTTTCTTCATCTCACTCTCCCACACCTACCGTTCAGGGGTCCTCCGAGATAATTTCTGAAGCCTGTTTAAAGTCCCGTTCACAGACCAGCACTTCAACACCGCGCTCAGCGGCAATCATCGGGCGCATACCGACGCAGTCGTCCTTACGGATCATCGCATCGATCCCCATGGCCTTCAATTCCGACACCACAACTTCAGCATCCATCTCGTTCACAAATGAAGTCAGTACCACAATCTTATCCATGCTCATCACGACCTCCAGGGTTTGGGAAGTCTAACGCGGCATAGTTGAAACCAAAATCTATTTAGGGCATCAATATGGCCGGGAGAAGCACCCCGTCATCCGCCTTTCATTTTATGCCTAATATAGGTCTCATCCCTTGGCCTTTGGTTTCTTTAACAGGACCATTTACAACAGGACTATTTTCCGCGAAAGGGAATACCCATTATCGAACATGGTCCTGTTGTCCATAGTCCTGTTTCCCTAATTTCCAGAGTTTGGAAAATTGGCTCATCGCCAACTTTGGGGCCGGCTTTATCACCGGTCTGTGCTTCATCGGGTTTAAACTTCATCTGAATTGGCTTGGCACCTGCTTATCTTGTCCAGCGCGATGCGATGACAACGTCTTGAGGAACACGATGAAGATTCAATCCATCCTTATTGCTGCCAGTCTGGTGCTATGTTCGGGTTCAGCCGCCCGGGCAGCTTCGAAAAATACTGAAGAAGCGCAGTCCTTCTACGACCGAGGCATGAAGGTTTATGCCGTTGACCCCGGCGCTTCGCTTGACCTGTTTATTAAAGCCGCGAAAAAGGGCAACATCGAGGCCATGGTTCGTTTGGGCTACTGCTTTCAGACGGGAACCGGTACGCCGGTCATGCCCAAAGCGGCCTTAAACTGGTACACGAAGGCCGCAAAAGCGGGAAACATTGCTGCGCTTTATGAGATCGGCTCGATCTATGAAACAGGTCTTTTCAAAATTGCTCCGGATTATGCAAAGGCTCTTGAATGGTTCGGGAAAGGGATATCGAATCATTCTCTGAAATCGTGCGAAGCCTTAACCCGTATCTGTGCCTCCTGCGACGATCCCGAATTTCACGACGGAGAAAAAGCCGTTTATTATGCAGCCGGGCTGCGACGGATAGATGCCCGCAATGCGGCATACTTTGATTTAGCGGCTGCCGCTTATGCCCGCAACCTGGATTTCAACAATGCGGTCAAGGCCGCCAGTCAGGCAATTGCCCTTTCCTCCCTCGAAGACGCACCCGGCCGGCGGGAACGCAAAGAGAATTATGAAAACGGCATTCCCTTCCCGCCCGTTGCTTCCAATGCCTGGATTCTGAAGGCCGCAGCAAATAACAATATGTGGGCCATGCTCCAGCTCGCCGATCGCTATGACGATAACCTTGCCACGACCTACGATCCCGCAATCGCCCGCGCCTGGTACGAAAAGGCGGCCGAAGACGGCAGCGCGGAGGCCTTATTGCAACTGGGCAACCTCTGCTTCCAGGGTCAGGGCGGTGACGTGGATTTTAAAAAAGCCTTCTGGTGTTATTCGAAGGCCGCCTCCGCCGGAAACGAAGATGCCTATGGTCCACTGGCCCGGATGTATGTCGGCGGCAGAGGGACCCATCAGGATTTTGATCAGGCCATCGAGTGGTATCAGAAAGCCGTTGATGCCGACCTGCGGGAATATAACTTTCATCTGAGGGCCCTCAAAAACCGCCAGCGAATCTTGAAGGATACATCGCCGGAAGATCTGTATGCTGCCGCGCAGAAAATTCTGACCGACAAAACCCCGAATGATAAAGGCGAAGTTCCGACATTTTCGCAAAAAACCTGGAAAATCATGCCGCTTTACTGGCTCGCTGCGGAACAGGGGCATCTTGAATCCATGAAAAAAATGGGCGATCTGTATTTCTACGGGAAGCACTATTTTGTGCGGCAAGGAGAAGTGGACCAAACTACCGGCGGGGTTGGCTCCGACTACCGCAAAGCGCTCGATTACTACCACCAACTTTCCCGCCGCGGCATCGAATGCCCCGAGCAGGAACGCTGCGCCGAGCTCTATCGGATTGAATTAAAGGAGCAGCGCGAAAAGATGCAGAAAAAAGAGCACGACAAAAAACGCATGACGGCCAAAGAGGCCGCAGAATCGCGCAAAAGCTAAGACCGCGACTCTGCTCGAAAAATGCCCTACTCTATCCCGTTGGCATCTCGGGGAATCGGCTGATTGGTTTCAATGCCTCCGAACGGATCGTAGGTTATTTCCAGATCCATCCTCCCGTCCTGATTCGTGTCGATTTGTTCCTTCCATAAAATACCGTGGCGATAGAGATAGATGCGGGACGGCTTCTCTGCATTATTGGGGCGCACCTCGCTGCGAACCATCACGGAGTTTTGATAGGTCACGCGTTCATCAACAATGCCGTTAAAATCACTATCGATCTCATAGAGCGCTAAACGGCCATCCACATAGGTATACCACTGATCCCATTTCCCATCGAAATTATCATCGCCCAGCCCGCTGCGAATAATCCCCTGTTCATCGTAGTTCCACTGTTCATCCACCAGGCCGTCATTATTCCGATCCAGCTCGACCTCTTCCAAAAAATAGTTCTGTTTCATATAAAGCCAATGAACCGCCCAGCCAATGGCAATGCACAGCACAGCAACAGAAATCAGTTCCACCTTGGAAATCCGTCGCCGTGTTTGATTTTCCGCAGCCACTTCTTCCCGCTCCGCCCGGCATAGTTCAGCAATCTCCAGCGCACGGGGCAGATCTGCCTTCGAAACCAAAACCTCCACGCCCCGTTCATTATTAATCAACGGCCGCATTCCGCCGCAGTCATCTTTACGGATCGCAGCCTCGATTCCTTCAGCCTGAAGCTCCAATACAAGCATCTGCGCATCCATTTCATACACAAACGAAGTCAATACCACCTGACCATCCATCCCCATCACAACCTCCAAAGGTTGGACGGAATCTAATTGAGCGGACCGTGCATAAAAAGAAAACCCCGCACATTTCCGCACGGGTTTTTTCCATCCATTGGAAGGTATGCTCAGCCGTTGAGCTGGTCCACAATTCCGGCAACGGCCTGAACGGCTTCGATTGGCTATAGGAATTTTAATCCATGCCTTTTAAAACACAAAGCCTTCATGATGAGGAAAACTCCGTCGTTAAAGCCCGGGATTATTTTCCAGCCACGGGAGCTGCCGTACTACCGCGATTCTTTGGTGTCAGTTGGCAGCGAATCGGAATCACCCGCTTCAGAAGCTTTAACGGAAAAAATCACGTTATTAAATCCCGCCGCCTTGCATGCAGCCATCACACCGGACACATACCTGTACGAGGTCTGCCGTTCGGCACGAACCAGAACGGAGTCTTTGCCCGAATCAGCCAGACGTTTCAGCTCTCCATCAAGCCGGTCGAGCGGACATGGCTGTCCTTCGATATAAACGACCCCTTCTGCCGACACGGTAATGGTCAGTCCACCTTGGGAGGTTGGCTCAGGAGCTTGACCTATACCGCCAAACGATGTCCCAGCGACCTGCTGTCGTGGATCATCAGCAAATCCTTTTACGGGGCGTTGTAAATCGGTCGGATCAGCCGCTACCAGCATGGAACCTGGAAGATCAGGATCATACCGGACCACCGGAACATCCCAGAGCACAATATCCCTGCTCCACACCGAATCCGCCATTGAATTTCTTTCGAGGTATTCCGGATTGTACTTCAACGTAATCATCGCTGTTTTGATGGAGGAGTCGAGACGGGGTAACTCCACCTTTTTCGCCTGACTTGTATAACCGCTTTGTTGCTCTTTAGAATATGCCCACTGTGTACCGCAGGGATAGGTCTGATCCCCCAGCGTCAGGAACACATCCGCACTGACCGGCACCGGCACCTTGGAAATAGCAAACTTGAAAGAAGCAATCAATGCCGCTCCATTCTTAATTGAGTTAATGTTGACGGATTCAACGCCCAGCGCCCCTGCTGTAACAGGGTCCAACTGAGGATCATCCACAGGCGCAAGCACGGTTTCGTCCGGACTGAATACCCGCAATGTATCGCTGCAGGTTCGTATCCACTGCTTCTCCACCACAGGCCAGTCTGCCGTTTTTGTGTCCGCACTGAATACCGCCGCCGCCTCTTCTTCCACCCACGCGGTGAGCACCCTGACCTCTAACGGATATGCTCCGGGTTTTAAATCCGATACTGGAATCGGCATTTCCGCTCCCATTAACTTTGGATTGATAGGATAATCGGCAAGAAGTTCCACAGACTTTCCATCGATTAAAATAGACGCAATGCGGCTCAGCATCACAAGACCGAACAACCGGTGCTCGTGCATCGTCCGCCACTGCACGAATACGTCAACCTGCTCATCCCCTTGCTTGACACGGGGAAGCTGCTGTACGGACGGCGCACCCTGCAGCGCGGTCAGAAGATCCAGTTTTTGTTCATCACTCAGTCGCTCCTCGTCCGAAAACTTCGTGAGCAGCACCTCCAGGGACATCAGGGGAAAATGATACCCGTTCGGAGAGTCGCTCTCCCACTGACGCACTAACGCATCGACAAATCGGTCGATCTGCTGATCCGACAGCTGACCTTCCTCAAACCGGCGCTCCAGCTCCTGCCAGGCCCAGGGGGTTCGCATATTTTTCAGCCCCACCTCGATCACCAGCTCAGTCGGCGCTTCCTTTAATGCATGAGGCGTGTTCAACGGCTCTTCCTGAGCAACCGCCTGCTCCGGATCTGTCGCCACGAACAGAAGACCGAGTCCGAGCAGCACGGCAACGACTGCAGCCATACCCATAACGGCAAACTTGAAACCCCGCCCTTTCGGCTCCGCTTTTTCCATGATCGTTTCAACCTGAGTCTTCATGGTGCTGGCCTGCTGATAACGTCGGTCTGGTTTTTCTTCAAGGGCACGAAGGACCACTTCATCCAGCCGCACATCAATGCGCACTTTTTTCGACGGCGGCTGCAGTTCTTTACTGGGCATTTCGTTAGTGAGCATCTGATAAAACACAACACCGAGGGCATAGATGTCTGCGCGATGATCCACGTTGCCCGGTGCTTCGATCTGCTCGGGCGACATGTATTTTGGAGTCCCCAAGATGACATTTCCGACGGTCGATTGCCGATTGCTGATTGGTTCATCCACCCCGGCTGGCGGGGGGCTTTCGACCGAACCGGCGATTTTAGCGAGGCCAAAGTCGGCCACCTTTACGCTGCCGCGTCGGTCGAGCAGAATATTTTCCGGTTTGATATCGCGGTGAACAATGCCCTGATCATGGGCGTACTGAAGCGCATCGCAGATCTGCGGAACAATCGCCAATGCCTCGCGCGGCTCAACCCGCCCGTTACCTTGCAGCTGCCGCAGATTAAGGCCGTCGACATATTCCATCAGGAAATAATAAAGCGGCTCGCCCCCTTCCAGCTCCACATGGCCGAATTCATACAACGTCACAATATTAGGATGATTGAGCTGTCCCAATGCCCGGGCTTCGCGGACAAAGCGGTCGGCAAATCCGGCGGTGCCTCCGATCTCCTTCGGCAGAATCTTCAAAGCCACCAGACGGTCGATTTTTTTCTGACGCGCTTTATACACGACGCCCATGCCGCCCCTGCCCAGCAGTTCAATAATTTCCAACTGTTGGAACAGAGGAATGATCTCTTCCAACGCCGGTGGTTCAAAACGAATGTGGCCTGCCGCCCCATCCTCTTCGAGCATTGTGGGCGTGGCGAGATTCATCGCCATAACGCAGACCGGGCAAAGCCCCGCCGGCGCGTCGGGCAGCAACAAAGCGCCGCATTGAGGACATGTCTTGTTTGGATGTGTTTTCATGCTTATCACTTACCCGGCGGCGCACGACCGTTACAAAAAATTCATCCTTTCGCCAAACTTTCTGCGAGATAGCGCGCTTCCTCGTCCAGATTCGCGCCCACCGGAAGCGTTTCGGCCACCTCGTCGCGATAAATTTGCCGGAACCGTTTCCGCAGGCGGTGCGTCGCCACCCGAGCGGCACCTTCGCTCATCTTAAGCCGGGCGGCGATCTCCGCGTAATCAATCGCACCGCGTGTCAGCACAAGCGTTTCCTTGAGCACCAGAAACTCCGTCGCCTTGCCCGCCTTCGCAAACTCGGCTTCCAATCGCTGAAGGGTCGCATCCAACACGGCCAACGCCCACTGGCGGTCAAACATCGCCTCCGCGTCCAGACTGGGCGAACCGCCCGCCTCGTAACGCCCCTCCGCCAAACCCGCATTGATCGAAAGGTTCGCGATGCCTCCGCCGCGTTTCCGAGCCGAAGCTTTGCGCCACTCCTTCGCCATGAAACGCTTCAGCGCAGTAATTAAAAAGGCGCGAAGGCGGCCTTTGTCGCGGTCCGCGTTCTTCAGCCACCCGTGCTCGAGGAGATGCGCGAAAAACGCCTGCGTCAAATCCTCGGCGTCCTCCGGGGAATAACTCCGCCGCCGGACGTAGGCATACAAAGGGAACCAATACATTCGGCAGACTTCCTCCAACGCGCGACGTGCCTCGGAGGATGAGTCTCCGGCCCGCTGGATCAAGGTCCAGCGCGTCGTCACAAAAATATCCTCGCGGCCGTCCGCAGCGGAATTCGAATCGGGTTGAAATGATGAACCAGTCTCCATGCCAAGAGTATTACCGTTTGTCCCGCGTTTGTTACAGGCTTACGATCAGAATCTAAATGAGCGGACCGGGCATAAAAAGAAAACCCCGCACATTTCCGCACGGGTTTTTTCCAAACATTGGAAGATATATTCAGCCGTTCATCTGATCAACGATGTCGGCAACGGCCTGAATGGCATCGCCGACTTTGGAACCGTCTTTACCGCCGGCCTGGGCTTTATCGGGTTTACCGCCGCCACCGCCGCTGCAGATTTTTGCAATCTGACCGATCAGTTTTCCGGCGTGAATACCCTTGGCAACAAGGTCTTCGGAAACGCTGGCTGCGAGACACGCTTTCCCATCATTGGAACTGCCGACCACAATAACGGCGCTTTCGATTTTCTGGCGCAGCCCATCGAGCACCTGACGCAACGCATCCATCGGCATTTCGCCGAGTTCCGCCGCCAGCACCTGAACGCCGCCTTGATCTTCAACCTTTTCAACCAGACCATCGACATTGGAAACGGCCGCTTTGGTCTGCAGTTCTTTCAGCTGTTTCTCCGCCGCTTTCACCTGCTCGGCCATGGCTTTGATCCGTTCCGGAAGTTCAGTTGATTTCACGCTGAGGCTCTTGCTCAGACCGGACAGCAAGGCATGCTCTTCTGCGGCCCAATCCAGCGCATCGAGCCCGGTGATGGCTTCAATCCGGCGAATGCCGGCCGCCACGGAAGATTCCGCTACGATGCGAAACTGACCGATATCACCGGTCATTTGCACATGGGTTCCGCCGCACAGTTCTTTACTGAAATTACCCACGGAGACCACGCGGACGGTGTCTCCGTATTTGTCGTCGAACACGGCCTGAATATCGCCCGACTTCTGGACATCAGCCAGCGCCATTTCCACCGTTTCGAGCTCCACGTTCTTCATGATCTGGTGATTCACCACCTGTTCAATCTGACGGATCTGTTCCGGATTCAATGCTTCAAAATGGTTAAAGTCAAACCGCAGGTATTCGTTCGAAACCAGCGAGCCGGCCTGTTTGATATTCGGGTCCACCACCTGACGCAGCGCCGCATTCAGCAAATGCGTGGCGGTATGGTTCCGGCGCATCTGACCGCGGCGATAACGTTCAACGGCAGCCACCACCGGCTCGCCTTTCCGCGGCGCGCCATAGGTCAGCTCTCCGCGCAGAACAATGACGCCTTCCGGCGTTTTCTGGGTGTCGGTTACCTTGAAGCCGAAATCGTTCCCTTTCACCTCGCCCTGATCGCCCATCTGTCCGCCGGATTCCGGGTAGAACGGCGACTCCTTCAGCACCAGCGTATTGTTATCGAGCATTTCGACCACTTCGGTCTCAATCTTCACCCGATCATATCCGACAAACGGGGTGGCATCCACATCCAACGCCTTGTCGGAAACGGTTACGACCGATTTTTTGGAAGCGTGGTCCGAACGGGCGCGTTCCCGCTGCTCGTTCATCAGATCTTCAAATCCATCGGAGTCCACGGTCAGGCCGCGTTCGCGCGCCATCAGTTCGGTCAGATCGAGCGGGAAGCCATAGGTGTCGTAGAGCTTAAACGCATCCTCTCCGACAATCTGACCCTTCACCGGCTCAATGGCTTCAAAAACATCCAGCCCTTTATCAAGCGTGCGGTTGAAGGACTCCTCTTCGGCCTTCAGCGTTTTGCTGATGCGGGCATGATTGGCGCGCAGTTCCGGGAAGGCTTCGCCGAAGTGTTCCGCCACAATATCGGCCAGTTTATAGAAGAAGGGCTGGGTGAATCCGAGCGCACGGCCATAGCGCACCGCGCGGCGCAGGATGCGACGCAACACATAACCCCGGCCTTCGTTCGAAGGAATGATGCCATCGGCGATCGAAAATGAAAGACAGCGGATATGGTCGGCAATCACACGGAAGGCGACATCGATCTTTTCCTGTTCGGACTGCTTCGCGGCATCAAGCGGCAGCGTGCTGGTATATTTCGCGCCGCTCATTTTTTCCAATCCCTGGAAAATCGGTGTAAAGACGTCGGTCTCGTAGTTGGAGATGACACCGGAAAAATCGGTAAACCCTTTGGTGCACTGAATAATCGAGCAGGCGCGTTCGTAGCCCATTCCGGTGTCCACGTGCTGTGCAGGCAGCGGCGAAAACGTGCCATCCTGACTGGCGTTGAACTGCATGAAAACGAGGTTCCAGATTTCGATGCAGTCAGCGCTGTCGGCATTCACCATGCCGGGGCCGCAGTCGCCGTTGGGAGTCAGGTCAACATGCAGCTCGGAACACGGGCCGCAGGGGCCGGTGTCGCCCATCATCCAGAAGTTATCTTTGCGGTTGCCCGGAACCACCTGCTCGGCCGGCAGAAAACGCAGCCAGAGGTCGCGCGCTTCAAGGTCGGCCTCGCCCTTGTCGTCGCCGCCGAAATAGGTGGCATACAACCGCTCTTTGGGGCAGCCCCAAACCTTCGTGATCAGCTCCCAGGCCCAGTCGATGGCTTCTTCTTTAAAATAATCGCCGAAGGACCAATTGCCGAGCATTTCGAAAAAGGTGTGGTGATAGGTGTCGAGACCCACATCGTCGAGGTCGTTGTGTTTGCCGCCGGCACGGATACATTTCTGGGTGTCGGCCGCACGGCCCGGGGTGTAGGGGCAGTTCATCTGACCGAGGAAAATCGGCACAAACTGATTCATCCCCGCATTGGTAAATAACAGGTTTGGCGCATCGGGAAGCAGACTGCCCGATTTTACGATGGTGTGCTGTTTCGATTCAAAAAAGTCGAAGAACGATTGCCGGATTTCATTCGAAGTCATAATTTGGTCCTGTTTCTTAATATGCGGAAAAGGCGCACTTTATACTGATTGCTCCATAGTTATGCAAGAAATGCGATGAATTGAAAGCGGAGGCATAAAATGACAACGAGTGCGGCTTGAGTCCGGCCTCCCCTATAGGGTAAACCTATACCCATGAATGTAAAACATATGATACAAAACCTAGCAGGCTGCACAGCCCTGGCCGCTCTCCTCGCCGGTTGCGGCGGCTCTCTCAGTCCGGAAGAATCCTATAGTCAGGGACTTGCTTACCTGAACGGGGACGGTGTGGCCACAGATCCGGTCAAAGCGATTGAACTGCTGAATGCAGCGGCCGAAGGCGGAAATACCGAGGCCATGATGGAACTCAGCAATTGCTATAACTACGGAAACGGAGTGACGGCGGATGAAGAGCTGGCGTTCATCTGGATTCGTAAAGCCGCGGATGCCGGGTCGTCCAAAGCCAAAGCCTACATCGCCCTTTTCTACCTGCAGGGCATCGGCACCCCGGCAAGTCCCGACACCGCAATTCAACTGCTCGACGCCGAAGCTTCCGCCGGAAACATGGATGCCATGTCCATTCTGGCGAACCTCTATGAGATCGGCGCCGGCGTGCCGATCGACGCGACGAAGGCCGCGGAATGGCACCTGAAAGCGGCAGAGAAAGGCAACGTCCCTTCCATGTATTATGTAGGGCGCGCTTTTGCCAAAGGCACAGGCGGTGTAACGAAAAACGAAACGGTCGCGGCGGAGTGGTATCAGAAAGCATCCGACGCCGGCTCACTGGCGGCCACTGGCAAACTGGGTGCCTGCTACATGATGGGCCTGGGAGTTGCGGCCGATCCGGCAAAAGGCATCAGCCTGATTCAGCAAGCAGTTGAAGGTGGCGATCCCGATTCCATGCACAATCTCGGCGTCTGCTATGAACGCGGACTCGGCGTTGCAATGGATCCGGCGACAGCTGTTTCATACTACCGTATGGGTGCCGAAGCCGGTTGCCCGGAAGCCATGTTTAACCTCTCCGTATGCCTTACAACCGGTACCGGCGTGGCCAAAGATGCCGACGAAGCATCCCTCTGGAGGGAACGTGCTTCTGCAAGCGAAACACCGCTGCGCGGTCGCGACAACTGATCCGCTTCCAATCGTTGGAAACTTAAAACCGCCCAATCGGGCGGTTTTTTTATGCCTATACCGGAAGCAGTCATTTACAATGATTGGAATTCTTTTTCGTTTGCGGTTCAGGATTAGAGGGCGTATGTATGACGGCCTTATCGATTCCCTAATGGAGAAGAACGATGACTCTCTTCAAACCACATAGCAGTGCACGCAGCCACGCAGCCCGTCCGGGCATGTGCGTGGCATCGCAGCCGTAAGCCTCCGCTCGTACCGACCGGAGCATCACCACCATTGCGATTTTCCAAGGTTTGGAAAACCGTGCCACTTCATCCTCATTTTTTAAGGATAGGAATCGTTATGTTAGACAAAATTTTAGAAGAACTGCGCTTGGACTGTAAGTTGTGCAAAATGGATCGCGGTTACAAATGCGGTGCGGATATCGGCATCATCATCGGATTCAATGATGACTTCGTCTGCATCAAAAAATATGACCGCGACGGGCTTTATGACGGCATTAAGCTTTTCCGCAAATCGGACATCGAAGAACTGGTCTATAACGGCAATGAACTTCATTCCATTAACAAGTTCATCCAGAACCGCGGGACTCACCTGGAACCGGTGGATCTCGACTGTTCAGGGTTTGATGAATTCATGGAATCGGCTTGCGGAAAGTATGGCTATGTCAGCCTGAACAAGGACAGCGACAACACGTGCTACATTGGGCAGGTGATCGGTCATGACGATGATTTTGTGCATATCCTGAACTACGGAAATCCGTCGCGGCGGGATAAAACCAATGTCGTCCTCGCAAAGTGGGAGATCGAATCCATGGATGTTGATGACATCTATGGCCGGAATCTCATGAGCATACACACCCATAAAATCCGGGCGTAAAACTCACTGGATTATTCAACACAAAGGGCACGAAGAACACGAAGATATACGGTGTTTAACTATACCGATCTTCGTGCCCTTTGAGCCTTCGTGTTTAAATGCTTCCTTATGCTCAGGCCTGCGGTTCAATACAAAGGATCAAAGTCCCATCATGAATGTGAAAGTTTCATCCTGAAAGCCAGGTAAATTTTCGTGGCCGAAGTCGGGATAAATTTCCAACGATTTTTTGGACGTGATTTTATTGTAGGCCGCAAACTGGGTTGAAGGCGGGCAGACTTCATCGTCGAACCCGGTCGCCATCAGAACCTCTGCTTTAATGCGTGGGGCAAGATGCTGCACATCGATGTAGCCCAACCGCCGAAAAACTTCGGCCTCGCGCTGATGCTTTGGATCGTGGTGCCGGAAAAAATCTTTCAGCTCGAAGTAGGCATTTTTGGCCTGCTCCATTTCCCAGACGCGCTGGTAGTCGCACAGGAACGGATGAACGGGCGCCACGCGTTTAATGCGCGGTTCCAGCGCCGCACACGCCAGCGTGAGTCCCCCGCCCTGGCTTCCGCCCATGGCACCGACGCGGGAGGTATCCACCTCCGGCAGTTCCATTACAATTTTTGCAAGCTGGGCGGTATCGAGAAAGATGGAGCGGAAGAGCAGCTTTTCGGGGGCGTCGTCGAGCCCGCGGACAATATGACCGCGCATGGAGGTTCCTTTCACGCCGCCGACATCTTCGGAAAGTCCGCCCTGCCCACGGCAGTCGAGCGCGGCCACAGTGAAGCCGGCGGCAACATAGTTGAGCTTTTCGGCCCAATCGCCGCAATACGCGGTATAGCCGTGAAACATTAAAACGGCCGGGCCGGGCTCCTTGGTATTTTTCGGCTGGAGCAGTTTGGCGTGCACCCGCGCCCCGCCGACCCCGGTGAACCAAAGATCGGAGCAGGTTGCAAACGGGACCTGAAATTCAGCGGGCTTTATTTCAATTGCAGGATCAACCGCATTCATTTCGGCAAGCGCCGTTTCCCAAAACGCATCAAAGTCATCCGGGCGCGGATTGGTGCCGGAATAGGTATTAAGTTCTTCGCGGGATAAATCAAATCCAAGTGCCATCGGTGCGGGTCTCCGGTTAAAAATCGACGTCTTTATGCAGACGGGTTTCAAGCATGGGCTGAGCTTCTTTCCACCCTTTGGAAAGAGCGACGATATCATGCGACAACCTCGTTCGCTCAACATACCTATCTTCGCTAGAAATATCAGTTCGACTCTCAAGAATCACTTTCTCGCGCTTCAAATGCCTGTCCCAAAACTTGATGACATACATTTGGACAATCTCAGAGGCTTTAACCTCCGAGTCGATGGTCCGCGACTCGGCAACCTGCACCTGACTGATAATTCTCTGAGTGGCTTCGTCGAATTCATGAAAGCCTTCGGTCATCCTTTCCTCGGTATGACGCCGACGTGTTTTCCGCAGCGGCGGGAGCGGGCGAGGAAGAGGAGGGCAAGCGATCCGCCCACAGTCAGGATGCCGGTCGATGGCTCCGGAATGGCCCCCGCAACAATGCCAGCACCGGGCGTCGATTCATACGCCCAGCTGGCGGTGATCGGGTCCTCGAAGCCATAGAGATTTTCTTCTGGGCCGAGCACGATATTAACCCATCCGTAATGGGTGGCCCCCTCCACCTCGAACTCGATCCCGAAATATGCGTTGCCGTTCTCCCCCAAAAGACCGCGCCACTCCTCATCTGGTGGCGGGTAGGTGACCCAATAGCTAACAATCCCCGCAAAATAGTTCCCACTTCCCCATTCAAGGGAGGAATCTGGGGACCCAGAGATTAAGGTATCGTAAGGCAACGCAGCATCACGACCATTTGATGAGCTCACAAGTATGCGGTTGGAGCCATCTATGGAAAATCCATCTACATAAGCCAACAGCTGTCCGTTCTGTCCTGATAAGTCGCCGGATACACTATAATCAAAAAACACATCTATTAGGGAATCGAAGTTCAGGTCGATATATTGATAGTCGCTAGTAAGGTTCTGATCCCCCGACCAGATAATCTCCGCCGGGGCGTTCGGAGAAACAGCCAGCCAGCCCGCGCAAAGTATGAATGGAACCGCGCGCTTCATGACCATTTCCTCCGTGTGCCGCGCCGTCGGGCGCGGGCGAGGAAGAGGAGGGCCAGCGAGCCGCCCACGGTCAGGATGCCGGTCGACGGCTCCGGAATGGCCCCCGCAGCGATGCCGGTGTTCGGTGTCGATTCATACGCCCAGCTGGTAGTGATCGGGTCCTCGAAGCCAAGAAAACCCTCCGGGCCGAGCGCGATATTAATCCATCCGTAATGGGTCGATTCTCCCACATCAAAAGAAATACCGACGTACGTGTTTCCATTTTCCCCCAAAAGACCGCGCCACTCTGTATCCGGATCAGGGGGGGAGGTGTTCCATTTGCTCACGAGTCCCCCGGCAGACATCCCGCCCTTCCATTCATAGGTGGCATCAATGGTGCCGAAGATCAAGGTGGCGTAAGGCAATGCGGCATCATCATATCCATTTGATGAGTCCACCATAATCCGGTTGGATCCATCTAGACCAAATCCATCCACATGAGCGTTAAGGAGCCCTCCATAATTCGCGCCTAGCGAAGTGTCGCCGCCTATGCCATATGTAATAAGCACATCTGTTAGGGAATCGGAGTTCAGGTCGATATATTGAAAGTTGCCGGAAAGGTTCTGTTCGCCCGACCAGATAATCTCCGCAGGGGCACTCGTGGCAGCGGTCAACCAGACCGCGCAAACCAAGTATGCAGAAGGGTATCTCATGTTAAACTCCTTATCTTATTTGTTCGATTTTATAAAACCGGATGGGATTTGTCGAGCCGTCCGGATCGAGCCATTCGGTTTGCAGATGCAGAACGGACAGCGGGGAGTTGGAAACCGTCGAGCCTCCCGGCAGATATCCGGTTTCCTGCACATGCTGGAACTGCGCGGCATCGATCATGCCCGCGCCGAGCATTCCTTCCCACAGGGCGGCGGCACCCGTCATGTTGGTTGTGGAACTATGTTCCGCTACCTGATTATTTACCTCTTCCGCACCAACCGCTGAAAGCCCCGTCAACAACCCCGCAATGAGAATCCACTCCCTAACCCTTTTCATGATCCATCCCTTGTGTTTATGTTTTTTTAAAAGAAAACTATTTTAAGTGATACAGGCAAGAAGTTAAATTATATAAACCATTTATGTTATCAGTGCTTCTGGGGAATTCACCTACAAAACAACGAACTATTCGGGTGGATGGATTTGTTGGTTGCCGCTTCGCTACCGTCGCTTCGCACCAGCCCCACCTCGTGTTTCCTACATTCGTTGCTGACCTGTTTCCGAAGTGTGGGACAAAGGACCTTGAAATCAAAAAACCGCATCATCAAAATATTCGAAGAACCCACAATTACAGCAGTCATCTTTCGAATGAGGCCCTATTCCTTTTCAATCCGCGTATTCTAGCAGTCTGTCGGACTTATCCTTTTTCAGTTAACAAAACTATGCTAGACTGATCCAGTCTTAACGGAATATGTCTATGGCTACTCGACTTA
>JAROBA010000057.1 GCA_029432815.1 Pontiellaceae bacterium B1224 | reverse complement strand
AACAAAAAGCTTCAACATCTCGGCGCTGCGGACAGCGGCTTTTCCGTTGAAGCGGCGGACAACCTATCAGACCTGCTGAGTGAGTCAACCGCTTTGTCGAAATAATTTTCGAAGAACAATCTGATCAACTTCAACTGCAGCACTGAGGCTTGCTGTTTCGTTTGAGCAGGCGGGCCATAGTAGGGATTCAAATGAATCACGCAACCCGAAAGTTCAACTTTTTATTTCATGTATCAAAGATCAATAAATCACCGCTCAATGGCGGCTCCCCGTTCCACCTGCGCCGTGTGTTGCAACGGCCGGCTTGTTTTGAACAAGGCGGGCTATAGTAATGATCGAAGCTTTTCGATCAACCCGAAAATCAAATTATTTTCAACACCCTGAATCAGGATAAAAACTGCGCCTTTCTTAAAAGGAAAACCATCTCATAGCATGAACGGCTAACAGCTCGTTTTGCTCAGATCCGGCAACGGCTTTTCAGCCTCGCACACCCCATACATTCAGTTATTGAAAAAGAACAAGTTCTGTTCGCTCGTTAGCCGCAGCAGCGTCTGACGCGTTGTGAACAGGGGGACGGATAGTAGTCAGAAACGGATTTCCCGCAACCGTTTTTTGGACTTATTTTCAGCCACTCTCACAACCCCCTAATAAAGCGTATTTTGCAAAACACGATTAAAGCCGAAAAAGCCGTCTGATAAATAGTATTCGGGAATAAAGCAGTATTAGCCGGCTACTTTGCAGACAGCGCCTTCATAAATTCCAGACATCGGTCCACCCAGGCCCGCAGGTCTTCATCTTCAGCAATACCGTCTGGATTCATGTAGAGCATTCCTTTACGCGACCTACCGGTAAAATCTAATACGCGTACAAAAAAGAGTTACAGACATTGGAAATAATGGCCCGGTCCCACCCGAGCCATCAGCATGTCATTCACAATTCCGCTTACCTTTCTTCATATGCCATCGCAATGCCCTTTTGAGAATGAACACCTCGCAGAGACGCAAAGTGAATCTTCCGTTTTTAGCGGCTTTGCGCGATATTTATGCGCCTTCAGTAGCTTTAGCTGCACGCGCCTTTCGGACATCCACAAAACTCTTAATAAAAAAGAACAGCGCAACAACCGTTGAAACAATCATCACCGAAACCCGTGCAATGGCCAGACCGTCTTGCCGGTCGATCGCGGCCGTCAACGGCTTCACCAATCCTCCCAGAATAAGGAGGGTCAGAAGCACCGCTATATGAGCCACGATTTTATCCTCTTTTTTGACGCCCTTATATAGAGAGAGAATAACTACTCCAAAAACGACTGGAATGAGTGCCGTTTTCGAGGGGGTTTCCGACCCGAAATAAGCCCACAACCCGAACCCGATTAAAATCAATGCGTTTATCAAACTTGCTGTATGTGCCTTCATTCATTTCCTTTAGTTTATTTAAGTACGTCTTCCAGATATTGGATAAAGAGGTTCCAGGATTCCTTATCCTGCTTTTCTGCATAGCGCGAACTTTCGAACACCGTCCACCCGTGCGGCGCGCCGGTATAACAAATCAGCTGTGCCCCGACGCCCGCTTTTTCCAAACCTTCGGCCAGCTGGGAAAATGGAGCCATGCCATCCGTAATAGAATGCATAATCAAATATTCGCCTTTGACCTTCGAGTAGTCCTGGCCCTTCGGTAGATCCAAACCGCCATGAAAAGTAGCAAACCCCTTCAAGCTTTCACCGGAACGCGCCAACTCCAAGACCGCCGTGCCACCAAAACAATAGCCCATCGCTACGCAGTTATCCGTATCCAACCCCTGCTCTTTCGCAAAAGCCAACGCGCCTTTCATATAAGCCCGCATTTTCGGGCGATCGCCCGTCAGCATGGTCATACACTTTTTCCGGTCTGCAATTTCAGTCGGACGAACGCCCTTACCATAGAGATCGATGCAGAAAACAGAATAGTCCAGATCCTTCAGCATGCCGGCGCGTTTAATTTCGTAATCCGTCAATCCATCCCAGTCGTGGATCAGCAGCACCATCGGCGCTTTTGATCCGGCGTTTTCTATGTAGCCCTCAAATTTAACACCGTCCACTTCATAATCGACCTTCCCGCCGACCGCCGCAAGCACAGCGCCCATCGATATAAACAGCAACCAATTAACAATCCATTTCATAGCAATCTCCAATAATTGGACGAAAGCATATCCAACCAACGCGGCAATGCCATAAAATAATAAGACCATTTCAGTGCTCTATAAATAAGAATTATAATACATAGCAATTCTGCAAGGTCGGGAATAGGATTCTCTAACGATCAAAAAAGCTATGAACCGACTTAAAACCATCCGAAGAGCCATCCGACAGCCCCTCGAAACTTTTTTCTTTCGGGTGGCCATTCTCGCCATACCGCTTCTCCCGCGTTTCCTCATCACCTTGATCACATACCTTCTCGGAACCATCACCTATTATGTTGCTAAACGGGAGCGCACCATCGGTCTGGCGAATCTGGAAGTCGTTTTCGGCAATACCATATCGACAGCGGAAAAACGGGCAATTCTGAAAAAATCACTCATCAGCTTCACCCGAACCATGACCGATATCTTCTGGTTCTCCATGAACACCGAAAAGCGTTTGAGAAAATACCAGACGTTTATCCCCGACTCCGGCCCCTACTTTGAAGAAAAGGCGCACGTCATCATAACCGCCCATACTGGAAACTGGGAACTGATCGGCCTGGAGAGCGGACAGCTCGGCATTAATGTTGCCAGCGTTGCAGCCGTCACAAAAAATGCTGCCATCGACAAACTGTTGAATAGACTAAGAAAGCGCACCGGCATGGAAATCATTGCGCGCGAAGGCGCCATGCGCACCCTCGTCAGCCGATTCAGAAACCAAGGAAAGGCCGCCTTTGTACTCGATCAGAACACCGCCGAAGACCAAGGCGGAATCTGGATAGATTTTCTAGGAATGCCAACGCCCGTCTCCGCCGCCCCCGCTCATCTGGCTTATCGCACCGGCACCGACATCATCTTTGCCTTCAGCCAACCAGGCAAAGACGGAACCTACGAAGCCCATACCGGACCGGTCATCACCCCGCCTCCCTTCGACAAAACCCACAACCAAGCCGAAGTGGTTGCCGCGTTAACCCAACAGATCATGGATGTGGTCAGCGAACAGATCCGTACCCACCCCGAATCCTGGCTCTGGTCTTACAAGCATTGGAAACAAATCAAACCCGGCACCGACCCCGCAATGTATCCGGCCTACAACTAAAGCTGATCCACCAAAGACCCATTGGCCAGCAATCCGGCCTTCAGCCATTTGGCAACGCTCCGCTTCATCAGCGGCAGCCCTTCCACCCGAATACGCCCCGCTTTTTTAGCATCGGAAAAGGTGATATCCCCATTCCAGATTTCGCACATCGTTTTAGCATCACTTTTAATTGTGATATCCACATCCCGCCCGGGATGCACCACGCAGAGCTCGCGCTCATCATCTCCGTCAATCACCATCCACCAGTGGGGATAGGTCTGTAATTGCGGGAACATAAAATGAGCAACTAATGTCCCACCGGGAATTTGCTCAACGTCCAACCTTCGGAAAAACTCAAGCATCAGCAACTCAATATCCAACTCCTCGTCCTCCATCCGACTCCGCGCCCACTTCTGCCCCCAGTCGCCCATACCCATCACCACCGGCGCCAATTCTTTCCCCGCCGGTGTCAGAAAATATTCAGCCCTCCGCTGCCCCGGCACCTTCTTTTTAAATATAATCTCATCGTCCACCAACTGATTCAGGCGCTTGGTCAATAATGAGGGCGACATTTGAGAAAGGCCTCGTTGCAACTGATTAAACCGCGTACTTCCACACAGCAACTCGCGAACAATCAAAATGGTCCAACGTTCACCGAGAATTTCACACGCTTTGGCAATGGGGCAAAACTGACCGTATTGCATAGGTAAACCTCCCGCACATTCACTACATAATCTATAGTTCCTTACTACATTTAAAGGCGTAGTCGTTTTTCGATTCCAGAACTAAGTTCTTCTTATTAGCACACGGGATGGACCCGCGTGAAAAACCATTAGGAGAATTATAATGAACACCATGACCTCAGAAAAAAAGACCAACGGAATCGATACCACCACCCAGCAACAAATCATCGCCATGCTCACCGAACAACCGAACCTGGCCAAAGTAACCTTCAAAACTTCCAATGATTGGAAAGGCGGCACCGTCGTCCGCTCCACCTTCAACAACTACGCCGCCGCCGGGCAGGAACACGAACACGCAAAAATCCACGAGGTAACCGCCGATATGCCCGGTGTTTTTCTGGGCGGTGACAAAGCCCCTACCCCCGCAGAATATGCCCTGCACGCACTCGCTTCCTGCATGAACTCCTCCATGGTCTACAATGCCGCCGCCCGGGGCATCACCGTGCACTCTTCCAACGTCCGAATCGAAGGCATTCTCGATGCGCGTGGTTTTCTGCATATCTCAAAAGAAGTCCCCACCGGCTATCAGGAAATCCGCGCCGTATTCGAAGTCGATGCCGACGCGCCGGCCGAAGCCATTCAGGAACTCATTGAAGCCGCACCCATGCTCGATGTATTCACCCGCGCCATTCCCGTCAGCCTCAATCTGCAGATGAAATAATGCCCGCACCGGCCTTCCAACCTTTGGAAGGCCGGCGCCTTCCCCTCATTTCCAAATCAAAAGAACTTGCGCGGACGGGATGAAGTGACTACCTTCTTGCCTCTTCACAGATTTTGGTGAAATCCGGAGGGGTGGCTGAGTGGTTGAAGGCGCGCGATTCGAAATCGTGTGGGCGGTTCCCGTCTCGGGGGTTCGAATCCCCCCTCCTCCGCCATCTATTCCCCACAGATTACGCAGAGCACACAGATGCTGCTTTTCCAACCAACATATGGCCCGCGAAGCAGATCTGCAACCGACCAGATAAAGTTAGATAGGGACTGAAAATTAGAATCACTCATAGTTTCGGGAGACTAAACGAAATGTGGCATCAGAAAAGGCAAATCTGAGCTAAGGCATTGTGATTCTTTACACTGAATGCAAATTGACCCTTCCTCCTTTGAGACAGGACAATTTTCTATCACTCACCTTTGTCCCTCTTGCGCCTTTTCGCGGCCATCCTCGCCTGCTAGCCTGTTGCTACATATTTTCAGGAGATCTTCATGAAACTGCTTATTGCACTACTGCTTACTTTTGTCAGCTTCTCAACGCTTGCCGATGACTTTGTTGAGATCGACTCATTGCAACAGCTCCGGGCTTACGCCCCGCGAGATCACACGAAGGTGCGAATGAAGCCGGGGGTCTATCGGGTTGACGATGCGCCGGATCATCACTTTTTCCGATTCACCGGAAATGACTCTCATTTCGATTTTACGGGCGTCACCTTTGAAATCGATAATCGGCTGTTCAGCAAATTTGGCGTGGTGCCGGGTAAAAACGGGTTCTATTGCGTGATCGATCTAATTGGCGACCGGATTATTTTTGAAGGCCTGACCACCAAAAATATCGGAGAGGAATCCAGCGCTCAAAGCCGTAATAAAATTTTCAACGTGGTCGGCTCCGAAGTGGTTCTAAAAAATATCGACATCACCACCTCTGGTTCCAGACCCTGGGGCTACGGAAGTCTTTATGGCATTTTCGGGGATTCAGTTCGCAAAATGAACGGCATCCGCGTGGGAACACCGGCAAAAAACTCTAAACTGATCAATTGCCAGGTGCATATGCGGGCAATGGGGCATGCCATATTTGTGCAGGGCGCAGAAAACACGCTGATCGAAGACTGTCACGTAGACGGCCTGCTCCGTCCCACCAACGAAATTCTAGCCGAAAAATCTGGCTATGCCTTTGAAAAGGACTTCAAAGCGAGGCCGGGCCCCTATGTGGAAGGCGTCAACGTCGGGCTTGATGGATCGATTCTGCCTGACGAAATGATTGCGATGAGCGAAGATGGAATCCGCATGTATGGCTCCGGCGGTGAGGGCGATGTTAAAACCGGCAACACAACCATCCGCAACTGCACGGTCAGCCAAATGCGCCGCGGCATCTGCACCGGGCTCGGTCCGGGAGCGGATACCGTGATCAATTGCGAAGTCACGGATTGCGTAGCAGCCGCGTACAATGTCGGCAGTGGCGATGTTCTCGAAAATTGCCGCGCCAACGCGCGCTATGCCGAAGCCCTGAGCTGTCCCTACTATGGTTCAGAAAACGCGGTCATCGATCTGGAAATTCTCGACAGCCGCAACGGACTGGCCAACACGGTGCTCGCGACCATCAACGGCAACGGCCACACGATTACGCTAAGCACCTCAACCCCGGATTTTATTCCGGCCGAATTCACCATCGAAAAAGCGACGAATGAGGGCTACGCCTTTTATCAGAAAAAACGTGGCAAACCGACCGCCACCAACATCACCCTGAATAACGGAACCCCGGCAAAACTCGGTGTGCCTCAGAACCGATAATTGCCCAAATGGGATGAATGCAGATTAAAGATCTGAAATAAAAAAAGCCCCTCCATAAAAGGAGAGGCTTGTCACATGCTAATTGTGTCTAAGACTGATTAAGCAGTTTTTTCAGCTTTATCTTTATCACACTGCTTGGAACCGCTACACGCAGTCTGCTGTTTCTCTGATTTATCGCACTGCTTTTCACCACTGCAGGCCGTCTGCTGCTTGGTGGTTTCTTTTTCTTTGTCTTTATCGCAACCACAAGCAAATGCGGAGCTTCCCGCAACCATCAATGCAATTGCCGCAATACTAAGTACTTTCATCATGACTATACTCCTATGGGGTTAGGTTCTTATTTATACACTATCTAACTAACGTGAGTGCAATAATAATATTGCTCATATTTTTATATTTTTATTTTCGGCCCGTTTTACCCAGTTTTTCCGGTAATTCGCTACAGATAATTTGTGAATGTCATTCGGAGCTCGGCATTGTTTATAGCCGTAATATCAGCAAACACACGTCTTTGTGCTCCTTGCGTCTTTTAGTGTTGATTCTCGCCTGCTAGCTTATCCTGACTTTTGACATTCAGACTTTCGACCAAAAGGATTTATATGAAACCGACACTTGTGATTATGGCCGCCGGCATGGGCAGCCGCTACGGCGGATTGAAACAACTCGATCCCGTGGGGCCCAACGGCGAAACGCTGCTGGAATATTCGATCTTCGATGCCATTCAGGCCGGTTTCGGGAAAGTCGTGTTTGTGATCCGCCACGACTTTGAAAATGAATTCAAGGAACAGGTCGGCCAGAAGTTTACTGATAAAATCGAGGTTCAGTACGCCTTCCAATCATTGGAAGATTTGCCGGCAGGTTTCAGCCTTCCCGAAGGCCGCACCAAACCGTGGGGCACGGGACAGGCCGTGCTGGCCTGCAGGGATTTGGTGAAAGAGCCCTTCTGCGTTCAAAACGCCGACGATTTCTATGGCGCCGCAGCCTACAAAACAATCGCCCAGGGTTTCCAAACCCTGGAAAACGGCGACAGCTGCATGGTGGGCTATAAATTAAAAAATACGCTCTCCCCTTTCGGCTCCGTTTCCCGCGGCGTCTGCGAAGTGGTCGACGGCTACCTTGCAGAAGTCAATGAGCGCACCGAAATCATCACCAACACCAACGGCGTTGTTCAATACATTGAAGACGGCGTTGCCACCGATATGACCGGCGATGAAATGGTCTCGATGAACTTCTGGGGATTTGCGCCGGAGTTTTTCCAGACCCTGGAAGAAAAGTTTATCGCGTTCCTTTCGGAAAAAGGGGGCGAGCTGAAATCGGAATGGTATATCCCCGACATCGTCACCCGCATGATGGCGAACGGCGAAACAAAAATTAAGGTGCTTAGCTCCGATGCGCAGTGGTTCGGCGTCACCTATCCGAACGACCGCCCGGCGGTGGTGGCTTCCCTGAAAGCGATGCATGCGGCCAGCCGCTATCCTTCCAAACTCTGGAAATAAGGAACCTGCGATGAAAAAATTCAAGGCATTGATCTGGGGCTTGAGCGCGTTGCTGGCGGCAAATGCGTGGGGCGCAACCACCAAAACTGTTAAATTCAATACCGGTGACGAAGGTGAAGTGAAAGCCATTACCGACTGGGGCGAGGATGCAACGTGGGTGAATTATTATAATGCAAAAAAGTCGGCGCAATATGCCGGATCGGAAATCGACTTTGTGCGCATCGGGTTTTATCTGCACAAACCGTACAACGAAGATGGGAGCCTGAGTAGCGCACAAACTGAGATGCTCGATAAGGCACTGAAGTTTGCGGATATGATCGACTCAAAGATTCCGATCATGCTCAGCCCAAATAACGAAAAAGGCATCAGCGATTGGTACAAGAAGTCGGATGGCAGCGCGCGGATCGACCGTTGGTTTAATGTGATGCTGAAAAGTAAGGAATACGTCGAGGCCCGCGGACATAAGGTGGTGTCTATGGAAGTATTCAACGAGCCGGACTGGAAAGCCTGGAACATGGGTAACAAAGATGATTTGGATGAGCTTTTGGAAATGTGCGAGGACTGGGGAATTTTGCGTGTTGGACCCAGTACACTCAGTTCGAATCAGGCCGAATCCTGGTACGATGCAATAGACTCGAATCTGGATGTCGGCAGCACGCACACCATCAATGGAACCATGGATCAGTACATCGACTTCATTGATACCGTGAAAGGCGACAAAAAAACCTTCATGAACCCGGAGGTGCATTCGCTGGTTGAAGTGATTGTGGGTGCCGAAGAAGGCATTGATTCAGCCTGCTGGTGGGATCAGATCAACAAGGGCCGCGCACACTTTATGCGAGCCTGTCAGGGCCGGCGCCTTGCCTATGTTGCCGTTGATAAAAACTGGAGCGCGGCGTGTGTGTACAAAGGGCCGGACGGAGTTCTCTATGGATTCGCCAGCACCAACGAACGCGACAACGGTGTGCCGACCAACTATAAGTTTGTCTGCAAAAACGAGGATGTCACCTACTGTATGGGCGGGGATACGGACAAAGGAACTTTCCGGAAAAAAGGAGAACCGTTCTTTGTCCAGGCAAAGGTTGCGGGCAAAGGAAAAGAATCCATCACCAGCTGGTTCACCATTGTTCCGGGCAAAGTCAAATAACCAACGACCGACCTGCGGTCATGGTTACCATACACTTCGGAAACAATCAGCATAAAACGAGCTGTCACTCAGAGAGCACAGTCAAGAGTTTCTTCGTATCGTAGGATCCATTCGCTTCGAGTGCTTTTGCCGCGAAGGAGTGCTTCACCTCCCCATTTTCATCCAAGATAAAAACATGGGGAATTCCTTGAAGTTTCGGAAATTCAGAGAGGAATTCCTTGTTCCTTTTTTCCGGTGATGCGATTACCTTTAAAATAATGTAGCGGTCAGATAGCACCTTGCTTACCGAGGGGCTGTCCTCGATGTAATCGGTAAATTTCCGGCAGGCCATGTTCCATCTTCCTCCCACCACAATCAACGAGTGCAGCCCGTCCTGCGACGCGATATCTTTTACCGCCTCGAGGTCTTTTAACGCGTCACGCTCCGCCTCATAACCAGTATTGAAATAA
This sequence comes from Pontiellaceae bacterium B1224, assembly GCA_029432815.1. GTDB lineage: Bacteria > Verrucomicrobiota > Kiritimatiellia > Kiritimatiellales > Pontiellaceae > Pontiella. The sequence continues at coordinate 14,060 of JAROBA010000057.1, read as the reverse complement.
CGGAGTTTCGCGGCAGCTACAATAGAATTGGTAGAGGCAAGTTCCTCTGCAGTCGGCAACAGTGAATCTATCTTCACTGACTTCCATCGTAATGCTTCGGTGCTTGAAAGATCGGGGGCCATACGGATTTCACGAATATCTCCAAATCCCACCGTATTGAGCAGATTCACTCGCTCGGCGTAGGAGTAATCTTTAGCAAAGGCCACTTCCAGTCGCGGCGAAACACAATCTGCAACGGCATCAGTAAGCAAGACATACAAAGGATATTTCTCAAGATGAAAACATGCATCCCCCTTCACCAACGCACACTCCTTGACAGGGATCTCCCTTCTCAATTCACCATCTTGGAAAACCCGAATCACCGCCCCGACATTTCGATTTGAAGAGCGCTTGCTCGTGGGCGGCTTTTTCCACCCGTCCAACGCATGACGGGCGGAAATGGTTTCCAACTTATTCCAGCTTCGATCTCCAAAATCGGCCCGTCCGCCCACAACCAAAGCCATATCACTATTTAATGGAGTCAAAGAGAAACCACTAAATCGCGGATAATGCAATAGATCATGATTGATGAAAAAGCATTCCTGCTCCTCATCATATACCTCGATGACGCGCGAAAGAGAAGCGCCTCCCACGACAAGCACCTCGCCTTCGCGCTTCCAGAGGACTGGAAAGCTTCGCCCTTGCCCAAGCGAGCCCGTTTCTATAAATCGTTTAGAACGCGGATCGAAAAGCTCACATCGTTGCCGATCCCCGTACACGCTGCCAACAAGGAGAACCTTACCGTTATCCAGTAAAACTGCTGCATGGCCGGCTCTGACAGTCAACATCTTCGCAGACAGCAACGTGGACTTACCGGTCTTCGGATCAAAAATTTCGGCTGAATCACGATATCCGTCCTGGCCTTTATGGGAGCTCCCGCCAGCAATGAGTACGCGCCCATCCTGCAATTCAGTCGCCGTGTGTTTTGATCTTCGCTGGAACATATCACCGGTTTTTACAAAACGGTTCAGCTCGGGATCGTAAAGCGCCCAATAAGCCAGAGCTTGAAAATCCGCACTATCCCCACCGGAAACAAAAACCAATCCTGAAGACAATAATGTGATGGTGGGCCACCGGGCGTATTCCACCGGAAGTGAATTTTCGGTCAACCGAATCCGCTTTTCTTTGTAGTCGAAAATGTAGCCCGGACCGCCCGTCAACACCATTGCATTGCCATTCGGCAATGCGATTCCAGAGGAATCTTGATGCAGGTTCGCGTCGTCTCCATACTTTTCAACTGATGAGAGATCCTTGCTGATCAACAATATATTTTCACGATTCGATGCCGCAAATCCTCCGAGAATTGCAACCGTGCCATCACCCAACAGGGCGGCATCGTGCCGAAACCGCTCAACGGGCAGCTTAACGGCCGCTTCATCTACGTAATAGCCATCAGAAAAGGCTTCACAAGCCAACATCAAAAGACAAACTACCCCAATAACTTCCCCATATCTCTTCACACAATCCCCTAACTTTCATATCGTGTATAACATTAAGTAACTCAGGATTGGATCAGCTCCTTGAGTCGCTTACCGATATCCGTGTTATCACAGTCCCCGGCAAACCGGTCGGCATAACGGCCGGCAGCCGTAACAGACACCGGAACAAGGGTGTGCTTATAACTCGTCCACTGCGCACCGGCCTTACCAGCCAGTGCGTGCTGACAACTCATAACCGCCGCATTTTTCTTTCCATACATTTTCTGGATTTCCGGAGCCCGCGCATCCTCAGCGTCAGCTGAAATGGTTTGAGAAACGGAAGCCTGAATATGCGCAGCTTCTTCTGTAGACAAATCGGTTAGCCCGAAATCATTTACCAAGCGATTGTAGGCAACTTCCGCAGTAACGGAACCCGATTTTTTCCAGTTGGAAACTTCGTTCATATATTTCTGACCCCGGAATTCCTGTGCATCAATAGTCGTAACCAGTCCCGCCGGATCCTGCTCTATCATCAGGCCGCCCGTTTCATGGTCGGCCGTCACAATTAACAGCGAGTCGTCCGGATGCCGCTCGCAAAACTCTTTCGCCACCGCAACAGCCTCATCAAATGCCAGCGTTTCATGAATGTTGGTCGGCAAATCGTTGGCATGCCCGCTCCAATCAATCTTGCCGCCCTCGACCATCATGAAAAATCCCTGATCACCATCGAGCAGCTCAATGCCTTTTTGCGTTAAGTCGGCCAGAGAAATTTCCTGCTTACCATCAATGGCATAGCCCAGGTCATGCTCGACAACGACCTTCGAATCGCCTGGTTTAAGCGCGTCAAATCCGGCGCGATCCTGAACCAACTGATAACCACCCTGTTCAATCAGCTCTGTGGGAGATGCTTTCCCCTTGGCCTTCTTTCGCCCAAGCAGCGTCTCGCCTGCAAAATAGTCAAAGCCGGTTGGCGTGATCTGCTCATCAATTTCATAATACATGCCACGTTTCGGCACCTGCGCGTAAAAACAGGCGGGCGTTGCATGGTCAACCGGAACCGACGTAACAATCCCTACTTTCATTCCGACATCCTGCGCGTCGAACGCCACCGGACGACAGGCAGTTTTCAGGTCCTCTCCCATACAGACCGCGCCATTCACGGTTTTAATGCCACAGGAAAGCGCAGTTCCCGAAGCTGCAGAATCGGTGATTCCTCCGGTAATTTCGTGTGTAGTCATCACCCCATGCACCGGTAATTGATTCATCACCAGGCCTCCGGCGCGCTTTGGATATTTCATTCGGACATAGCGCTCAGCGATTTCACGTTGCGCAACACCCATCCCATCTCCGATCATAAGGAAAATATATTTTGGCGAGCTTGGCGCTCTACTTCCCATACCCAACGCACAGGAAGTGATTCCCAACGAGCCGATAAAAAGTCTGCGATTCATAATACTCCTTAATATCCGTCTATTTTAAAAATTCCATTTCACGCATCCAGGCCTCACACAAATCCGGCCATTGCGATACAGGATGTTCTGAAGGGCGCATGCCGAAGCCGTGCCCTCCCCTGGCAAAGAGATGGGATTCCACTACCACACCTGCTGTATCCAGCGCAATAGTATACGCAAGCGTACTTCGATAATAATTCTTATCATCCTGGGTCTGCACGATAAAAGCTGGCGGTGTTTTTTCATCCACCTTGATTTCATCAACCAGCTCAATGGAATCTTTCTTAAAGAGATACGCCGGATAAACCAAAACAGAAAAATTCGGCCGGTCCGCTGAATTACTGCACGCCGCCGTCAAATGCCCGCCCGCAGAAAAACCAAGCATACCGATCCGCTCGGGATCGATGTTCCAATCCTTGGAAGATTCCCGTGCCAACCGAATCGAGCGCTGCGCATCTGCCAGCGCACCTTTTCGATTACTTGGACACCGGTATTTCAAAATCCCGGCAGATATCCCGATTGAGTTCAGCCATTCCACAATTTCCGTACCTTCCTTGTTCATGCAGAGAATACTGTAGCCACCACCCGGGCAAACAATCACAAAAGGAGCTGGCTCGGAAGAATCAATAAGGAATAATTGGAGGGTCGGTTCACTGACATGAGTCAGGCGTACAACTCCATCGCCCTGATCCGGACGAAGCCCCTCCGGTTCTGCTGCGCCGATGCCCGGCATATCGCCGTTCCACAGCTTTATTTCCTCTTCAGCCATCACCATCGTCACTCCTGCCAGAAATGCCATCAATAGAATTTTCATAGTGGCGCAATATAGAGACAACTGGACCGGCAGTCAATGGATACAAAAAAAGCCCGCAACGAGGTGCGGGCAAAAAAATGGTGCACCCAGGAGGATTCGAACCTCCAACCTCCTGATTCGTAGTCAGGTGTAGAGCTTGTGAATAAAGGGTTATTTTTAATATAGCCACTAATTCGCAACTTCACTCTTGTTTTATGTCGCTCATGATGTATGCTTCTCGCCGTCATTCAGGGAGGCAAAGGAGTGTGAAAAATGGCCAAGGGAAAAGCGGAAGCGACCTTCACCAAGGACGGATACATCATTCACAAGGGCTATCGGATCAGGGAGGTTTCCGGGACGTCAGGCAGCAAGACCTATGAGGTGGACCTTGGCAAGGTGTCGGGGCGTCACGTCCGCAAGCGGTTCAAGCATAAGCAGGATGCCCGGAACTTTGCTGAGACCAAACGGCAGGAGGTGGAGGCCATCGGCAACAAGGCGGCATCCTTCACGGAAGAGGAGAGGAAGACTGCGATCCTCGCCATGGAGGAGCTGGAGAACTACAAAGGAGTCTCCTTGCTTGATGCTGTCCGGTTCTATGCCAAGCACCACAAAGTCGTAAACCACAACAATGGAATCAAGTATCTGGTTGCCGAATATCTCGACGAGCAGGAGAAGCGGATAAAGCGCAATGAATTGCGCCCGCGCTCCTACCGGGCCATAGAAGAAAACCTGCAACCCTTCTCGGATCACCATGGCCATCTTTCGGTTGAGGTCATCACCGGTGCGGACCTTGATGAATGGCTGGACGTCGTTACCGAAGGAAAAACCGCCCGCGCAACCTACCGACGCTATGTCAGTATCTTTTTTAACTGGTGCGTGGACAATGGGCGCGTGGCATCGAATCCGGTGCGCCAGACCCGTAAGGTTAAAAAGGCATCCCACACACCAAAGATTTACTCCGCGAGTCAAAGCAAGGCCATCATGAAGGCAGCGCTTGAATTTGCCAAGGTTGAGGAAACCCGGCGCGTTACTATCGACGGGAAAAGGGGGTTTCAGGATCGGGAGCGAATCATCACCTATCTAGCGCTTGGCATGTTCGCGGGCATCCGCCCAACAGAACTGCAACGCCTCCAATGGGAGGACATTGATTTTGAGCTGGGAGAGATCCACATTGCCGCCGATGTATCGAAAACATCCTCCGCACGTATTGTGCATCCATCTGCAAACCTGCTCCAATGGCTGGCGACTTACCGAAAAACCGAAGGATTGATTTTTCCCTATTCTGAAAATGTGCTTAGAAGTTGGCGGCGGGAGGTTTTCAAACTGGCCAAGGTTAAACATATTCAGGACGGTTTGCGCCATACCTTTGCGACCTTCCACCTTGCGCAGCGCGGCATTGACGACACCGTGGAAGAGCTCGGTCACACCGATACCAAAATGCTTTTCGAGAACTATCGCGGCCTCGCCAAGAACCGGAAGGAGCAGGCCAAGAAGTTCTTTTCCATCACTCCGTCCGCAAGTGCAAAGATCATTCTGTTGCAGCCGACGGGCACCGAATAGGCCATAAATCGCCAATTGACAATGGGAACATAAAGGTTACTATATGCAGTATGAATTAAGGGAGTATCTGAAGGGCGGGCGTTCCCCTTTTTTCGATTGGTTTAAGGGGTTGGATGCTCCGACGGCAGCACGAGTTGATCGCTATATCCGCCGCATGGAAAGCGGGAACTTCGGCGACTCGAAAGGGATCGGCGATGGAGTACAGGAGCTACGAATACACTTCGGTGCAGGATACAGGGTTTATTATGGCCGCGACGGCGATACCATTGTGATCCTGCTTGGTGGTGGTACAAAACGAAAACAGGCGGCAGATATTAAGGCCGCAACAGCCCGATGGGCAGAATACAAACAATCGAGGTAAACAATGGCTTTAACACGCGACTATAAAGAAACCGTTTTGGGACGCCTCCAGAATGATGGCGAATTTTGTAAAGCACTATATGCAGAAGCAATCGATGCCCTGGCCGAAGGCGAAGTGGCCGAAGCCCTGTCCATGCTTCGCGACATCGTGCATGCAACCATCACCTTCAAAGGGCTGGCCGACAAAACCGGCATCAGCGAGAAATCCCTGCACCGCATGTTGAGCGAGCGCGGAAATCCAACTGCCCAGAACGTCGGTAAAATCCTCAAAACTCTCAAGGAGCACTTGGGACTACAGCTCTCCGTTGCCGCATAGTTCAACCGACAGCCGATCTGCAAAACCGCCCCTCTCTGGTGCGGTTTTTTTTGTCTAAAAATCTGGCCATATCTGGACCGGTCCAAATCTGCATTCCTGTAAGCGCTTTGTTTGCAATGGTAAATGGCAGTAAAGCCTCTACCTTAAAGTGTAGAGTTTTTTTAATTATCTCACCAATTAAACGCTAATTTTATTTAAAAAAACAAATTTTTCGCTTGTTCAAAATGAGCTATCGGATAGTTTATTAAGCGAGTTCACACCAAGAGCTCAAGGAAGCGATGAAGAAAAGAAGTTATGACCATGGTGGTCGTATCTTCTTTTTTTTTGGACATACATAACGACGGAGGAACAGATGAAAAATAAATCCAAAATGAAGATGCAAGCTATCGCGCCACGGGCTCTTAAGGCAGGAGAGGCTAGCGAATATATCGGTGTGAGTCGACGAACGCTCAATCAGCTCACCAACGATGGAAGAATTCCCTGCTGCAAGATCAGCTCTCGCTTATTTTGCTATACCGTTAATGACCTCAATGCGTTCTTGGATAAATGTCGTGTTGGAGGAAAGTAATGAGCAAAATAGATTCCGACTTGTATAGAATCATCCATGATTTTTCCATTATGGCTCCCAAGTATATCGGGGCTTACGCTATGGCCCTGTCTGATATTGAAAGTGCCACCACCCCTATGGAACTGGCGAAGGCTATGGACCGAGAAAAAGAGGCCCGTGCACCGGCATTAGCCGCCTCTAATTCATACGCAGAATTTCTCCGGATCTTCGACCCTCTGGAATACTTTGCATCCGAGGAGCACGAAGCTCTGGTTCAAGATCTGGTAGCTGCCCTTGCCGAAGCGGCAATCAAAAATAAAACATCAGGAGGGGATACGTCAAATGACTAATTCCCCCACCGATGCGTTGCGAATCTGCAACCGCCACAAGGCCCGCACACTGGGAAAGCTAGAGGAGCTGAACTGCCCTGAGGGTTTCCTCGATATTGTGCGGGCCGGCTTCGGATACCTACGCAGTGATCTTGTTGAACTTGGTACCAAGCCAAAGTCGAACTCCCACCACTAACACCCTAGACAGAAGAGAAACGATTAACGCAAGGATGTACGGATATGAAACACGACGTTGAACAACACGTAAAATTCAAGATGTTGCAACGAAAACTAGGCTTTAAACTATGGCAAACAAAAGGGGTTTTAGAAAGTCTCTGGGGATTCTGCGCCACCAACACAATGCGCGGTGACATAGGCAGGTTTTCAAATGAAGAGATTTGTGCCTGTATTGAATGGGAAGACGACCCTCAGAAGCTATTTGACGCTTTGGTTGATTGTTCATGGCTTGATCCATGCGCAGAGCATCGGCTAATTGTTCACGATTGGGAGCACCATTGCCCCAACTTCATAAAAGGAAATCTTAAAAAACATGGAAAGGCCTTTGCTCAGCGAGTTGCTAAGCAACCTGCTAAGCACGGTGCTAAGCGGGGTGCAGACCCCCTTTCCCAAGCTGCCACCAAACCAAACCCAACTAAACCAAACCAAAATTATTCTGCATCTGGCGATACAGTTGGCACATCTTTGAAGTCAAAAAAGGGCCGCAAGCTGCAAGGCAATATACTTGAATGGTTCAACTTGTTTTGGGAAGCATTCAGCCATAAGAAAGGTAAAGCAGAAGCGATGGATGCATGGCTTGATATTGAAGGTTTGAATAAAGACCTTGCCGATGAGATTACCGCCGCTGCAAAAATAGAAGCCCTCAACCGGAAATCCTTAATCGAAGCAAAACGAACGCCAATTATGGCGCAAGGATGGTTAACTGGCCGACGATGGGAAGATGAAGTGATCTCGGCAACTCCAGGCGATGCAACAGGCGGCAACTCAAAAATCGTGGGAGTGTAAGAAATGGATTATGCCACCATCAAACAGCATGTGAGCATGGAACGCCTGCTCGATCACTACAATATTGAGCGCGATTCACACGGACGCTGCGCCTGCCCTCTCCACGGTGGCGACAATAAGACCGCGTTCTCGATTCATAGCCAAGCTCAGGGCTGGACGTGCCACACTAAATGCGATGCAAGCGGCGATATATTCAGCTTTGTTGAACGGTTGGAAAATATCACCAATGCCGAGGCAAAAATCCGGATTGAAGAAATGTTCAATCTCGCGGAGCCGAAACAAAACCGCCTACAAACAGCGGCAATGCCTCCCCCCAGAAAATCAGCAGGCCGCATTATAGGCCGAAAGGAATATCACTACCGCAATGTAAAGGGCGAAACGCTCTACACGGTAAAGCGGGTGGATTACGAGGGCGGGCGGAAAGATTGTTTTCAGGATTGCCAAGGCAAGCCGACATTACCCCCAGACATTCGGACGCTCTACAACCTCGACCTGATTCTCGGCAATACTGAGGACTTCATTGTTTTGTGTGAAGGCGAAAAGACAGCCGACGCCCTGACCGAATGCGATTATATCGGCACAACAAACCCGCTTGGTTCCAAAAACTGGGACCCGAAATATGCCGAGCTGTTGCGCGGTCAAAAAGTCGTTGTCATGCCTGATGCAGACGAACACGGTGAGAAATGGCGCAATGAAGTTTTGCAATCACTCCAAGGTGTAGCTGAACAAGTACAGGTTATCACCATGCCCGACAGCTTCATCCACGAACACCATGAATTTACCGGCCATGACTTCGCCGATTTCCTCGCCGTTAAGGGCAAAAAAGACGCAACCTTGTTCATGATCGACTCCTTAATGGAAACAGCAGTCTTACCAATGGGCGTGGATCCTGAATTGCTCGGACGCCCCGCCGATGATTTCGCCCGAGTGCTTTCCAGGGCGCAATCGGGAATGAGTACCGCCGTTTTCAACTTCAATGAATGGTTACCTTCAATGAACCTCGACATCATGCGAGGTGACTTGGTGGTCCTTATGGCGAATACGGGAGTCGGGAAAACCCGTTGCCTTCACAATTTGCCTTTCCATATCAGGCGGCTTAATTTTGCAATCTTTGATCTGGAGCTATCCCGCGAGACATTGGCCCTGCGCTACGGAGCTATGGAAAACAAAGTCTCTTTCAACGCGCTGAAGCAGCGCATAGATTCCGGTCAACAAGTGAAGGGCGTTTCCGTCGATAACGTCTATATCCAGAAAGTTCCCAATCTCTCCCCCGATAAAATCCGCGAGCGTGTGGCCTTGCTCGAAAAAGTGACCGGACGGGAAATCCACGCCGTTGGAGTCGATTACATTGGCCTCATGTCCGGGAAGGGATCCGCCTACGAGCGAACCAGCACTAACGTTGAAGATTTTAAAGCCTACGTTTCCGAAGTTGGGAAAGTCGGAATACTGACTACGCAGGTGCGCCGACCAGACGATCCAAGAGGTTTGTACAAATGCCCCGAACCATTCGCCGCGAAAAATAGCGGTTCCATTGAAAACAGCACTCAGGCCATGTTCGGATTTTGGAAAGACGAACACCATCCCAACCGCCTTTGGACGGCAAACCTTAAATATTCGCATGGAGAAACAGTCATGAAGCCAATCCCGTTGGACGCGCATGACCTATTGATTTCTGAGGCGAAACAATGACCATCAGCCCCATATTGACAATCGACAATAGAAAATCAGTACCCGCTCTTTCGTTTGAACGATTCCCGATCGAACGAAGCACACTTCTGTCTGGAGACTATTCCGTATGGGGCGCTAACAAGGAGAAGCACAAATGAAAAAGAAAATAACACAAAGAGAACTCGAAAACTTGCAGGTAAATTATGACAATGTCTGCAAGACATTAAACGGACTTGTGTTTGGCGATGCCTACGCTGAGTTGAGTCAAGAGATCCTTCGATCCGGTAGAGAGTACCGTTTGCCACTGGGATTTCGAGGTGCATACGCGAACATCGAGGTCGATCAGGCCATCAATCACATTATACTGGCCCAAGACCTTTTGGTCATGCCCCAGTCTGAATTGGATGAATGCGAAAAGCAGTTGATCGATCGGTCTGAAGAGAGCGCGAAATATGCGAATGCCCTTGGCGAATTCGTCAATGCGTTCCGAGTGGTCTTCGACAATAATCAGAAAGATACCTTTGCTCTCATTCCGGAGTTCAACGAATGGATGACTGGACCCGCAACGGAAGATGCACCGAAAAAATTTGGAAATCTTTGCCTACTGTTTAGTGCCTTTCGCAAGGCAATGCACCTACATGACGACTACTACGCGGAACCATCTGATAAAGATGGTAAACCCGAATCATAATCCATCAGATGGTGGGATCGGCTAGCATCAACCCTACTGACCCCACCTATATCAGAGTAATGCGGCTGAGTATTTCGCTGATAAACCGTCCAGATCCTTGCTGCATGTACCACCCCTTAAATCGACTCAAATCCGCCCAGCCTCCTCTCTGAGCGCTAAAGCATTGCTATCACGCTCAATGTAGTCAATTAAATAGATAAATACGCTCACGATCGATTTGTGGATCTTTTTCGATAGTTACTGAATAACGGATGATGGATGCGCCAAACGACGTAACCTATTTACGAGCCATTAATTTGGAGGTAAAGGGTCCCCAAAAAATTAGGGACACGCCGTTCTTGGTTACTGCATTGTCAGGCCGCTAATTTTTCCATGACTTGCTCAAGTTCAATGAGCAGTTGAAGCTTTGAACCGCATTCTTTGTTCTCTCCCTCGGAAATATCAAAAGCCGTTTGAAGCTTTTCAATTTCTTCACCCACCAATTTTAAAGATGTAACCAGCTCCAAGTTGCTTTTAATCTCCATACAGCGCAACACGTCTTCTTCACCCATCACTTCATTATCAATGAGGTATGAAACTGATTCGGCAATGGTATCCACATCACGAATATTCATTTCAGCAACAATAGCGGATCCAATAATTTCCCTAATCTTCATTTGTTAACCTCCTTTATAGTTAGTCGCCCAATCATAGGGGGATGTTTAAAAGGCTGGCAGTTGTAAAAAACCATTTCAATAGCTGATTGGTAACATCTGCCCTGTAACACGGGAGGAACAAATTCAGGGATATGCGGTTCTATATTGGAGAACTAAGAATCTGTTTGTTGCATGGGAATTACGTAATCACCGAACGGACCATTTTTTCCTGCAAAAATAGCGCAGTTTTCGAAGCGTAGTTTAACCAGAGAAAGGAATCAGATTTTAAACCAATCGATTTCAAATTTCTGGAGTTGCATGTCTAGTGCGAACTCATCGGTAAAACCCAATCGGTCCGACAAGCTATCGATATAGGTCACCCATGATCCAGCTATAGAAAGCCCATCCTTTCGCGTTTTGGCGTAATACAGATCCTTGTAATACTGTTGCGAGCGACAACAGAATGCCTGAATCAAATCTTCATATGAACCAAATGCACCCTCCGATTTATCGAATAATTTACAAAGCGTATCAAGGCAGTGCTCATAGTCGGAATAATAACTGATGATATTCGAAAATCCCTTATACAAGCCGTGCCAGTTATTCTGCCCCGGCTCATCGCTTTTGGGCGGAGGATATAAATAGAAGTGCCCTGCCGCCAGTAATCCAGGAAAAGAGAGCTTCCAATGCTTGAATAGATCGTGACGACCGAAACGCAGAAAACCATATTCCCGAAGCGTCTTCGCCGCAAACCGTGTATTGGTAAAACAACGGATCACGCCGGTATCGGTCTTCTTGAAGTCTTCGATTTGAAGCTGGGTATAGTAGCGATGGATAAATGTCGAAATGGTATCAAATACAGGTTCTTCATTTCCGCCGGTTAATAGCAGATGCCAAAGTAAGGGAGGCTGGTACTGCACAGGCCGTGTTCCCTTATCACACTGTGTACTTTCCTTTGGCATGGTGATGCTAATTTGATCGTCCGATACCAGTAGCTTACTTTCCACCACCGTTTCAAAATCGATTTTATCAGCAAATCTATTTCGCGATACCCGGAACAGCCAAAGCAGTTTTTCCAACACCTCGGCCTTCCCTTCAACCGGCATATCCAAGCCGGGAAACATCGCATCAACGATTTTTCCCAACTCATCCAGTTCGTGCTCATATTTAGGACTTAGGTTCATTTCGGATAACTCTCAGTGTATATCATATTCTTTACACATAAATGCATATGCTGCACTGATTTTTTCCCATTCCTCTTTCGCGGCCTGTTTAACTTTGCCGCGAAAATGTACGATCTGGTCAGGATGGTACTCAGCAGCTAGTCGATAGTACGCATTTTTAACCTCTGTTTTCGTTGTCTTGCCACTCAAGCCCAACACTCTGGCGTGATGGTTCAACTGCTCTTGTTTTAAGGAACGCCGATTTGAATCCTGGGCTACCCGCAGTTCTTCCTCGGCCAGAATATCCGCTTTGATGGCCTCGTAACGCTGATTGTGATATTCGATTACATTTTGGCATTGTTCATCCAACTCGTTATACCACTTGCTGATGGCACGATCCCATACGTCGGCAACCTGAAACGAGGCAAATGTGGCATATCCGGCCACGTCTCTATACTCTCCAACGGCTACGCATAGCCGGTCCAGTTCCATCTCATTGCCTTGACAATACTTGATGGCTTCCTCTGCGTTGAAGAATGCTTCTTTTAATGAGGAACATCCGCGGTTGACGGCCCCCTGCACGGAACGGGCTTTGAATGTTTTGCCTCCGAATCCGCCACCCCTTGCATAATCATCAGCACGGGAAAAGTGCTGAAATGCAACGCTCATGAGTTTGCTGATGCGTTTGGTATGAAACTCCACATTCTCTCTATCCGTCATATTAACTCCCCGGTTGGGCTTTTATAGAAAAAGTACGAGTGCAAATTAGTAATGCGCTCTCCACAAAAATAAGTTTCCCTTTTCAAAACTTACGCCCTGTTGTGCCGTACTGTCAAAATGTTCTTTGCGCCACAATGTGCCGCAATGAATCAGGGCATCGAAAATCAGCTAAAGACGTTTGGGGGAAATGTTCGCCGCCTTCGCAATGAAGCGGGCATCACTCAGGAAAAACTGGCGGAAATGGCCGATCTTAATATCCGTACCGTTCAGAAAATCGAAGCCGGGCAAACCAATATTCTCATTACGACTGCTGCCCGTATCCAGCATGCGTTGGGAGCGGATTGGGATGCGCTGATGAACCTTCTGGTGCCTGATTCTGCTTAACTAGTAAAAAGTACTAAAATCCCTATTTAAAGGGGTTGTACTTGCTGAAAGGCCCGCCCGAAACTAGTATCTTCACTTATTGGTATCCAACAGGTGTGGGTAAATGGGCGGGTGGCAATATAAAATGAGAATGAGAAACCATTCCGACCTCATTGCCGGAAAAAACTTCCCCGCCGCAGTATTGAAACGCATCAAAATCGAACGCAAAAAATAAACCCGGAAGAGAAAATGTAATGCAATTCATAACCAACGGATCCGGTTTCTGAAAGAAATCAACCAGTACTTCCTATTGATTCGAGCAATTCGGCCATATTCTCTACGGCAGTCGATTGCTTTGCATTGCCCTTGATCCATTGGCGAAGCTCCGCAAGATCACGGGCAGAAGCCTGCTTTTCACGGGTCACAGTTCTCGGATCGCGGATAACGCCTTCATGGAACCGAATCAGATCATCGCGCTCCATACTTTCAAACGTTTCGCCTTCTGCATCTCTTGGCTTTCGTTCGCACCGGGCCAACAACTCTCGAACAATGGGCTTCCGTTCCTGCTCACTACCGCGGACAGATGGCTGACTGTAACCAGCAGCCTCGGCACATGACTTAAATGCATGTTCAGGAAAGGCGAGCCGACAGACGAGATACCGCAACTGATTATCTGTCATCTTTCCGAGCTGCTCCGTAAAGGATTCATCCAACTCAATCGGGTTCCAATCTTCAGTGGTATTCATAATTTACACTCCGTATTTGCATTATAATGGATTGGATTAGATTTATGCACAACCCCCACAATGTAGAGGTAGCCTCTATGCGTATTTGGTTTTTTATTGGCGTTATTTTTTCCGAAAATCGAATCTGAAAGTTTTCAGGGGAGGTAAGTAGGAAAGGGAGAGTATGTGCGGGAGGAGGACCAGACGCATCGTTCCATCACTACCCCCGCATCGCGTATGGTACCAAAAGAGGGGGGGG
>JAROBA010000056.1 GCA_029432815.1 Pontiellaceae bacterium B1224 | reverse complement strand
GGGGCTCCGACAGAGCGTCGCCCTCCATCACACACACCGGACGTCAGCCGACGTCAGAAAACCAACACCCCGAACTAATTTTGATACCTTGATCTCAGCAACACAACAGGTGGAAACATGAAAACAGGCATAACCAGCATCAGCATCGAAAACTTCAAAGGCTTTGGCGAAAAAGTCACCATTCCGCTGAAGCCCATCACCCTACTCTTCGGGGCCAACAGCGCGGGGAAAAGCACGGTATTGCAGGCTATTGCTATGATTCGCAATATGCTGGAAAAAGGGTTACAAAATCCGCTTCCCATCGAGTGTTCTGGACAGCATTTTGCGCTTGGCGGATTCAGAGAACTTATACATATCCATGACACTGACAGAAAGATTTCATTTGAAATAGAGAGTCCTGTAAATAGCCAAAACTTACCTATATCCATCTTGCAGCAAGTCGATGTGAATGTTGCCCCAAAGAAACTTAAACTTAAGTTGGAATGGGGAACTAAATGGTACAGCTCTCGCTTCGAAATATCATATGATGACTGCCTGTTCTGTCAGCTTTCTATTACCCATAACTTTTTACTCCTGATTTGCAAGACACCATCCTTCTGTTAAATCCATCAGCCGCTTCCAGCCGCGCCACAACACAAGAGTTCCCGGCGGTCCGTCGCTTTTCCGTGCCAAGTACCCACCGAGCTTGGCGATCCATATGAGTGCTTCGGCAATGCGGGGAGGTTCCCCTGGGATTTGACCCTTGCCCGATGATTTGATCGCGAGAACCGTCCACTCCTGCTCCGAGAGGAACTGGGTGCAAGGCAGGCTTGGTTCTGTGCGGGCAACCAGAGTGATCATGAAAAGCCTCCAGGCAACTATGCTCATGAGGGTGAGGTAGCAGATGAGCCGCTCGGCGGTTCCGAGTCGGCAGGCTTCCACGCGGAAGCCGGATTTGAGTACCTTAAAGAACATCTCGATCCGCCAGCGCAGGCTGTACCAGTGCACCCGCTCGCAGGCTTCTTCCAAAGAGGTCACGGGCATGTTGCTCAACAGCATCCACTCCACAGGTTCTTCGCCGTCGGGAGGATTGATCTCCAATGCGTGGATGGCGTACATCTGAAGGTCGGGCAGTTTCTCTGTCTTATGCTTGGGATTGTTGCGTGGCGGATTCAGGCAGAAACCGCAGAACCTGACTTCCATTTCGGCGGTTCGCGCCGTCCGGCCTTTGCAGTGCTTCGTCTTTTCCCGCGCGGAGACATCCACGGCATACGTCCCGGCCAACGGTTGCGTCCCGACGTGGCCCCAGAGCTTCTCGACTTCCTTTTCCGCATAGCGGCTGCCCCTGTTCCTGCCACTGCCGTCGCATGCTCTGAAAACCCATTGGTGGATGTCCTGTTGGCAAACGACGATACACTAACCGCTATGGAAGTGGAAAAAATTGATCGAGGGAAATGTACTACGCTTCAAAACTTTCCCGGCAGTTGTTGGTATAAAGATGAGCCCAGCAAAACCATTGGCGGGATGACACGCGATCAATTTCTCGCTGAAATCATCCGCCCGGTCGTACGTTGTGCCCGAAAGGTAACCATTATTGATAAAATGGTCTCCCGAGCGGCATTTGGATTAAGGAACACAAATTGGGAAAGTTTTAAACAAACCATTCGTTTGATCCACAAAGAATGGGAGAACGGTCTGTACCAAGGCGATGGAATCTTCGAAGTAATATCTGCTCACGAAACAAGCGCACGTTTAAACGGAAAAACGATTCTTGGGAACGATCAAGCTAAGGCAATCGGAATCAAGCTTCAGATTCCCCAACCGCAATTGCGAGTTTTGCTTCATAGCCCACAAAAGTTCGGTTCCGATATGCATGACCGTTATCTCGTCACCAGCCAGAACATCGTACTCGGCTTTTCGAAAGGCTTCGATCTGTTTGCCGCCGATACTCTCGGCACGTGCGATGTCTACCTGCGCAAACCCGATGCCCTCATCAGCAAGCTCATGAGCCCAACAGGGAATTGCGGGATGTTGGATCCTAACGCCCGCTAGAGCTGGGTTTAGGGCACCTTGCGGCTCAGAGAAAAAACTCGGAACGGTTGGCTGGACTTCCAATCATTGGAAAAACTAATCGTCGTCGTCATCCTGGTGATTTACGCCGTGGGTTTTCCATTCGTCGATGCGGGTGAGAATCCAGAGCTGCACGCCGGAGCGGTAGGCGGCGCGGCCGATCATATGGGCGGCAACCGGAGCCGTGAGCAGGAAGAACGCAATCACAAGAATACCGCGGGAGGTCACCGTGACTTCGGAAAAATGGATCATCATGCCAATCACAATCGAGCTGACGCCGACGGTGCCGGTTTTGGTGGCGGCGTGCATACGGGTGAATAGATCCGGCAAACGAATTACCCCGACTGCGGCAGCCAGCGAAAGCAGGCCGCCCGCCAATAAAAAGAAGCAAACCAGAAGATCGCGAATCATGATGCCCCTCCCCTTCGGATATAGAGGGCCAGTGCCACCGTGCCGATGAAGGAGAGCAGCGCAATACTGATGGCCGCCGGAATATAATAATAGGTGCCGGACTGCACGCAGTGCGTCAGAATCAGGGCCACCACAATCGTCGCAGCCATATCGAGCGCAATCACGCGGTCCGGCAGCGTCGGGCCGATGACCACACGGATGAACGCCGCACCGAATGCAACGATCAGCATTACCATGACAATGGAACAAACAATCTCAACCATGATAATCCTTAAAGGTTCGTAGTACCGCCTTCAGGCGACCATTCCAGCGAAGCCGCCCAAAGGCGCAACAACATGCCTTTTCACATATTTTTCTTTTCATCGTAAAAGTTCCAGCAGACGGCGTTCGAGGCCGTCTTTGATTTCCTTGCGCAGATCATCAGGATTGATGACATACATCGCGTGGATGTAGAGCGTTTTCCGGTCTTTGGAAACTTCCAGGCTGAGCGTACCCGGCGTAAGCGAAATCACATTGGCCAGCAGTGTGATTTCCAGATCGGTTTTGGCATCGAGCGGAATGCCCACCACGCCCGGACGCATGCGCGGTAGCGGTTTAATCACATCCGTTGCCACCCGCCACGAGGAGACAATCAGTTCTTTCGTAAAGAACAGTGTAAACCGAATCGCCTGAAGAGTTTTTTTAAAATATGAGCTCTCAATTCCAGCGGCGGGATACAGTAGCCAAAGCGCCCCGTAGCCCAACAGGAAACCCAGCATTAGGTTGCCCTCGTTGACATTGCCGGTAAGCAACCCCCACAGCATCGAAAGCAAAATGTTGGTGATAAACATCTGCATGGCTACCAACCCCCAATCCATTTTTGATTGATGATTGGTGATTGCCGATTGATGGAACTCAGTCGGCGCTGGCCTCCCTTTAATAAGGGCGTCGCAGACCTGCACATCGGCAATCGCAAATCTAAAATAAAAAATCCCATTACACCCCTCCCAATACGGCATCGATGTAGGCCTGCGGATTCATCAGCTGCGCGGCGGCCTCGCTGGCATAGTCAAAAACCGGGCCGGCAAATACGCCTATAGCGATGGAGATAACGGTATATCCAACCATTGGAAGCAGAAACACAAACCACTGCCCCTTCGGCATCGGGTCGAGATCGGGCAGCGGCTCCGGCGCGGGTTTCCAGAACACATAAGCCCAGATTTTGGTCATCGAATAGAGCGTCAACAGGCTGACGCCGAGCGCGACGACAACAATGGCCCATGATTCGATCTGAATACCGGCGATGATCAGCGTAATCTTGGCAAAGAATCCGGAGAGCGGCGGGACCCCGGCCAGCGACATGGCGGAAATAATGAACAGGAGCGAAAGGCCCGGCCGCTCGCTGTAGAGTCCGCCGAGCTTTTTCAGATCGTAGGTGCCCTTGAGCCGGTTGACCGCCCCGGCCACCAGAAACAGATTGGTTTTAACGATGATCACGTGAGCGAGGTAAATAATCGAGCCGGTCAGAGCGAGCTCGGTAAACAGGCCGAGCCCCATCAGAATGTAGCCGATCTGGCTGACAATATGCACCGCCAGTATTTTCCGCATTTCATACTGAGCCGTCGCTGCCAATACCCCGGAAAGCATCGTCAGCCCCGCACCCACCAGAATCAGCCCATGCAGGAATTCCGGATCGGAATCAAACACGAGCGTGAACATCCGGATCATGGAATAGGCGCCCACCTTGGTGAGCAGCCCGGAAAAGAGCGCAGTTACGGCGGCCGGCGGGGTTGGATAGCTGGCGGGCAACCAGAAATAGAGGGGGAACATACCGGCCTTGATTCCGAACGCCATCATAAACATGATTGCCACCATCGTGAGCAGATCCCCGCGGGCGCCATCCTTCACTAAGTGTGCAAGGTCTGCCAGATTCAGCGTACCAGCCATGCCGTAAAGAATCCCGATTCCGGCGAGGAACAGGGCGGAGGAAAGTAGGTTGAGCGTCACATATTTAATGGAACCGGCCAGCTGCGCGCGCTCGCCGCCCAGGGCCAGCAGAATGAAGGAAGCCGTCAACAACACTTCGAACCAGACATAGAGGTTAAACAGATCGCCGGTCACAAAGGCCCCGTTCACCCCCATCAGCAGAATCAGCATCAGCGGGAAAAATCCGAATTTCATGCGAGGCTCGTCGAGATCGAAACAGGCATAGGCCGAAACCCCGACGGCCAATAATCCAACCAGCAGCAGCATGACGCTTGAAAGCATGTCGATGGCCAGCGTGATACCGAATGGTGCCGGCCAATCGCCCACATTCATGACAGCAATCGTTCCGTCTTTCGTCGACGCAAAAATGGTAAGCGACGTCAGCAGAATCAGAAACGAGGTGAACAGCGCGATGCCTTTCTGTGCCCTGATGTTTCTGCGAAACAGCATACAGAGCACAGCCCCGGCCAGCGGGATGGTGATAGGTAATGAAGGTAGCAGCGTCATTCGGTTTCCGTCTCCTTCAGCTCATCCACATCGTCGGTACCGACGGTCTGATAGGTCCGCAAAAAAAGGACCAGCGCAAACGCGGTTACCGCAAAACTGATGACGATGGAAGTCAGGATCAGCGCCTGCGGAAGTGGATCAGCCGGGATGGTACTGAATACTTTTTCTCCGTCGGCCAGAATGGGGGCGCCGCCTTTCCGCAAACCGCCCGCCGTGAAAATCAGCAGGTTGGCTCCGTGGCTCAGCAAGCCGAGCCCGATGATCAGCTGAATCAGGTTGCGACGCATCATGAGATACAGGCCGCCGCCGTAAAGAAATCCAATAACAATGGCGAGGACGACTTCCATACTATTCTTCCTCCCCCAGAGCAAAAACGACCGTCAGCAGTACACCCAGCACCACGAAATAGACCCCGACATCAAAGATCAGCGGCGTACCGACATCCAGAACCCCGCCCATCGGCAGCGGCACTTCCCACCAGGTTCCGGTGAGGAATGCATGGCTGGAGAATAAAGGCGGTATGCCGCTGAGCAGCGCAATCGCCAGTCCACCTGCGGTGATATCCCGCGGATCCTGCCGAAAGGCTTTCCGGGCATCGGAAACGGAATACGCCAAGGCATAGAGCGCAAACGCCGAGCCCGCAAACAGCCCGCCCACAAATCCGCCGCCGGGGAAGTGGTGCCCGCGCAGCAGCAGATAGACCGAGAAAACAATCAGCGGCGGGAACATGTATCGCGTTGAGGTTCGTAGAATAATGGAGGTCATTCGCCGCCCTCCTCTTTTTTCGGTTTCAGCTTCATCAGCGCGTATGCTCCCAGCGCAGCAATCGTGAGCACCGTAATTTCGCCGAGTGTGTCCAATGCACGGAAGTCGACCAGAATCACGTTCACCACGTTCCGGCCGTGAGCCTCTTTATAGCTGTGCTCCAGATAAAAATCTGAAACCGGCGTTGGCGTCTGCACATGCAAAGCAGCAAGCACAAGCAATGAAATGGTGATGCCCACTGAGGCAGCAATAATGATGTCAGTTGCACGTGTGCGTTTTTTGGAACCATGGCGGAAGGGCGGGAAATGGTGAAAAGCCAGCACAAGCAGGATCACAGTCAGCGTTTCAATCACCAGCTGGGTCATGGCAAGGTCGGGCGCTCCGAAAAAGGTAAAGAGGATCGCCATACAGAAGCCCACCACCCCCATGGAAAGGATTGACCGTAGGCGAGATTTGGAATGTACCGTGGCAAACGTAGCGGAAATCATCAGTATCGCCACAAGCGCAATCCGGATCGAAACGGGTGCCAGATTTTCCCAACGCTGGAAACCGCCGGCCCTTACCAGCGCAGCTCCAACAAGCGCAACGGTTGTCAAAACGGTCACCCGGATATAGTCACGTAAAATGCCCGTCTGCAATACACGGGTGTGCCAGGCCGCAAATTTGAGGACTCCATTGAGCAGGAATTGATAGGCCGCGTCGGGGCCGAATTTGACCAGCACACCCAACCGTCCCGCCGTGGCCACCAGAAATGAGCGCGAGCAATACAGGCCGATCCCGATCATCAGCGTAATCAGGCTGATCACAAAGGCTTTATTGAATCCAGCCCAGAGATGCAGATGCACCTCCAGCTCTTTCGCAACGATTGCCGTTGCGGCGGGCTGCACCAGATTGTGCCCGATAGAGCCGGTGAAAAACGAGAATGCCAAACAGCAGAGCCCCAGCACGATTGGGCCGAACCGCATCGAGAGCGGTATTTCATGCGCATGAAGTTCTGCGGGCATTTTGCCGAGAAACGGCTTGAAACCGACCGCAAAGCCCACCAGCACATACGCCGCTCCGCCAATCACCGTTGCGCCGACGAGTAGCGGATAATGATCCAGCGCATGCAGCCAGGTTTCTTTGGCCACAAATCCGAAAAAGGGAGGAAATCCGCCCATCGACAGGCCCGCAAGTATGGCGCAGGCGAATGAAATCGGCATCGCCTTCCGCAAACCGCCCAATTTATCGACCGAGGTTTCGCCTCCGGTTTCGTGGGTGATGCCACCGGCAATCAAAAAGAGAGCTGCTTTGTAGAAGGCATGCGCCAGAATAAAGGTGGCCATGGCTTTAATCGTGTAGGACGTGCCGACCCCGAGCAGCATAATCATGGCTCCCAGTGCGGAGACCGTGGTGTAGGCCAGCAGGCGTTTCAGCACCTTCTGCCCCAGCGCCATAATCGCTCCCAGCAGAAAGGTAATGGTTCCAATGGTTGTAAGAATGAGCGTCCACTCTTCCGAGCTTCCAAGGGCTGGATGCAGACGGGCGAGCAGATAGACCCCCGCTTTAACCATGGTGGACGAATGCAGATAGGCCGAAGCAGGTGTCGGGGCCTGCATGGCATTCGGCAGCCAGAAGTGGAATGGGAATTGGGCCGATTTTGTGAAGGCCCCGATGCAGACCAGTATAAGGATGGGCAGATAATTCTTATGGGCAAGCAACACATCGCCCCGTTGAATAATTTCGGAAAGCCGCCAGGTATCGGCCGCCCCGGCCAGCATAATAATCCCCGCCATCAGGAACAGCCCGCCCAGCACGGTCACCAGCATCGCCTGCAATGCCGCATTTCGCGCGTCCGGACTGTTATGATTAAACCCGATCAACAGATACGAAGTAAAACTGGTGAGCTCCCAGAAAATGAATACCAGCAACAGATGATCCGCCAGCACAACGCCAAGCATCGAAGCCATGAAGGCGATGATATACATCATGAAACGGCCCTGCTGCGGATGCCCTTTAAAGTAGCCCTGCGTATATAAAACGATGAGCGAACCAATCCCGCTGATCAGCAAAGCGAACAGCAAAGACAGACCGTCGAGATGGAATGCAAGCTCCAGATCGAGTTTTTCCACCCATTGGAAACTCTCCGTAACCGGATGACCGTGTCCAACCTCTGGAATTTTTTTCAGCAGCCAGATAACCATGGCAATGGGAGCTGTCACCAGGATTGCACCGGTATATTTCGGGCAAAGTCGGTGGACGAAGGGGGCAAGCAATGCCGCAATGAAAATGATGGATAGCAGAGTCAGCATAGATTAACCGACGTTACCCCGCACACAACACCTTCTACAACTCACTGACAAACAACACTTAATAAAATATATACTTAATGTGTTATACTTCAATTCAACCTGCTGACTCATTTTAAAATCTCTTTTGTGGATCGCTCACATTCGCCCGTTAGCGAAATAGAACCAGATTGGTTTAGACGGAGCAAGGGTAAGGTGCATATGGTTGCAGAAAATGACGGGCGGATTCACTCGTTGATTTCACCGATTCCCTAACATGTACTTAACCCCTGTAAATATTGGCTTTTTTTGTATTTTCCTATTGCTTCATACCTCTGAATAGCCTAGAAATTTTGTCCACTGAGCTGATACGGAGTCAGCTTATTCGTTGTTGGAACTCAACCAGGAAACTATGAGGAGTCACATTATGGGAAAACCTATGACTAAATCGCAAATCATCGCAGCAGTTGCTGAAAAAGCAGATATTTCTAAAGTTCAGGCAAAAGACGCCCTCGAAGGTCTTGCTGAGCTCGCATACGAAGGTGCAGCCGACGGATTCACTATCCCTGGCATTGGCAAACTCGTTAAAGTTGACCGCGCTGCACGTCAGGGCCGCAACCCAGCCACGGGCGAAACCATTCAGATCCCGGCAAAAACCGTTCTGAAGTTCCGCATTGCTAAAGCTGCTAAAGACGCTGTGCTCTAATCAACCGATTTGATTGGAAATGCCGTCCCGTTCGCGGGACGGTTCTTTTTACAAACGATGAAAAAAACAAAACTCATTCTCACACTCTTCTCCGCAAGTGCCACGGTCCTGCTGACCGGTTGCGCAACACCGGACGACGAATATCATGACGAGCAGGAATATTCCAATATGCCCTGGAATACGCCCCAGGACTGGGAAGGCTCACGGTCCATCCCCGGAATGAGCAGCCAAGGCTACTAAACCTCATCTCTTTTCAAGCCCGCTTCGAGCGGGCTTTTTATTTGTCGGAAAAAAAACGCCAAACCCGGCGGGCTTAAAGAGAGCAAGAACATCCCGTTCGAAGGGAAGTTAAGCCGAATCGCACACCGAAAAAGAAGCTGGCGACGAAACGGCAATAGCGGGATTTGAAGGAAGTGAATGCTCTATTCAAAAGCGGAGTTGCAGGGCAGGTTAATGACACTGCCTTGGCTCGCACTGCGGATTATAGCAATATGTTCACTAAACTCAGAGTGGTTCGCTTTGGACTCGAACATTCTGCCGGACCCATCTAGCAACACCAGCAAGTAGCCTGCATACTGCATTCCGAATGTTGACCCTGCCTGAAGGTCCTTAAAGTCGATATTTCCGCTGGTGAATGAGAATTTATCACTCATATCCTGCCCAAACGTAACGTTTGCATTCGTTTTGTTCATCAGAACAAATTGTTCACTGGCACTCTTTGACCCGATCACATAGAGCTCTGCGTTGATGACCCCTTTATAAGGTGCCATACTTTCTTTCGTTAGCGTGGCTTTGAGTTCGGACTTGGTGTTCAGGATGTTGTAATCATTTTCGCCGTTACCATCACCACCACCGCCAACATCAAATGCCGAGGAGTGTGTGTCGGTCAGCTCCTGCACATCAATATTAAGGTGAGGCGGAGTAAGGCTTAGGATATATTCCTGATCCTTCCCGCTCAAACTGCTGATCGAGACATGGATCAGCTTATGCTGCTCCGTCCGCAGGCTGACGCTTCCATCCATATTCTGGATAAACTCGGCCTTAATCTGATGCCCCTCATCGTCCGTCCAAGTGCGGTAATCAGCGCGCGAAGCCAGGCATGACAAGGCAAACACGGTGGTAAGAAGTAGCGGTATTCCAATTTTAGATTTCATATTCACTCCTATAAGTTAACTGCAAGACCGCGACTCTAAACCCTTAAATTAATGAAACAACACTTTTTCATGCGAAATCAACTGTGGGTGTAACTCGTAAAGGACCAGCCTTAAACGGTTTCCTGCCGGAATATTGTAAGGTACAATAATTCAAACTCATTGGGTATATACTGATACGAAAGGTTTAAAGCGAAAACAGGAGACTGAAATGAGAATCGTCCGATTGATCACAATATTTACCACACTGGCCCTATCCGTGCATGCGCAGGTCCAATCGATTTCAGGCCAGCTCAAGGCGGCTGATTGCCACTTTTTGATTAAGAACGATGGCAAAGACGTGCAAACTCTGGACCAGAAAATAACCCTTCGGGCCGTTTCCGAAAAGGATACTGTGGTAATTAATTCGCGGGAACAGGTCTATGGATCCGGCTACCGATCCTACCATCTGGAATTTGCCTATACCAAAGATCATCCCGACAGACCGATTCAGGCAAACAGCATCGAATTTCTAAACGACAAAGATGAGCTGATTCATCGCATCAGCCTTTTAAAAAATGACCGTACTATGGCCGAAAGCGAACAGACAAGAACACTCAGGGTGCGCTACATGGCGGTGAGCCTCCAGGGAATTCCCTTAACACTGCTCGACGATGTGGCCGTCATCAACTTCCTTCCCTGAAACTGCGCGGACCAGTAAAAAAAACGCCGGCCTGTTTGAAAGTGCAATTTTCAAACGTAGCAACAGGTTTGTCTTGCGTAGACTCAGCCGCAACGCGGCCTGGGTCCAGCTCCCGCACGCTTACGGAGCCACGTAGCCGAAATCGACCAGCAGCTTCTGATAGATTGCCTTGCGATCGGAAATTTTCAGCCACTCATCAAACCGGGGAATGGCCGTAATCTGATCGCGGGTGCGCATGGTGCTGTAGGCATCGAGCATGGAACTGAACGCCTCAAACGCGCCGCCGCTTTCGAGCTTTCCGGGAATCACCACTTTGAGCATGCCGGCAAAATAGGCGGAGACCAGCAGATCCGCGTTTTCCGGCTTGCTGGTTTCCTGCGGCCAAACAAAGAATGCATCGTAAACATCCAGCTCGCCCATGCTTTGCGCCCGGGCAAAAACCCGCTGGGCGGCGGCCATCCCACTGTAATCGCCGGGGTTATAGAGCAGGGCGTCGCACGCCGCCAGAATCAGATCGTCTTCCGAGTTCTGGGCGATCAGCAATAGTACCAACTGTTTCACCAGCTGTTCGGCGGCAACGCGGGCTTCTTTTCCTTTTGCCACATCGAACCGGAACTGCACCTTTATGAAATGATTGTGCGACCCCGTTACATACACCGATTGCATCCGCGGAATGGACTTGGCCTTCCCATCGACCGTCCGGAATTCCGAATATTGATACACCGTGTTCGCAAACTGCAACGGCGATTTGGGGGGCACCACCAACGAGCCGCGTTTTTTCAGGTCTTCAATCGCGCCCTCTTCCTCCGCACGCGCCTGCATCACTTCCACTCCTTGGAAAATAACATTCACGCCATCGGCTTTAGGTCCGTTTCCCACTTCAGCACGCCCGAGGTTCAGGACGGATACTTCGAGCTGCAGCGCCTCGCCCTGAGAATAAAACAACGAATAGCCCAGCGCCTCGTTATCATATTTTTCGACCGTCTCGCAGGCCATGCCACCCAGCTGCTGTGGGAAAATCAGCTTGTGCTCGAAATCAACATACGCGGTATTTCCCAGCCCCGCCTGTGCGACCCAAATTCCGAAAACAACACCCATCCATTTCATACGGCCCCCTAAGTTGACCGGATATGATAACGACTTTCGATTGGATTTCAATCCATCGGTGCGTAAGTTCCCGGCATGGAAATATTTGATGTAGTTGTGGTCGGCGGCGGACCCGCCGGAATGATGGCGGCGGGGCATGCGGCGGAATATGGGCGCAACGTCCTGCTGCTGGAAAAAAATCCAAGGCTTGGAACCAAGCTCGAACTCAGCGGCGGCGGACGATGCAACATTACGAATGCCGAGTTCGATAACCGTCTTTTTCTGGCGAACTATGCCGAAAACGCCAAATTTCTGTTCTCCCCCTTTTCCCGCTTCGCCGCACAGGACACCTTCGACTTTTTTGCCGAGCGCGGTCTGCCTTTCATCATTGAAGACCGAAAACGCGCCTTCCCCGAAACGGAAAAGGCCACCGACGTCACACGCGTATTGAAAAACTTCATGGACGAATTCGAGGTCGAAATCCGGTTCGGCATCGATGTTCAACACCTCCTGCTGGAAGACGGAGCCATAGTCGGCGTGGCAACAAATCGGGGTTCGTTCCGGTCTGAAAGCGTGATTCTCGCCACCGGCGGCGCAGCCTATAAAGAAACCGGCTCGACCGGCGAAGCCTTCCAATGGTTGGAAGAAGCCGGCCACACCATCGCCGCCGCCACCCCCGATATTGTGCCGCTGCGCGTTAAAGAAGCCTGGGTGAAAGCCCTTTCCGGTACCGCGCTCGATCCGATGAAAATCACCTTCACCGCCAAGGACGGCACGCAGCTTTCCAAAACAGGGAAACTTCTGTTCACCCATTTCGGCCTGTCCGGCCCGCTGATTCTCAACAGCGCGCATGAAGTGAAGAAGCTGCTCCAACAAGGGCCGGTCCGCGCCACGATCGATCTTTTCCCAACCTTGGAAATCCATGAAATCGATCGGCGGATTCTCGCGGCGTTCGATGATAATAAAAACAAGATCGTCCGCAACGTGACCAAAATGCTGGTGCCCGCCGGTATGGCGAAAACGCTGAATGCCAATCTGCCTCCAGCACTGATGGAAAAGAAAATCAACGTCGTCTCGCTGGAAGAGCGTAAGCAGATCGCCCGCACCATAAAAGGCCTGCCCCTCACCGTAACGGGCACGATGGGCTATGACTGGGCGGTGGTTTGCGACGGCGGTGTCCCGCTCACCGAAGTCGACACCCGCACGATGGCATCGCGGCTCCACCCCAACCTTTTCATCGTCGGCGACCTGCTGCACGTCAGCCGCCCCTCCGGCGGATTCTCCCTCCAGCTCTGCTGGACCACCGGCTTCGTCGCCGGCGAACATGCTTAATAGATCCGAAAGTAAATAGATCTTCCAATCTTTGGAAGAATCGATACACTCTTCCCCGAAGAGCGAGAGGATGTATTATGCCGTTTAATATTGAATACGATGCGGAGCAGGAGTGTATTGTTGCCACGTTTCTGGGCACGATAGACATGGGCATAGTTAAGGAATACATTGCTGCACTCCTACCGGTTCTTGAAGAAACCGGATGCACTAGGGTACTAAGTGATTCCCGAAATGGTGAACTGAAACTATCCTCACTCGATATCATGCGATTCCCGAAAATGGCCAAGTCGTCGAAACTTACCGCCGGGCTTAAGCGGGCGGTACTCGCCCCCTCCGGCAAAAGCGGCTACGAACTCTACGCCACCCTTTGCAATATGCAGGGCCAGCGGGTGAAGGTTTTCACCTCCCGCGCCGAAGCCATGGAATGGCTCATGAGCGACGAGGAATAAGACTGTTATTCCCGAACATCCTCCCGGAGCCAATGAATTGAAAAGACCTCAAGTACACATATGGACGGGCATCTATTTTGCAATGGGGACTCTGCCCCTGCTTCTTATGTGTTTCTGGAGCATTGCCGATGGCTGGTTTCCGAGCGAACCGGTCCTTGCCAAGCATCCGGACCCGGCCGACAATTTCTATCTGTTTAACAAATCTCTGGCTTACGCTACCGCCCTGCTCACGCTGCTTTCCTCGGCTCCCTTCTGGATTCTGGTCCTCGGGAAAAAGAAGTCCTGGATCTGGATGACCCTGCTCGTATTCATTGCCCTCGGTATATCCGGAAATCCACTGTTCGGCATTCCTATCCTCATCTTCTGGCTCAAAGATAATAACAAAGCCTACTATGGAAAACTCGACCGCGTTTAGGGAGAGGTCCATTTGAAGTGCGCAGGCTCGACAGCGCTTTTATTTAAAACAAAGGAGACTACATGAAGACCGTTTCTGCATTTACACTGGGAATCGTGATAACCGTAAGCTTTTTCATTTGCTTAGGTTTCTCCGATTCAGCGAACAACACCAAAGTCAGCCAATATAAGATCGTTGAGGCAGAAAATCGAATACAGGACCTTGAGCGAAAAGTTCAATCTGAAATTGATTCTGGATGGACCCCCATTGGCGGGTTGAGCGTATCGGAACTTCCACGGGGCACAGGTACCATTGTATATCTGCACCAAGCTGTCGTGAAATAAGGTTCGAATTTGGAGGGCGGGTTCAGCTCGCAAAAGTACGGAGCGCGTTTCCCGGCATGCTGCACTTAACTTTGCGGCAGGACGACCGGGGTTCCGGATTCATCTTCCACCTTGGTGATGAACGATGGCAGGGCGATTGGGATTCCAGCCTCTTCAAACCGGGTCAGAATTTCGCGGTTCACCCAGTCGGCGTGCTTGGTGAATTTCCAGTAGTCGGGCGGGTGATACCAATAGATGATTTTCAATTCAAGGTGATCGTCTTCAAAATCGTTGAGCCAGACGCGCGGTGGAAAAGCGATGTTCATGCCTTCGTGATCTTCCAATAGACCCTCAATGAGCTGCACCGCTTTTTCGGCCTTTTCCGCGTCGATATCCACCGGCAGGCGAATGGCTGAGGCGCGGCGAATGAAGGGACGGCGACCGATGTTTTCAATGTCGGAACGCGCCATGTCTTCATTCGGAATAATGGCCTGGTGGCCGTTGAGCAGCCGGATTTTGGTGGACCGCAGCCCGACCTCTTCAATCACACCGTCGTAGTTCTTAATTTTGATGCGTTCCCCGACGGTGTACGGCTTATCGAGAATAATCATGATACTGCCGAAAATATTTTTCAGCACGTCCTGTGCTGAAAGCGCCAGCGCGGCCCCCACCACCCCGGCACCGGCAATCAGCGATGAAAGCGGAATGCCCAGGTGCTGACCGCCCTGCATCAGTAGAACCATCGCGGCAATCATTCCGATGATCCGGCTCATCAGCCGCGCAAGCTGCGCATCGATTTTATTCGCTTTAATGTGCGGTATCGAGGCAATTATCTCGCCCACGCGCCGACCGATCCCCAGCACCACCACCATCGAGGCAAACAGCGTGATCAGCGAAAGGTTGAACTTAATCACGTAGAGCGCCTGTCCAGAAACCACCAGATCCGTGGCGATAATGCTTGAGGCCTTGGCCGGAATAAAAACCGCCGCAATCGGAAAGAGCAGGCCCAGTGTATATTTAATCAGCTTACCCTCAGACGCTTTTCGTGAAACGCGTCGCCCGGTTGCATAGAGCAATGCCATCAGTAGTGCTGCGGCGAGCAACACGGCGATGATGCCGATCCACTGCCACACTGCCTGACCATTGACTCGTTCCCGCATCGGAGAAGGAAGCCGCAGCACCACCTGCTCCAGCCAGGGATTCCCCGGCGTGGTGAGATACGTGTCGGCAAACCCCTCCGTGGCTCCTTTTTTATAGGGCATGTTTTTTACGCGTTGGTAAAAACTGCTCGCGCGGGTTACCGTATCCTGACTGAACTGATAGCTGCCTTCAAACCGCCCCTCCTCCACCAGCTCAAATGTGATTTCGGTATTGGGGATCGTCCAGCGCCGGATGAGATTGCCCTCGTCATCCAGCATCATTTTACGGTCTGGAATCTTCGATGTTCTCGGCAGTTCAATGCGGTCGAGCACTTCCTTCAGCGCGACCGCCGCTTCTTTCGTAATATTATCGCGCCGAAACTCCGCAATATCGCTGACGTTCAAACAGCGCTGAACCCCTCGAATGGCGTCCTGAACCTGATCGTGGCTTTTTTCGTCCTTAAAGTTCCGCCCTTGTTCTGTCAGCAGCGTATACGCCACTTCGCAATTTTCCATAAAACTCTGCAGCGTGGCCCGGGGGCTGGATATGTCGGCCGGCAGCAGGGGATGTTCTTCAGCGGCACTCGCGATGAAGGTCAGAAATGCAATGAGCAGAATGAGCAGGTGCTTCATGAAAAATCTCCAAGGATTGGAAAACAGACTAACGGGAATTTCCAATGGCTGGAAGAACGGATTACAGCCCCCCGCCCCAGCGATACTGCCAGGCGACTCCGAAGATGTTGAAATCGCTGCCGGTCCGCGTGGAAATCCCGGCACTGGCGTATAGCTTAAGCGAGTTCCGCCGACTCACCGGAAAGGCCAACGTGGCCCCCATTCTGGAATTCTGCAGCTCGTTGTTTTTCTTCACGCCACTAACCGTGGTTTCGCCGCCCAGATAATAGGTGCCGTCCAGCGCCAGCCAGACCATCTTTGGAAATGTATAAATCAGATGTGCCTGCACGGAATAAATCGGGGCTTTTTCCATCGTCTGGCCGAGAAAATCATCATTGTCCGTATAAAGGATTACTGCGCCGGCCACCTCAACAATCAGCGGTCCGAAGACTTTCGACATCCCCAGCTCCGGTGCAAACGACCAGCGGTTCTGGCCGAGGTTAATCAGTTTTGTGTCGTCGTATTGTCCCAGCGGCGCTGTCACTTTCAAGCTGGCACCCATCACGAAATTCTGTTGGTAATCCCGGAACTCCTGCAGCGTTAATGCCGGTGCACCGATAAAATTGATCGAGCCGCGAAACTGCGGATCATTCAAACCGTTAACCGTACGCGAAACCGGATTCCCTTCCTGCGTGGCGGTACCCGACAAAAAGCTATACGGCACCGCAATATCAAATTTGGCCGACTTGCCGAACAGGCCGAACGAACGCGCATAGGCTGCCACCCCGGAATTGACGTGCAGCTTTGCGTTGTCGATTATCAGGGATGGATCAAACGACAGTCCGCCATACGAATAAGAATACCCGCCCAGCGCAAAATTCAGTCCCGTGGGCGCATTGGCATAAAAGCGCGGCTCCATCGACTGGGCCCCAACCCGCCCAGCAAATACTAGAAATAACAAATACCCAAACCACTTCATAACCGCTCCCCGAATGCCTGAAGTACCGTATTCTTAATTTCCAGGGATTGGAACTTTCGGCTCGCGTTTTTTCCAAGGTCTGGAAACATATCCCGAATTGAACAAGGAGCTCTATGAAGACACTCAAAAAGTTATTCGACAGCAACCAGGCATGGGCTGCGCGCGTCAACCGGGAGCAGCCCGACTT
The DNA here is from genome assembly GCA_029432815.1 of Pontiellaceae bacterium B1224. Taxonomy (GTDB): domain Bacteria; phylum Verrucomicrobiota; class Kiritimatiellia; order Kiritimatiellales; family Pontiellaceae; genus Pontiella. The sequence goes on along the minus strand of JAROBA010000056.1, from coordinate 9,643 downwards.
TTTCGAGCAACTCTCCAAGCAGCAGAACCCGGAATATCTATGGATCGGTTGCGCCGACAGCCGGGTGCCCGCCAACGAAATCATCAATCTGCCACCCGGCGAGGTGTTTGTTCACCGCAACATTGCCAACGTGGTGGTACACACCGATCTCAACTGCCTGTCCGTCATTCAATATGCCGTCGAGGTGCTCAAGGTGAAACACATCATCGTCTGCGGGCACTATGGTTGCGGCGGTGTCGCCGCTTCGATGGATGACAACGACCATGGACTGATTGATAACTGGCTCCAGCACATCCGCGATGTCTACCGGTTTCACGCGAAAGAGCTCGATGCTATTGAAGATCCGATCCGAAAGAAAGACCGCCTCTGCGAACTGAATGTAATCGAACAGGTCGGCAACGTCTGCAGTGCCCGCCCGGTTAGAATGGCACTGGCAGCAGGACAGGATCTTCATGTCCACGGATGGATCTACCGGCTGGAAGATGGCATTCTCCGCGATCTGGATATCACCGTGACCCCCGAGAATCAGTAATGTCTGATCTGCTGGCTGATATCGCTCCGGCGCAGGCCCTGCAGATTTCAGTTTCCAGACATTGGAAAAACGGGATCGAGCTCGCCGCCCCGCTCGCAGCAAACATCAACGACAAAGGTACCGCCTTTGCCGGCTCGATTTCATCCCTGCTCACTCTCGCCGGCTGGGCGCTGATTACCCGCGAACTGAAACAGGAAAAAATTCAGGCCGAAGTGATGGTAGTGGAAAGCTCAACAACATATTCAGCCGCCGTGAGGGCCGACCTTAAATCGATCGCCGAGGTTTCGGAAAAAGAAATCGCCCGCGTTCTCAAAGATCTGGAGACGCGTGGACGCAGCCGGATTTTCATCGAAAGTTCTATCCCCGGCCACGCCTCGATGAACGCCTCTTTCGCGATACGATCATATTCTAAAGAGACGCCCCGCTACTTGATCACTTGACGGGTCTGCCTGACCAGCACCTTCCAGAGTTCTTCTTCGCTTTCGGCTGCCAGCAACGCTTCGCGTGCCTCTTTCTGGCGGAACGTTTGGGATAGGCCGGCAATCAGTTTCATATAGAATGCGCTGGTTGCAGTCGGAATGACCATGAAGAAAAAGATACGCGTCAGCGTCCGGCCCGGTCCACCGAAATGGATGCCTTTTTTATGAATGCCCAGCGCCATCGACAATCCGCCGCCCTCCACACCGCGTACGTGCGGGAACGCCATTCCGCTGTCGACTGCGGTGCTGATGATGGCCTCGCGCTGCATCGCCAGATCCAGCAGTTGATCGGCATTTTCCACAAAATGCTGCTGTTGCATACGTTCGCACAACTGTCTGAGCACCTCTTCGGGCGTCGTTCCGCCTAATGGCGTCACCATCAGCGGCTGCGTGGAAAAGCGGGCAACGCCGACCTTCCGCGTTTCGCCGTAAATGCGGCTCGCGTGTTCGCGGGCAACCACTTCGGAAGGAATATAAAGATAGCGCGTGCAGTTCAGGCAGCGGTGCAATTCTTCGGCGTGGTGGATCTCGTTAATTAAACTGGCTTTCACTTCCATCCCGCAGCCGGTGCAGTGTCCATCGACAATCGGCACCATCGCTTCCGGATGTTTTTTCAACAGATCGTTGAGATGACTTTTCACGCGAACCGGCAGGTCAGTGCTGAGCAGTTTAATATTTGCATCCAGCGCACCAAGGGAGGCACTCGGCATAGAGGCCTGTTTCTGAATTCGGGCAACGATCAGCTCCTGCAGCTGAATCAGCTGATTGATAAGTTTTCGGTTGGACATACTTCACTCCTGGTTAGTTTTTTTGCCCGCTCCAGTGCGGCATCAATGGATGGGCAAAAGTTTTCCGGTCCGACTTCTTCGAGGAATCCCGACCGGATAAAGACCTCTCGCGGCTGTTTGTTCACGCCGGAAAATACAAGTTGTGTTCCCTGTTTTTCGCATTGGCTTCGAAGTTTACGCAACGTGTGTAATCCCGTGGCATCAATCGCGGGAACCGAGCGGATACGCAACACTAAAACGGACCTGCTATGATGCCGGTTGCCCAGCACATTCCAGAATGTATCGGCCATTCCGAAAAAGAACGGACCTTCAATTTCATACACTTCCACGCCTTCCGGCACTTCCCGCAGTGTAAAAGCACTCGGATCTTCGGCGGAATCGACATCGCCGCTGACGGCATCGGTGATGACACTGACATTTGCAATTTCCGCCATACGCCGGATAAAGAGCAGCGCTGAAAGCACAATTCCCACTTCAACGGCCACCGTTAGATCAACGAGCACCGTCAGCAAAAACGTAAGCACCAGCACCAACCGATCGCTGCGCGGACCGCTGAGAATGGATGCAAAGTGATGCCGCTCGCTCATATTCCACGCCACCACCACCAGAATGCCGGCCAGTGCGGCCAGCGGAACCAGTTTCGCAAGCGGAGCAAACAACAGCAGCACCAGCGCCAGCGTAATGGCATGGATAATACCGGCCAGCGGCGACCGCGCTCCGCTCTTCACATTGGTTGCGGTGCGGGCAATCGCGCCCGTCGCCGGAATCCCGCCGAAAACGGCGGAGCCCAGATTGGCAATCCCCTGCGCAATCAGTTCTGTATTGGGCCGGTGTTTCCCGCCGATCATACCGTCGGCCACGGTGGCCGAAAGCAGCGATTCAATTGCTGCCAGCAGCGCGACCGTAAAGGCCGGTGCAACCAGATTTTTGAAATCGGAAATTCCAAGGTCTGGAAGCCCGGGGGCCGGGAGCATACGCGGCAACTCGCCGAAGCGGCTGCCGATGGTTTCAACATCGAGATGAAGAAGCGCCGCGGCGGCAGTTGTTGCCAACATGGCAATAAGCATGGAAGGGGCTCGGGGGCACCACCGCCGCGATGCTGAGATGAGAACCACGGAACCGATGCCCAATGCGGCTGCAGAGGGGGAAATCGTTTCCAGAGCTTGGAAAATGGCGGCCCATTTCGGAATGAATTCCGACGGCACGGTTGCCATCTGCAACCCCAGCAGATCTTTGATCTGCGTGGAAAAGATGACCACCGCGATGCCCGTCGTGAAACCGGTCGTGACCGGAAACGGAATAAAACGGATCAGTCCGCCGAGCCGGAAGAGGCCGAACAAAATCAACAGCACCCCGGCCATGAGCATACAGGCCACCAGCCCGCTGTAGCCATACTGCCCAACAATTCCCGCAACCAGCACCACAAACGCACCGGTCGGCCCTCCGATCTGTACCCGGCTGCCACCGAGCAGCGAAATCAGGAACCCCGCCACAATGGCAGTGAACAGGCCGCGCTCGGGCGGAAGCCCGCTGGCAATCGCAAAAGCCATGGCCAGCGGCAGCGCAATGATACCAACCGTGATCCCTGCCACAACATCCGCTGTGAGCGTGGAACGGTTATAGGTTTTCAGCAACGTGAACAGTTTCGGGCGGAACATGGCAGCATCCTTTTTAATTCATGAAATATCGTAGATATATATACGCACTGGCAACCACCAGACTGATCAGCATGAAAGGGAAACCGTATTTCGTGAATGATCCGAACGTGATCTTACATCCGTTGCGGTTTGCCACCTGAGCAATCACCACATTGGCCGAAGCGCCGACAAGCGTACCGTTACCGCCGAAACAGGCGCCGAGTGCGAGCGACCAAAGCAGCGGCTCCGCAATCTGGGTGTGTATCAGGGTCGGATCGTCGATGCCCATCTGCTGCGCGAAGACAGGGATAATACCCTTCACCAGCGGGATCATTGCCATCACCAGCGGGATGTTATCCACAATGGCTGATGCAACGGCACTGAACCACAGAATGGTCAGAGCCGTGGCCATCAGGTTGCCGCCGCAGATTTTCAGAATGAAATCACCCATGGTTTCGAAAACGTGTGCATGCTCGAGCGCACCGATCATCATGAACAAGCCGGCAAAGAAGAGAATGGTGTTCCATTCCACGTGCACCAGCGAATGGTGGATGTCTTTTTTACAGACCAGTACCATCAGCATGGCGCCGGCGAGCGCTATGATGCCCGGTTCAATTTCCAGTGCGCGGCCGCCGAAGAAGCCGGCCAGAATGATGCCGAATACGACAAGCGACTTTTTAAGCACCACCGGCTGAAGAATGGCTTTTTCCGGACGGGACGTCTCAATGCGCTTGCGGGTCTGTTCGGTGGTCCGAATATTTTTCCGGAACATCACCACCATCAGGCCGAGCAGCAGAATCATGGCAACCACCACCGGCGGAGTAAGGTTGAGCAGGAAGTCGTTGAACGAAAGCGCCGTCTGCGACCCGATCAGAATGTTGGGCGGATCGCCGACGAGTGTAGCCGTTCCGCCGATATTCGAAAAGATGGCTTCCATAATCAGAATCGGTGCGGCCGGCATTTCGAGCAGCTGACAGAGCAGGATCGTGATCGGCGCCATCAGAATAACCGTCGTAACGTTATCGAGAAAAGCCGAAAGTACCGCCGTGAGGATCATGAAAAAGACCACAATCAACATGCCGTTGCCCTTGGCCACCCGGGCCAGTTTAATGGCCAGCCATTCAAACACGCCGGTCTCGGTGAGGGTGTTAACCACCACCATCATACCGATGAGCAGGAACAGTACGTTCAGGTCGATGGCGTGTAGCGCCTCTTCGTAGCCGACCAGATGCAGGCCGATCATCAGGCCAGCGCCGATCAGCGCGGCAATGGTTTTATCAATAATTTCCGTGGCAATGAAAAAGTAGACCACCAGGAATACAAGTATTGGAATCAGCATGGCATTTCTCCTTAGTGGTTGATCACGTTGTCGAGCACGAGGCCTTTATCGATGGTACCGATCCAGCGGTTTTCATCATCGACGACATAGAGTTTTGAATAGTTTTTAATCGCCAGATCGAAGACAATCTCCATGATCGTGTACTCCATCGGAACAATTCGGGCATCCGGCTCCATCATGTCGCCAGCCAGAATCGTACTTTCATCCGCGAAATATTTTTCGAAGGGATCGAACTCGGCAATAAAGGAGACGCTTTTCAACTGGGAAAAGAAGTCCGGCAGTCCGTAGCGGAACAGACGGCCCACCGTAATTTCTCCAAGAATTATGCGCTTTTCATTCACCACAGGAACGGACATCAGCCGGTTAACACTCATCAGATGCGAACAGGTGGAGACTGGATCGGTATCGAGCACACTGAAACGCGGCGGGCGCATAATGTCGCGAGCCAGAAGCGGTTTATCGATGCGCGGATCGTGCGTTTTGAAAATATTCCGCAGCTCCGTTCCATTTTCAGCGTTGAGCACCTGCTGGCGTATATCGGCATTACCAAGCAGGCGTGAAAACTGCGCCATAATTTTCAGCGACAGGGAGGGATCGGATGTCGGAACAAGAATCAGGCAGACGATCTGCACCGGGATCTCCTCGAACAGAACCGGCTCCTTGAGAGTTGCAATGGCGAAAAGCGCCTTGTTTAAATGTTCCAAACGGGCATGCGGAAAGGCAATGCCATCTCCCATGGCGGTGGTTTGGCGTGCTTCGCGGTCGATGAGCGCCTTCATGATGGACTCATGCGAAAGCTCGGAGTTCACGGTGTAGAACTCACCGGAGCAGAGCTTTTTGAGTATCTGATCAAATGCGGCATCGCGCGAATCCATCGCCAATGCCGGCAGCCACGATTCCTCGCGGCGGGTATAGTTCATAATGTTCATAGAACAGTCTCCTGATTAGAGAGCCGTTTCGGCTTTTGCTTTTAGGTAGTGTGAAAGAATGTTTTTGGCTTCCAGCGTTCCCACCAGATGGCCGTGGACATCAACGACGGCAATTTCCCGGATGGCGTTCTGCTGCATCAGTTCCAGCACCTGTTTTAAGGAAGTGGAGCCCAGAACGGTGACTGGTTTATCGGCAAGGTCGCTGCCTTTATGGAAATTAAGCACATAGGCAATGGCCGGCAGCATTTCCTCTTCGTCGGCCTTCTGGCGGGAAAGCTCCAGAATTTTCATGGCAATCTGTTTGGCCTGAATGACGCCGACCAACAAACCGGCTTCGTCTTCGAGATAGACCTTATAGCGGTCGGAGGTACAGAGGAGGTCGGCCAGCTTTTCCAGCGAAGTATCGCTATTGGCTCGCAGGCACGATGAATTGATCAGATATGAAATATCCTTAACGGTGGTTTTTTCCAGATTGGCTTTCATTAAACGGTCCTTGAAATTTGATCGATGAAACAATGAGACGCCCGGTTGGGCAGAAGAGTGCAAAACCTCAACGTGCCGAGAGGGCCTGCAGCAAAGTATGGCTCATTATTTTCGGATTAAATCCGCAAGGGCATTTTCCACCCGAAGGATCGGGCAGGCAGAAAGAACGACTGTGAAACAGCGCATTCCAATCGCCGGAAATCAAAAGAAGACTGGTAACGTTGCGAAGAGGCCGGCAGACCGCCAAAGGAAAAATCCTCTTCCTCCTCCTCTTCTTCGCTGCGTACTTCCAGTTCGCGGCATCCGGTCTGCACTTCTTCACTGCTCCGCTTGATTTGCACCAGCGAATCGGCGCGGGTCGGCAGGGCGGCAAAGAAGACCAGCAGATCCAGCAGCAGCGGGATCAACAGGGCCAAACAGAATGTGCGGACTTTAAACATATCTACTATCAGCCAGCCTTTTGGCGGCGGCGGACCAGTTCGGAAGCAATACTCCGGCGGGCAACGCGAATATCGAGCACCCCCAGCAGTTTTCCGGATGCATCGTTTTCGATTACCGGTAGCGATTCAATATCGTTGTTTTGCATTTCTTTCAGCGCTTCACCCAGATTCATAGTCGAAACCAGCTTATGCCGTAGCGGCTGCATCACATCACCCACCACCAGCCACTGCCAGGTATCGCGCTCCGTCAGCAGTTCCTTGAGCATTTCAAAGGTGAGCACGCCGGAAATTTTTCCCTCGCTGGAAACCACCGGATACACAAATGTATCCTGCTGCGCAAAATGCTGCACCACGGTTTCGAGGGGGGTGCCTTCGAGCAGCGGAACGATTTTCGTGTCCACCACATCGAGCACTTTCAATTCGGCCATAATATCTTCTTCGGTCACGTTTCGCCCCACCTCGCCGGCTTTTGTGATGGCCAGCTTGGCAAAAGCCGGGCCGATCAGCTGCACACAGAGCGTGGTGGCGGTGACCGTGAAAATAATCATATCGCCCAGGCTGATGCCTTCGATAATCTCAATATGCTGCAGGTTATGACTGGCCACAATGGAAAGACCCACCGCCACGCCCCCCTGAGCGAAAATGGCCATTCCGAGATATTGACGAACTGGTTTTTCGGCCTTGGAAACGCGACCACCCCAGTAGGCACCCGCCCATTTTCCGAGACTCCGCATCACCACATAGGCAACCACCAGCCCCCACACCCAAATCGGCATGTTTTCGAGCGAAAGCCGCGCGCCGACGAGAACGAAGAAGATGATATAGATCGGCGTCGAAAAGGAACGGACGGTCTCAAACAGCTTTTTGGAACGGTTCGGGGCGCGATTGATCAGCACAATGCCCACCGCCATAGTGGCCAGAATCAGATCCATTTTAAAGGCCACCGCCAACCCGATGCAGACCAGCAAGATGCCGATCGACATACCGAGGCGTTTTTCATTCTGCGGCAGATATTTCATCATGGCATCCAGCACAAAGCCACAGGCCACCCCGAGCAGAATGGCACCGCCCAGTTCAACGAAGGTGTGCATCAGCGTTTTAAAAATTGATTCGCCGCCGCCATTCACCAGAATATCGGCCACACTGGTACCCAGGCCGTAGAGGGTCATTGCCAGCGCATCGTCCAGCGCCACAATGGCAACAATCGCCGTTGTAAGCACCCCGGCGGAGCGGTATTCCCAAAGCACGTCAATGGTGGAAGCCGGATCGGTAGCCGAAGCAATCGCTCCGAAAACCACCCCCGCCGCAATCGAAATAACCCAATCATGACAAACCAGATAGAGAATCAGCGTGCAGCTGACCCCCACCAACAGAAAGGCCGCGACGCCTTCGCCGATCAGAATGGCCGTAAATTGTTTTCCGTATTTCTTAAAAATGTTTGCGCTCAGCTCCCCGCCCACCAGAAAACCGATCAGCCCGAGGGCAAAGTTATTGAACGGCTGGAGCGCCTGAATGTCGGCCGGATGCAGCAGGCCGAAACCGGTGTCGCCAATCAGCACGCCAATCACGATATAACCCACCACCTGCGGGACTTTCAGTTTCTGAAAAATCCATGCACCGATAATGCCGCCGGCCACACAGATTCCGAGTAGGGCGAGTACTCCGAGTTCAATTTCAGGCATTGGATTAATCCGTAATCAGTTGAGAATGAATGAAGGCGGGATCATCGGACTCAATGATCGATTTGCGAACTTCGGCATCCTTCAGCCGACTGCTGACCGCCGAAAGGGTCCGGATATATTTTGCATGCTGATCCGAACGTGCCGCCAGCATACAGACAATCTGAACCGGTTCGTTGTCGAGCGAAGCATAGCCTATGATCGGCTTCTTGCATACCGCAACAGCCATCACCAGATCGGATACCGAGTCGATCCGCACGTGCGGAACGCCGATGCCAAACCCGATTCCCGTACTCATCAGCTCTTCCCGGGCAAAAATGCCTTTCAGGAGTTCATCGCGATTGTGGACAAACGGAGACTCCGCCAACAGATCCACGAGATTTCGCAGCACAGTATCTTTATCCACCTCTTTAAGGATTATGATCCGCTCGGAAGTCAGCGTTGCACTGCTTGTGACTCCACTGGACGATTTCCCCGGCGCCTGCTTGGAAATACGCGAATTAACCCAGCTTTCAACATCGTTGCGCTTAAAGCGCCAGGTGGTGCCCAGCTTTCCGCCGGGCAAGTCGCCCTTTTGTGCCCAATCATAGACCGTTCGCTCAGAAACGCGCAGATATGCGGCTACTTCTTCAATCGTCATTATTTCGTGCATTTTCTACATCTCCTGTAAAGAAGTGCGGAAAACTACATCAAACCGCAGGATATGCAAGAAAAAGTTTTCCAATGCTTGGAAACCGATCAGTACCTCAAAAAGACGAGCCACCGATCAACACGGAATAACACGAAATCCTTCCAAAGGTTGGAAGCTTCAGCCTGATTGCTTCCTCTTGTTTTCCGCAACCTCCCCGCTACTATGGGCATGCATGGGAAATACGAATCGAGATAGCGTTGGGGAAAATTGATGACGAGTAGGCGAACATTGATAATGCGGATCAGTGTTGCGGCCGTTCTAATTGGATTATTTGCATACGGCGCCAAAAAGGTGGGCGAATACAAGCGGGCTCGAAATGCTCTTACCAACATCCAGGGAACGTGGAAATGCACTTACCTGAAAAATGGAACTGAAGCCCCGGAAGTGGCTAAAGGTTATATACTGCGGTTTCGGGGCAACACAGTGGAGCGAATCATGTTGGGTGGTTACGAGATTGGCGAATTTGAAGTCGATACGAATGTAGTCCCCGCTCAACTGTTTTTTTGGTGGCCACTTGGTGATGGTTACTATGGTAAGCGCGGGATCATGGATATAAAGGGGAATCACATGAAGTTGTGCAGATCCTTATCACCTGGAACCCCAGCCCCCGAAAAGTTTAAGAGCATCGAGAGATCACATTCTCTCG
>JAROBA010000055.1 GCA_029432815.1 Pontiellaceae bacterium B1224 | reverse complement strand
TGTCTAGTATCTAGACACTGTAAAGTTCAAAAAAGAGAACCTGTCGAGTGATTCGCTCAGGTTCTCAGCTGTTTCCACGGATTTCAGTTACACCCGTGGACCGAAGCAGGAAACACTCGAAGAGGACGGATCTAAATGGATTGGGTTATTTTCTGAAGATTTTTGAATGAGCTCTGCTTTATTTTCAGGGGGTCCTGAATAGATTTAAACCACAGCAATCCACCGCGCTCCCTGGCCTCCAGTCGATCCAAAGCGCTGACATTAACAATCAGTTGTCGCCCAATCCTTCGGAACAGGCCCTCCGGCAGTTGCTTTTCCCAGGCCGCAAGGGTTTTTTTCATTATGAACCGGCGTCCATCATGGCGAATGATATGCGTATAGTTTTCATCGCTGTGTATGGCAACTATGTTGCGCACTTCGGTGAAATATCTGAACTTATTGCAGCATAACAGAACAAGATCGTTTTCCGCGAGTACGGGCAGTTTATTGTCTTCTGCAGCAAGCGGGAGATCCAGCCTGCTGATCGCATCCTGCAAACGCGGCAGAGAGATGGGTTTCTGGATGTAATCAAGCGCATTGAGCTCGAATGCATTGAGAGCATAGTTCTCATGGCTGGTGATAAAAAGCAGCTTCGGGAGTTTGTCAAAACCACTGATGACATCAAAACAGGTGCCGTCCGGCAGTTCAACATCCAGAATCAGAAGATCCGCATCCGGATGGGCCCGGATCAGTTCAATACCGCTATTTTTATCAGCAGCAACCCCGACAAGCTCAATTCCTCCAATTTCCGCGAGCAATCCTGTGAGCTGGATCTGGAAGAGCTCTTCATCTTCGATAAGCAAACACTTCATCTCAGTTTTCTACCACGGTGAGCCCTAAGAAGGAAGGTCATTTCAAATAAAGGTCACCATTTTAGAAGACTTCATCACCGAAAAAGTGCGCTTCATCAATCCTGCCTTGGGCGAGCGCCATGTTTTATTAGAGGGTTGCTGCATCGGTTTCAGCAAAATGCGGAGCCCGTATATATTGTAATGATAAAGTCGGTTCAAAGGTTTGGCATTGTGCTCCATGTGGCTGCCATTCGGATGAATTCGGCAATAATTTATGGAGGGAAGAAACAAATGAAACTTGTCGTGCTCATCACGGTCGTAGGATTCAGCAGTCTTGTTGCAGCCGCTGTACTGATCCAGTATCTGCCGTAACAAGGATTTCTTTCTCTTATGGGGTATAAATTTAATTGTTAAACCTGCGTCAACTCTTTACTATATCCTGTGCTAAATACGACGATAGCTGAAGGAGATAGAGAGGGGACCGCAATGCTGAATACTTCACAAAGACATCCGGGCGATGCCGATGGCCAGCAGCTGGAACGCCTTTTTACCGAAAAAAGGGATTCAGAAAATAAATATGCTGCCGACTCAACGGATCCGCTCATGCAGGTCGAAGGTCTCGACTACGACGCCGGACTGTATTTAGCGGCCAATAACCGGGAACTCTATACGGTCATTCTGAACGCATTCGTTACCCATCATTGCGACACCGTGGGAATAATCAGAAAAGCGCTTGCCGATCATGACCTGGAAACGGCTCGGCGCCTTGTACATTCGCTGAAAGGAACGGCAGCAACCATTGGGGCCTCCTCCTTACAAAAAGTGGCCAGAGCAGCCGAAAGCGCAATTTCAAATGAACAGCTGGATGAGGCATTCATAGAGATCGAAGCCATTCATAGCTTAATTGAACCGCTACTGAGAAAAATTGCCTTAACTCTCAAGCAGGAATCAAAGCCATGAAAATTTCGGACGGAACTTACGATCATCCCGAGCATCACCCAAGAGCTAAAGATAGGCGCCACTTATCGCGAATATCACCGGCGTTAACAATCAGTCTTGCCTATTTGATATACGGTGTACTCTGGATTTTTTATTCCGACCAGATCGCGGCGGGGATCGCCTCTTCGGAAGGCCAGTTCCAAAAATTCTCCAACATGAAGGGCTGGTTTTTTGTCGGCGTCACGGCTTTATTACTCTATTTGCTTCTGCGTGCGCAGTTTCGCAATCTGGAACGTGCCAACCGCAAATTGGCGCAAAGTGAACAGCACCTCAGGCTCGCCCAGCAAACCGCCCGAACGGGCAGTTGGGAGCTGAGCGGAAAAAATAAGGAGCTTACGTGGTCCGATACGGTTTTCGATCTTTTAGGGGTGTGCCCCAAAACATCCGCTATTTCGGCCGATGATTTTTTTAAAACCGTTCATCCGGAGGACCGGAAAGGTGTGGAACAGGCTTTTGAGGATTCCTTAAAACCCGATGGCCCGCCATATGACATTTCGCACCGAATCATCCGGGCGGACACGGGAGAAGTCCGCTATATGTATGAACGCGGCACTCACATCAGGGACGCCGATGGAAATATTATTCAATCCATCGGAATCATACAGGACATTACCGAACCAAAACGGAACGAAGAAAGGCTGCTCGCCAGCGAAAAACGCTTCAGAACCATTTGCGAAAATGCCCCGGTGCTGATTACCGGATTCGATGAAAACGGACAGTGCATCATGTGGAACGAGCAGTGCCGTAAAACCTTCGGCTGGACCCATGCCGAGATTTTTGCACACGACGCTCCGCTTACGCTGCTCTATCCAGACCCGGCCGTATGTGCAGAAGTAAAGCGGGCCACTGCATCCGATCTGGACGGTCAATTCAGGGAGTTACATCCTCTGACGAAGGATGGGCGTACACTCATCACGCTCTGGGCCAACTTCGGCTTGCCCAATGGACAGGTGTTCAGCTTGGGCTACGATGATACCGAACGAAAACAGGCGGAAGATCAGTTGCGTCAGAGCGAGGCCATTCTCCGGAAATCGCAGGAAATCGCGCGTGTTGGAAGTTGGAACTTTGATGTTTCCACGGGCAAAGTCTCTTGGTCCGATGAGCTCTATTGCATCTTCGAGATCGACCCTGAAGAAGGTTCGGTGACCTATGAAAAGTTGCTCGAACGCGTGCATCCCGAGGATCGTGATTATCACGATCAGATTGTCGAGCAACTCAAGACTGAACGCCATGTCTCTTTTGAATACAGGGTGCTTCTGCCCCATGGGGATCTGCTCTGGATTTCAGGGCAGGGCGAGGCTCTCAGGAATGAGGCTGGTGATCCCGTGTTGTTATCCGGGATTGTTCAGGATGTCACGGAACAAAAACGAGTAGAGGAGGAACTGCGTAAGTCCCGCGATGAGCTTGAACTTCGTGTAGAGGAGCGCACCAAAGAACTCCGCACCATCGTCAACGCCATGGCCGGTCGCGAAAACCGCATGGCGGAACTGAAGGGTGTCATCCAAACACTGCGGACCCAGCTGGATCAAGCCGGAATAGCCGCGCACGATTCAATCGAACAAGAAGACCCCGACCACAACAGCGTGTAGAGAGGAGAACAATGAATATATTTCAAATACTGACTCCCTTGACCTATTGGGTATTAGTCGGGCTCTGGCTCTTCATTCTTGGTTTTCTTCTGCGCCGGCTGTGGAGCACTCGTTTTCAAAAGAGTTTGCTGAATATGCTGATGATCATATTAGCAATCGATGCGCTCCGAACCGTGTTTGAAAGCATCTATTTCGGTATCAGGTTCAGCTCCAAATCCGGATTCCTTCCCGCGGGCATTTACGACGTTTTGGTTCGCCCCGAAATCATAGTGGTTCCCAAAATGCTAAATGTTGTAGCGGCCATAGTGATGATCGCTATCTTACTTTACCGATGGTTTCCCGCAGAGAAACGGGACCGAGAATTGCAGGAACGAACAATAAAAGAACGCACACGCGAGCTTAAAGAGCGGGAAGAATGGTTAAGGCTGAGTACTGAAACGGCCAATGTGGCGGTTTGGGAATATGACCTGATTAAAAACCGGATGGCCCGTTCTCAAAATCATGAAGCGCTCTATGGGTTGGAGCCGCATGAAATCTGGACGAAGGATGATTTCATGAAGGCCGTGCACCCGGAGGATCGCGAGTTCGCTTCCGGAACCATCGATCGATCGATCGCAACCGGTGGGCCCGATGATTTTCATTTTGACTATCGCACACTCTGGCCGGATCACAGTGAGCATTGGCTCTCTTTATCCGGGCGGATTACGGCGCGGAATAAAGAAGGTGTTGCCACGCGAATGCGCGGGTGCCTGATGGACATCACCGAGCGCAAGCAGGCCGAAGAGGAATTGAAAAAAAGCGGGGAGCGTTTTCGGTCTTTCATGGAGCATACCGACGAAGGACTCTTCCTGTACGAAATGCCCGGGGGTATACCGACCGACCTGCCTGTGGAGGAACAGATTCGCCTGCTCTACGCCGGAGCGTTTGTTGAATGCAATAATGCGCAGGCAAGGATGTATGGGTTTATCCAGTCAAATGAGCTGATCGGAAAAACTCTGATGGATATACACGGAAGTATGGACATTCCGGAAAATATTGAGATGTTTACGGCCTGGATCGAGAATAATTACCGTATCAGCGGTGCAGTCTCGCGTGAGGTGGATTGTGATGGTAAGACGGTCTGGTTTTCTAACAATATTAATGGCGTTGTGGAAAACAACCGGTTGATCAGAGTCTGGGGAACGCAGATCGATATCACCCAGCAAAAGCTGGCCGAAGAGGCGTTGCGAGAAAGCGAGCAAAAGGCTCGCTTCATGGCTAAATTGCTCATGGACTCCGATCAACCGGTTGCGGTCGGCTTTGCTGATGGGCGGCTGGGGCAACTCAACCCAGCATTCTGCGCATTGACCGGCTATACGGAAGAAGAATTGAGGACGATCGACTGGGGAACTGCATTAACCCCTCCCGAGTGGTTGCCGATGGAGCAGGAGGCATTAGTGCAGCTTGAGCGTACCGACGAACCGGTTCGCTATGAGAAGGAGTACATTCGTAAGGACGGTACCCGCGTGCCCGTTGAGCTGTTTGTCCACTTGGCCCGTGATGCCAATGGTGACCCCGATTACTATTATGCTTTTATCACCGACATCACTGAACTCAAGCGTGCACGGGTAGATGTGCTAAAGGAGAAAAACCGGCTTCAATTTGCACTGGAAGTCAGCCGAATGGGTGCGTGGGATCTGAGAGTAGCGGATCTCAGTTCTCATCGTACACGAATGCACGACCATATTTTCGGCTACGAAGTGCCAGTGCCCGACTGGACCTACGAAATTTTTCTTGAACATGTTCTTCCTGAAGATCGGGAGGCTGTGGACCACAATTTCAAAAACGCTATTACCAGAGGGGATGACTGGAACTTCGAATGCCGAATTCAGCGGGCCGATGGCGAAATTCGCTGGATCTGGGCCGTCGGCCGTCCGGGCAATTCGGCGGACGGAAAAGAGCAATTGATAGTGGGCGTTGTTCAGGATATTACCGAGCGTAAAAAGACGGAATTGGAATTAAAGGAATCGTATAATCTTCTCGAAGCGCGGGTGGAAGAACGAACCGCAGAACTGAAGCTCCGCAGAGATGAAGCAGAGGCACTGAACCGCGGTATGATCAACCTTTTGAAGGACTTAAAGGAGACCAATCAGGGCTTGGAATCGACAAAACGGGCGCTGCGCACAACCAATAAGGAACTCGAGGCCTTTTCCTATTCGGTTTCCCACGATCTGCGTGCACCCTTGCGCCATATTGACGGATTTATTGAGCTGTTGCTTAAACGCGAAAAGGATCGGCTGGATGCCACCTCCAGCCGTTATCTCAATACCATTGCTCAGTCCTCGAATAGAATGGGCCGACTGATCGACGATCTGCTGGCCTTTTCCCGAACCAATCGCTCCGAAATGCACATGAGTACGGTCGACATGAACGCCGTGATTAGAGCAGTTGTTCATGACCTGTCTACGGTCACCGAGGATCGGCGGATCGAATGGAAGATCGAGACGCTTCCCTCTGTTAATGGCGACAAATCGCTACTCCGGCAAGTTTGGGAGAATCTGATCGGCAATGCCGTCAAATACACCGGCAATTGCGAAGAGGCCTGCATTGAGATCGGAACAACAAATGAAGGAGACAAAAGAGTCTTCTTTATTCGCGACAACGGAGCCGGGTTTGATCCACAATATACGGGTAAGTTATTCGGCGTATTCCAGCGATTGCATCGAGATGACGAGTTTGAAGGAACGGGCATCGGCCTGGCCACGGCCCGTCGTATTGTTCTCCGGCATCGTGGAAAGATCTGGGCCGAGGGCAAGGTGGATCGGGGTGCAGCATTTTATTTCACACTACATGGAGCGGAATGATGGACAGAAAAAAAATACTCTTGGTTGATGATGATGTCAGAGATGTTGAACTGACGCTCACTTCGTTGGCAGAACATAATCTGGCAAATGGAGTTGCGGTGGCGCGGGATGGAGCTGAAGCCTTGGACTATCTTTATTGTCGAGGCTCGTTTGCCGATCGGCCGAGGGGAAATCCCCTCGTCGTCTTTCTGGACTTGAAAATGCCAAAAGTCGATGGACATGAAGTGCTCCGACAGATCAAAAACGACCCTGTTTTGAAAACGATTCCAGTGGTCGTTCTCACTTCCTCGCGGGAGGAACAGGATTTAATTAAAAGCTACAACCAGAACGTGAATGCATATGTGGTCAAACCGGTTGCGTTTGATGCGTTTCTCGCAGCGGTTAAGCAGCTTGGCCTGTTCTGGGTGCTGACGAATGAACCGATGCCGAACGATTTTGAACTCAACTAAAAAAAGAGAGATTAATATGCCGAATGATAAATTATTACATCTGCTCCTGCTGGAGGATGAGCCCAACGATGCCGAGTTGAATATTGCCGCCCTCGAAGAGGCAGGCTATCGTTGCGAATGGGAGCGCGTGGAGACTCGGGAGGATTTTCTGGCGAGCCTGAATACTGCGCAGTATGACCTGATTCTATCGGACTACAAGTTACCCAGCTTTGATGGCTTATCCGCACTGGAACTGGTGCTCGCGCAGGATGTAAATACCCCCTTCATCCTCATTTCCGGCACGATCGGGGAGGATGCCGCCATTAAAACACTCACCGCCGGAGCAACCGACTATGTACTTAAAAACCACCTCTCCAGGTTGGGGCCGGTGGTTGACCGTGCGCTTAAAGAACATGAAAGCCAGCAAAAACAACGGCGGGCGGATGAAGCGGTGCGCGAGAGCGAAGAACAGCTGCGAATGATTTTAGAAGCCGTTGATAATATTGCTTTTATCTCGGCGGATCTGGAAGGCGTAGAGACGCGCGTTGTGGCATTCAGTGCCGGCGCTAAAAATATCTTTGGGTATACACCCGAAGAAATTATCGGACAGAAAGTGGAGGTTTTCCATACATCGGAACTCGCCGCTCAGTTTCCTTCCATGCAACAGCAGGTGTGTGAAGGGCAGAAGGCGTTTAACGGCAATGCGACGATGGTCCGGAAGTCCGGGGAATGCTTTGCGGCTGAGTATACGCTGTATCCGCACCGCAATTCCTCGGGCGAGCTGATTGGAACGGTGGGCGTTGTGTTGGACATCACCGAACGCAAGAAAGCAGAAGCAATCCAGCGGAAACGCACCGAGGATCTGGAACAGTTCAATAAAATGGCCACCGGCCGCGAACTGCGGATGGTCGAATTGAAAAAGGAAATTAATGACCTCTGCCGAGAACTGGGACGCGCTGAACCGTATCAATAATCCAACAGGAATCAAATGAATGACCCAATGCAACAATTAATAGATCGTTTCATGCAACTCCAATTATCGGATG
This sequence comes from Pontiellaceae bacterium B1224, assembly GCA_029432815.1. Taxonomy (GTDB): domain Bacteria; phylum Verrucomicrobiota; class Kiritimatiellia; order Kiritimatiellales; family Pontiellaceae; genus Pontiella. The sequence goes on along the minus strand of JAROBA010000055.1, from coordinate 19,463 downwards.
GCACTGCAACACTGATGGGCGATCTGCTCACAACGGCGAGTGTCGGCTTGTGGGACTGGGACATGACCACAAATCAACTCACTGCCGATCAGGTGGGGTTTGATATCCTGGGACTGTACAATACGGAACCCCGGATGCCGTTTGAAGAATGGCTTAAACGCATCCATCCTGAAGATCTCTCAAAAGTTGCGGAACTTCCCATAAGGCTTTCTGCCGATGGTGCAGACAGCTATGAGCTCGAATACCGTGTTCGGCATGAAGACCAACATTGGGTGTGGATCCGCAGCAATGGTAGGATCGTCGAACGCGATGCGCAGGACAGGCCGCTTCGCGCCTGTGGCTGTCACCAGGATATCTCTCATTTAAAAATTCTGGCCTGCAATTTGGAGCAGCAGAAAAAATGCCTCGCTATCACGAATTGTATTCTCGTTTCGATGCAGAAACTTAGTGAAATGATCGAACAAGAGACCCGATCTGACCGCATGCTGCAAAAAGCCTGCGAGATCCTGGCCCAAGCCCCCTGTTTTAATCAGTGTATGATTTTAACCTTCCATCGGGATGGCCCGATGCATTCTAAGGTGTATCAATCCGGCTTCTCCGATTCCGTTTCCGATGAGATGGAAAAGCACCTGAGATCCGAGATGATACCGCCCTGCATTCGGGGAACTGCAGAGTCCGGGGAATTAAACTTCTTGCAGGGTTCGGATCCGGACTGCGAGGTCTGTCCCCTTCAGGAACCCGGACTGAACCAGGTGGGGTTTTCCATCGGACTGCGGCATGCCGGTCGGACACACGGCATGCTCATTACCTCTATACCGGCCTGGTTTGTTGAACATGACGGAGATCTGGAGCTGATTCGTAAAATTGCCAAAGACCTTGCCTCCGCCCAGCATAATCTGGAAGAGGATCAGCATAAGCAGCGCCTCCTCTCCCAGATTAACATGAGCCATAACCCCATGCTCATGATTGCGAACGATGGGACCTACCTGTCGGTAAACGATGCGTACGCTGAACTGTACGGCGTATCTGCCAGCGATATAACAGGAAAATCCATCGAGGTATTCATTGGAGAAGAGCAATATGCCCGTGAGATTAAACCCTGCCTTGACCAAGCATTTACGGGCCGAATATCCCGCCATGAAAAACGTTTCACGTCCCTGGACGGAAGCCCGCACTGGATGCAGCTTGAATACACCCCCTACTCTTCAGGTCGGGGCCCCGTGACCGCAGTAATTGTCCAGGGCACGGACATTACTTCAACGAAAATCCAGAATGAACAGCTGCAACGCGCAAACAAATCGTTGAAAGACGCGCAAACTGCGGCACTCAACATGATGGAGGACGCCATTCTGACCGGCAAAAAAATGGAGTTTCAGAATAAGCTCTTCACTTCATTCATGGATTCAATGCCGGCCAACGTTTATTTTAAGGATGCCGAAGGCCGTATGCTATCCATCAACAAGCACTTTACAACTCTACTTGGAAAGCCCGCCGAAGAGTTCATTGGGAAAACAGCAGTTGACTTTCTCAGCAATGAGGATGCACAAACAAGCTGTCAGGGAGATCGTCAGGTGTTGGAAAGCGGTCAGGTTTTAGAGACCGAAGAGTTTATATTCGGTCACTGGTGGCAGACGACGAAAGTCCCCCGCTTCAACGAAGCAGGAGAAACGGAAGGCCTCTATGGAATTTCATGGAACATCACGGCTCGCAAACAGGCTCAGGATGCTCTGCGTAAAAATGAACAACATCTTCGAATAATACTTGATTCCATCGGGGATGCCGTGATTGCAACCGATAGGGACGGGCTCTTGGTCAATATGAATCCGGTTGCGGAAAAGCTGACCGGCTGGTCCCAACAAGACGCAAGCGGACTCCCCTTGAACACTGTATTCCAATTGATCAATGAAGAAATGCTTAAGCCCATTGCCTGCCCGGCTGCACAGGTACTTCAGTCTGGGAAAATTATCGGACTGTCCAACCATACCCTGCTGGTTTCAAAAGACGGACGACATATTCCGGTTGCCAACAGTGCCGCGCCGATCATAAGTGAACAGGGAGGCATTGTCGGGGTGGTGCTGGTATTGCGCGATCAAACCAAAGAGCGTGCCGCCCGTCAGGAGCTGGAAAAAAGCGAGGCCCGGCTGCGACGAGCTCAATCCGTGGCAAAGATTGGCGATTGGGAGATAGATTTGGCAGCCGGAGCGGTCAGTATGTCCGCCGAAGCACGCCGGATTTATGGGTTAAATTCACAAAAAACCACTGTCAAAACAGTTCATGCGGTCCCGCTCCCTGAATACCGGAACCTGCTGGACAGCACCCTGGACGCCCTGACCCGATACGGGAAACCATACGATGTTGAATTCCGTATCCGTCGCCCTTCCGATCAAACCTTAGTGGATATTCATTCTGTCGCAGAATATAACGCCGACACGAATGTTGTATTCGGGGTCATTCAGGATATTACAGCCCGGAAACGGGTTGAAGAAAGGCTGAAAAAACTCAGCGAAGAACAGAGCCTGATTCTCAATAACAGCATTCTGGGTATCGCCCTCGTCCGGCATCGAAAGTTTGAATGGGTCAACCCGCGTCTGACAGAAATGCTGGGCCGACCGATCAATGAAATTCAAAACCACTCCACTCGTCTGCTCTACGCCACCGAAAAAGATTACGAAGAAAATGGAAATCTGGCCTATGGGATGTTGAGTGAAAACAGGCGATTCGACCATCTCCTCCATTTGCGTAACTCCAATGGAACCCTTTTCTGGTGCCGCCTGGTTGGAAAAGCACTCAATCCAGAGGACCCAGACGAGGGATCCATCTGGATGTTCGAAGACATTTCCGAGCGCAAAGAAACTGAGGATAAACTGACTCGACTATCCATCGCAATAGAACAGTCTCCAGAGTCAATTATTATAACGGATTTGGAAGGGTCGATACAGTATGTCAATCCAGCATTTGAAACCACTTCCGGATACACCCGCGCGGAGGCGCTGGGAAAAAATCCGCACATCCTGAAGAGCGATGAACAGACGAAATACTTTTATAAAGAAATGTGGGAAACCATTTCATCGGGAAATGTGTGGGAAGGGCGATTGGTCAATCGGAAAAAAGATGGAACGTTTTTTACCGAAGAAGCATCCATTTCTCCAGTCAAAGATGTGAACGGAACGATCATCAACTATGTGGCCATCAAGCGAGATATCAGCCAAGAGCTGGTTCGGGAGGAGGAGTTCAGGCAAAGCCAGAAGATGGAAGCAATTGGACTGCTCGCCGGCGGGGTTGCCCACGATTTCAATAATATCCTTCAGGGCATTCTCGGCTTCAGCGAACTGTTGATGTACGATATGGATAAGGATTCGCTGGAGTACAGTAACGCTACCGAAATAAAAAAATCTGCCACGAAAGCTGTTGGATTGACAAAACAGCTGCTGGCCTTCGGTCGCAAGCAACCAGTGGCGTCGTCTCTGCTGAACATTAACGATATCGTCCACGATACGACAGCCCTGCTCGATATTCTTCTCGGGGAAAAGTATGAGCAGGAACTGCATCTGGATGACCAGCTGCCGGACATTAATGCAGACTACGGGCAGCTTTCTCAGGTACTTATGAACCTTGCTGTTAATGCGCGTGATGCCATGCCGGAAGGAGGTGTTTTATCCATCAAAACAGAACGGGTCTTCCTCGGGAAAAAAGACCTTATAATGCCGAAAAGCCGTCCCGGTGCCTTTGTCTGCCTCTCGGTTGCCGACACAGGAAGCGGTATGGATGAACATGTGACTGCCCACCTTTTTGACCCGTTCTTTACTACCAAGGAACTCGGGAAAGGGACCGGGCTTGGCTTATCCGTTGTATACGGCATCATGAAACAGAACCACGGCTGGATTAATGTCAGCAGCAAAAAAGGGATTGGAAGTGTATTTAAACTGTATTTCCCTCTTGCAGAAAATGCCACGACCGCCGGTTCTTCCGATGCATCGATGCCGCAGGAGGATACCGCCGTGAAAGTTCTTGTGGTGGACGACGACCCCGAAGCTTGTTCATTAATCGTAACCATTCTCGAAGAGACCGACTTTCATGTAACCGCGGCAGCATCCATAGGCGAAGCTCTTGAGCAGTTCGAAAAAAGCGAACGGAACTTTGATCTGCTGCTGACCGATATGAGGCTGCCCGATGGCATCGGTCTGGAACTGGCCAACGAATTGCGGGCTTCGCAGCCGCAGCTTCCGGTATTGCTTTGCAGTGGATACCCAAACGAAGCAGAGCGCTGGGAATCGCTCTCAAGCAGCAATTACCACTTTATCAAAAAACCTTTCACTCTTATGGGTCTTGTTAAATCGATTAATGAAACCTTAACCAAAACACAAACGGAGCACTGATTATGGCAACGATTCTTGTTATCGATGACGATAAAACCATCCAAACTGTTTTTAAACAGTTTCTGGAACGGCAGGGACATAATGTCATGATTGCCGATGACGGGCGGCAGGGTATGGAGCTGATCAACTCCACCGCACCTCAACTCATCATTACAGATATCATGATGCCGGAAATGGACGGTTTAGAAATTCTGTTGGAGATCCGCAAACAAAACCGGAAGATTCCCATCATCGCCATATCGGGCGGGATGCGCGACCTCCCGATCAATTTTCTGCGCCAAGCCAAGCTCTTCGGAGCCCAACAGGTCCTGGAAAAACCCGTTCCGCTGGATGTTCTCGGTAATACGGTCAAACTGGTGCTTGAAGAAGCGCAATAAGCCGCTCTTTGTGACGTTTGGATTGGATGCTTTTCTTAACCTAAGAAACTACACGCTTTCGGAAGAGAAGGAACACGGCACAGTCCTTTCGGCACATATATTGCTTTCAATATGCTGAAAATAATGAACGAACGTTTCGGACTTGAGGAAAAATGAACAGCATGAACAGCGACATCAGCATAGCCATCCCCGAAAAGGATCGCATTTTGGTGATCGATGACAACAGGGCAACCCGAATGTTTCTGGTTTCCATGCTGCAGAATGCGGGCTACGAAGTTTTGGCGGCAGAAACCGGAACAGAGGGGATTGAAATTGCCGATTCTCAGGATCTGCATCTGATATTGCTCGATATCATACTTCCGGATATCTCCGGATACGAGGTATGCCGTATTCTGAAAGGTAAGCAGGCCTCGAAAACACGACCGATCGTTTTCATCTCCGCACTAAACGATGAGGATGCGTACATTAAAGGACTGCGCCTGGGTGCGCTGGATCTGATCACGAAGCCGATCAACATCAAGATTCTTCTCACCAAGGTTCGTACGCTGGTTCAGCTGAGCAAGGACGAATGCCAGCTTAAGCAAATGCATAGCGAGCTTCAGGACTCCTGCAATACCCTCAAACAGTTTTCACAGGCACTCGACAATGCCTCCGACGGTGTTGTAATCGGCGATAGGCAAGGTGCAATCGTATACGCCAATACTTCGTTTGAAAGGCTCATCGGTCGTTCTATAAACGGTAAGAACGGGCTGCAGTTAAGTCGCTTTGTGTCAGATAAAGCAACGTTGGATAAAGCGATTCACCATGCGCAGGAAGGTATTTCCCTCAATATTCTGCTCCATGTGATTCGAGGAGAGGAGTCCATACCGGTTCAAATCAAATGCTCGCCGATCCTCGACGGCGACAACCTCCCCAGCGGACTCTTATTCGTGGTGGTTGATGAAAGCGAACGCGAAGCCGCATTGAAGGTCAGGACCAAGCTCGAAGCCGATCTGCTGCATGCCCAAAAACTCGAATCCGTGGGGCAGCTGGCTTCCGGAATTGCCCACGAGATTAACACCCCCACGCAGTTTGTCGGCGACAACATCCGGTTTATTCAGGATTCCATTAACGACCTTTTCGAACTTCAGGTGGAACAGGAAAAACTTTTCGAAGCAGCCCGTTCCGGCTCGGTCGACGAAAGCATCCTGAACCGGGTGGAACGCGCGCTCGAGACCGCGGATATGGAATATCTTCGCGAGGAACTTCCCAGTGCAATAGAGCAATCGCTGGAAGGCATTGACCGTGTAGCCACCATTGTGCGCGCCATGAAGGATTTTGCTCATCCGGGAAAAACCGAAAGAAGCCCGGCCAACTTAAACGAAGCCATCCAGACTACCACCATTGTAGCGCGCAACAAATGGAAGTATGTGGCAGAACTGGAACTTAAACTCGACGACAACCTGCCAGCGGTCCCTTGTCTGCTCAGCGAATTCAACCAGGTGGTTCTCAACCTGATAGTGAATGCGGGCGATGCCATTGCTGAACGGTTCGGCACACAGGAAAAAACAGGATTAATCACCATCACCACGACCTTCGATGAAAAGCACGCCATCATTGACATCAGCGATAACGGAGGAGGAATTCCCGAACAAGTACAGTCCCGGATATTTGACCCGTTTTTTACCACCAAGGAAGTGGGGAAAGGCAGCGGGCAAGGCCTCGCCATTGCCCAAAGCGTCATCGTGACCAAACATCAGGGAGAACTGCTCTTCAAAACGGAGCCGGGCGAATCTACCACGTTTACAATAAAGCTTCCGCTGTAACCGACAAATCGATGGAAGATAAAATAATGGAAAAACAACGTATCCTTTTTGTGGATGATGAACCGAGTATTCTGATGGGGTTGCAGCGACTTCTGCGCAGCCACCGGAATGAATGGGATATTCATTTTGCGAATTCCGGTGCAGAAGCTTTGCAGAAAATGGATGCCGATACCTTCGATATCATTGTGACCGATCTGCGCATGCCGGGCATGACCGGGGTCGAACTGCTTCAACAGGTAAAGGAGCGCCACCCCGGCGTTGGCCGCTTTATTCTCTCGGGGCATGGCGATACCGACATGCTCATAAAATCCGTGACGGTCGCGCATCAGTTTTTGGCAAAACCTTGCGACGCGGATTACCTGAAGGAATCGATTGCACGTGCGGTTCAACTGCGCAACCTGTTCAATTCCGATATTCTGGCAGGCATTGTGAAAGATGGCAGTACCCTGCCAACCCTGCCGGAACTTTATCAGGAACTGACCGAGGTGCTGAGTTCTCCCGACAGCAACGCAGATAAAATTTCCGCGGTTCTGGAAAAAGACGTGCCCAGCACCGCCAAAATCCTTCAGTTGGTCAATTCGGCATTCTTCGGGCTGTCACGACAGATTGACAACATTAGCCAGGCGGTGGGCCTGCTGGGGGCCGAGACTATCAACAGTATCGCCTTAACAACCCAGGTGTTTGGAAAATTCGGTGAATACGAGATCGGCACATTCTCAATTCGGGAGATTTATTCGCATTCGCTTGCGGTGGGCGCCGCCGCCGGGAAACTGATGAAAGTCATGACGAACGACCGCAAGCAGGCGGATGAAGCCATGCTGGCCGGTTTAGTGCATGATTTGGGCAAATTGATTCTGATTGCGAGCGATAACGAAGACTGGCGGACGCTCTACTCGCACCGGCATGATTCCGATATCCCCTTCTATCAGCGCGAAAAAGATCTCCTTGGCGTGAACCACGCTGAAGTGGGAGCTTATCTTTTGGGCATATGGGGACTTTCAAATAAAATTGTCGAGGCGGTGGCCTATCATACCGATCCTTCCAGCGCACCGCAGTCGAACCATTTCACCTCGCTTACTGCACTGTATCTCGCCAACGTATTCGATATTGAGAGACGTGGAGGCGGCGACTACGGCAAGGTAAAACTTGACGAAGAATATCTCTCCTCCTGCGGCGTTGCAGACCGTATCGAAGAATTACGCCAAATCAGTTTCGTTGAAGACGACGGAGTTGAGCTGCCATGAATTCAGTAATCACCCTTGGAAACCACAGAAGGACGCGCCCGTGAATCAGTCGGTATTATTTGTAGATGATGAGCAGAACGTGCTGGATGGCATCCGCCGGCAACTGCGCAAGCAGTTCTCGGTAGAAACGGCACTGGGCCCGGATGAAGGCTTGGCCCGCCTTCGTGCCGATACCGAATATGCCGTCGTCGTTTCCGATATGCGTATGCCGGGCATGAACGGTATCGAATTCCTGAACCACGCTCAGCGGATCTCCCCAAATACCGTCCGCATGATGCTTACCGGAAATGCTGACCAGCAAACAGCCTCGGATGCCGTGAACAAAGGCAGTATCTTCCGCTTTCTAAACAAGCCTTGCTCTCCCGAACTGCTCACTGAAAGCCTGTCGGCGGGCATTCGACAGTATGAACTGATCAATGCGGAAAAGGAGCTGCTCGAAAAAACACTCACAGGGAGCATCGAAGCGCTGGTAGATATTCTGGCTCTGTCCAATCCTGCTGCCTTCAGCCGAGCTGAGCGTATTAAATATTTTGTGGTAAAAACCGCCGATGTGCTGCAGATCAAAAACCGATGGCAGCTGGAGGTGAGTGCCATGCTTTCTCACATCGGTTATGTAACCATTCCGACTGAAATTATGGAGAAGACGTTGGCAGGGGAGGCGCTGGAAGTACCTGAACAGGAGATGCTGGCCGAACATTCCAAGGATGCCTGCCATGTTCTGGATAAAATTCCAAGGCTTGAAATGGTATCCAGTATCATTGCATTAAAAGACGCGGTCCGTGCGGAGGATACTGAAGACGATCTGATCGTGCTTGGTGCCCAGATTTTGCGGTGCGCCTCCGATTATGATGAGCAACTCGCCCGCGGAACCTCCCCGGCACAGGCGATGCAGAACATGAAGAACAACCATACTTCCTATAATTCCAGAGTCCTCGCAGCTCTTGAGGGAATTGAGCCCCCTCAGCTCCAAAAAACGATTGAGCTTATCCCGATCCATGAATTGCGGCTTGGAATGATTCTCGCCGCCGACATTCGCAGCACCAATGACGTTATGATCGTCAGCAAAGGCCAATCGGTTAGCCGCTTAATGCGGAGACGACTTGAAAACTTCCTGCAACAGAAAACAATTTCGGAAAAAGTCCGCGTCTATACAGAACGCATCGTTTTTTAACCAACTGCAAAGGGTCCGATCATGCATACAACATCGCCTGTCCAGATATTGATTGTTGATGACGATGCACATTTCAGGGCGGCCCAAAAACGGAATCTGCATCGCATGAACTTGCGCCCGGAATCCCGCGCGCAAGTGCTGGAGGCCAGCAGCGGCAAGGAAGCCATGGAGGTACTCAAGCGACAGAACGTTGATTGCATTCTGCTGGACCACAACATGCCGGGGGGATCGGGCATGAATTGGCTCAAACATTTTCTAGGCATAAACAGCAACCTGGCCATCGTCATGCTGACCGGGCAGGGTTCTGAACAGCTCGCCGTCGAAGCCATGAAAAATGGCGCTATGGACTATCTCGTTAAAGGGGCCATCTCCCGGGACGATCTTGAACGCGCCGTACTCAATGCCCTGGAAAAAGTGGAACTGCACCGCACCATCAACCTCCAGCAGGAACAACTGCTGGACGCAGAACGCCAACGAGTCATGATCGAAAGCCTGGGTACCGCGTGCCATCATATCGGCCAGCCCGCCACCGTTATCAGCGCCTATCTCCAGTTAATGCAGGCTCAGGAAACCGACGCCGGAATGCAGGAGATGATTGCCTCCTGCCTGCAGGCATCAGAGACCATGGTCAACCTTCTCCAGCAATTGCAGCACGTCAGCAAATACCGCACAACTCCTTACCTTCCGGCCAACGAACAGGATTCGACCCAGATCATCAACATCGAGCCCTAAGCGCCAACACATTCCATCCCGTTCAGTTTTGTGCTCCGGAACACCGGCAACCGGAAAAATCAGTTTCCGGTGCCGTTCATTGATTTGGCAGGAATCAATTTACAGAACATTGCTCCTGGCTATTTCACACTTTATCATAATGTAGTTCCTATGATTCAACACTGGTGAAAAGTACCTTGCCATTGTCGTCGTTGCTGATGGTGAACTCCTCAACATGGAAGTTACCATCGGAAACAAAGGTCAGGTGCCCCTGGAACTCTTTTTCCATTTCAATGAGAGCCACTTCATCTTCCTTACGCAGACGGTCGAGCACCTGCGGGTTGACGGTCACGCGCATAGAGTGCGTGCCGTTCCGGTCTTTGCGCATGCACTCGCTGACGCGGCGCTGGATCTCGACACTCATGGAAAGCGTGGATTTCACACGGCCGCGACCATTGCAGTAATGACAGTCGGTATAGCCGGACGTGAAGATGGATTCCTCCACACGCTGGCGGGTCATTTCTAAAAGCCCGAGCTGCGAAATCTGAAGCACGTTTGTACGGGCGCGATCTTTTTTCAGCGCCTCCTTCAGGCATCGGTACACCGCGTTCTGGTCGCGCTTTGATTTCATGTCGATAAAGTCGACGATCACCAACCCTCCTACATTACGTAGGCGCAGCTGGCGGGCCACTTCATCGGCCGATTCCAGATTCACCTGAAGAATAGATTCCTCCTGCGACTTACTGCCTTTATGGCGACCGGTGTTCACATCAATGGCAATCAGTGCCTCGGTTTCATCGAAGATCAGATATGCACCGGACTTCATCCAGACCTTACGGCGGTAAGCGGACTCGATCTGCTTCTCGACTTCAAAATAGTCAAAGATCGGCTCTTCGCCGCCATACATCTGCACCCAGTTGCGCGAACGGCGTGAAAACTTGGCAATGATCTGCCGGGTGTTTTCAAACATTTCCCGGTTATCGATGTAGATACGATCTATGTCTTCGGTCAGGTAGTCTCGGACGACGCGTTCAGCCAGGCGCGGCTCGGAGTAGAGTGCGCAGGGCGCCGGTGTATTTTTAATGCCGGCTTCGATGTCATTCCAGATTTCGAACAGCGTGCGGGCATCGCGGGCAAAGCTGACCTTGCGCGTACCGGATCCAGCGGTGCGGACAATCAGGCCGATCTGCTCCGGAACGGGCAGACGCGACAGAATTTTCTTCAGGCGGTTGCGTTCTTTCACATCATCAATCTTACGCGAAATACCTTTCAAATGGGTGCCGGGCATCATCACCAGATAGCGACCGGGAATGCTCAGGTTGGCGGTTACCCGCGGCCCCTTGGTTCCGATGGCATCTTTGGTAACCTGTACAATGATTTCCGAACCGACCGGAAAAATCTTCTGCATTTCGCCGGGCTTGTATTTCTTGCGGCGGCGCGTCGAACTCTTGGCCCGCACGCCCTCTTCGCGTTCCAGGCGGGCCGCGTCTTCCGGAATCATATCCCAGTAGTGGATGAAGGCATTTTTCTTGAGGCCGATATCCACAAAGGCCGCCTGCAAACCGTCTTCCAGATTCTGAATCTTGCCTTTGAAAATGCTGCCGACAATGCGGTTGTCCTCCAGGCGCTCGATATGAAAATTATCCAGTTTCCCATCTTCCAACACCGCCACACGCGTTTCGAGCGTTTCGATGTTGATGATGATCTCTTTCTTTTCCCGCTTATTCCCCCCGAAAGGTTTCAATTTTTTAAGCATGGCTATACTCTCCTTTATCTAATTCTTCTGCGCTGATACACACTTTGCACCAGCCCCAGTGCGATCATGGTGCTAACCATGAACGAACCGCCGTAGCTCATCAGAGGCAGCGGCAATCCCGTAATCGGCAAAACACCGATCGTCATCGCAATATTCACAAACACATGGCAAAACACCATAACGCCGATTCCCAGCGCCATGAGCCGCCCAAACTCATCGCGGGATCGCAATGATGCCCGCATACAACGTCCTAACAAAACGGCATAGAGCATCAGAATAAACGCTCCGCCTTTAAACCCTTTCTCTTCTGAAATGACACAGAAGATAAAATCTGATTGCGCAACCGCGGCCGGCAAAAAGCCGAGAATGTTCTGGGTGCCCTTCAAATAGCCTTTGCCATCCAGTCCCCCCGAACCCACCGCAATTTGCGACTGCAGTTTATTCCATCCCGCGCCGGCCACATCGTGGTCGTCACGCACAAAAACGCGGATCCGGTCTTTCTGATAATCCTGTAAAATCGGCATACGCGGCAGTATCTGCCCTTTGGCGGCCACCACGCCCTGTCTTAACTGTTCGTCGGTCGGCCTTTCATATTTAATCCAAAGGCAGGCCGAAACTCCCGCCAGCACCACAGCAGCCAGACCAATCAGCAACAGCTTCCGCTTCACGCCGGCATACAGCATGATAGACAGCGTGATCGGCGCCAGAATCAGGGAGGTGCTCAAATCCGGTTCGGCCACAATCAGCAGGAACGGCAGGCCGGCAATGCCCACACAGCCCCAGAAGGTGGTCCACTCGTCCGGCTCGCGGTCCGGCGAAGAAAGATAGGCCCCCAGCTTAACCGCCACCGCTATCTTCGCCAGTTCCGAAGGCTGGAGGGTGAAGCCAGGCAACGGAATCCAGCGTTGCGCTCCATTGTTGGGCTCAAACAGAAAAACCAGCAGCAGCAATCCAATCGCTCCGGCGTAGATCCACCATGACAGCGAGGCAATCACCTTATAGTCAAACCAGACGATTGCGGCATAGACGGCCAGACCCAGCACCGCAAAAATGAGCTGTTTCTGCCAGCTGTCGCCATACGCCTCGGCCGACTTATATCGCGCGCTGAAAACGAACATTACACTAATGATCATCAGGAATCCGATGGTGCAGAGCATCGCCCAGTCCAGCCGTCTAGGTTGAATGCCGTTCATCAGCCATCCTCCTTGGGAAGGGTGCCGTCGTATTCAAACAGACTGCGATACAGCTTGCTCAGGCGCGGGCCGATGGTACGACCACCGGATACCCCGTCTTCCACCAGCATAGCCACGGCATATTTCGGGAAATGATACGGTGCGTAGGAAATCATCCAGGTGTGCACACTGTTGACCACTTCACCATCGACTCTTTTCTTGTATTGAGCCGAACCGGTTTTCCCGGCGATCAGAATATCATCCACTCGAGCGGCTTTGGCCGTGCCTTCCGGGTCCATGACCACATCGTGCATGCCGCCACGCACCAGTTCGAGTGCCTCGACCGGAACATCGATCTGCCGAATGGCCCAGGTGGGATTGGTGATATATTCATTGTCCGGACCCGTGCGCCATTTCTCCACCAGACGCGGACGATAGAGCCGCCCTCCGTTGGCGATAGTAGCAACCACCATCGCCATCTGCAGCGGACTTGCCAGAATGGCCCCCTGACCAATAGCCATATTGCAGGAGTCGATCGCGCTGATGGATTTTTCGGGAAGATTTCCGTATTTAAGATCTTTCTGTTCCTGCGGGTCATCCAGATTCGGGAAGAGGCCTACATATTGCCCGATGCCGAATTCTCTGGCCATATCGCGGATCGGCTCGTAACCGAGCTCCCGCGCCATTTCAAACATATAGACATTGCACGAATACATCAGCGCCTGCCGGGCAGTTACATCGCCGTGTTCTCCCCACTGGGAGTGAATCCAGCATTTCATCTGCCGATTCCCGACGTAATACGGACTGTGGCAATTGTGCACGGTGTTTGTATAATCCGGATGCTCCCGCAGGGCACCGAGCACGCCGATCGGCTTGAAGGTGGAGCCTGGTGGATACTGACCGAAAACCGCACGATGATACGTACGCGACAACGTGTCTTTCAGCAGCGCCTGCCGATACCCGACCGATGCCATATAGGCATTGGGGTCAAACGAAGGAGCGCTCACCATGGCCAACACATCCCCGTTGTTCGGATCGAGCACAATACAGGCCCCCTTCACCGGAATGTCCGGATCTTCGCCGTCCTGTTTCGAAAGCAGGGCCTCGATTGCAAACTGCTGTATATTTTCGTCAATTGTCAGTTGCAGATCCCCACCCGGCTTCGGCAGCTGCTTATAAAGCGTAACGTGGTGATAGCCAGAGGCATCAATCTGAACGAGCTCATAGCCGGGCTCGCCCTTCAGCAGATCGTTATAGGTGCTTTCGAGCCCTTTTCGGCCCTTGATGCCACGCATGTCGAAATGAATCTTTTCACCGGTCTCCTCTTCCTGACGAACAGCATCGGCCTCGAGGGTGAAACCGACGACGTGCGCGTTGGTTTCGCCAAACGGGTAGGTCCGAGCCGACTGAAAATAGATGTCGGTTCCGGGCAACGAGGAACAGGTATCGGCCCACTTGGCCATGGTTTCATCATCAATATGTTCCCAGGCCAGCAATGGCAGCGGTTTCTGCAGAATAATGTGGTCGACGATCTCCTGATACCGGATACGGCGCGGAATGCCGATGCGCTCGGAAATTTCGTATACCAGTTCAAGGGTATTGGCGGCCGTGCTGGTCGGGCGTTTCAACAGTTCGGATGTCTCGATAACAATGGCGTTGCTGCTCAGCGGGTCGTGGTTTCCAAGGCCTGGAATTTTCCGTTTTTCACTCCAGCGCCCGAATTCATTTTGCCACCGACCCAACTGCTCATCGCTCAGCCCTTTGTAAAGCACGAGCGGTTCTTTCGGGGTCAGCGCAAAATGCTTTTTGACATCGCGATAAGTAATATCCGGTTTTTCTCCAACTTTAACCCAGATGAGATGCATCAGTTCCAGTGTATTGGCAATCGCCGAGCGGGGCGCGCGCATTTCCTCCGTGAAAATGGCAATGCTGTAATTCGGCACACTGTCGGCCAGTACGACGCCGTTACGATCATAGATTTTCCCGCGGACTGCCGGCAGGCGCACACGGCGGACGGACTGGTCGTAGAAATCGGCCACAAAACCGCTCGTCCTTTGCACCTGAAGGTTCCAAAGTCTGGAAACCAGGAAGCTGAGAGCAAACATCATAATGCCGAAAACAACCCAGATGACCAGCGTACTGGACTCACGTTTCTGTTTCACCTTCATTGCCATCCGTAGTTTCTCCGTTTGGGTATGAGCGCTTCAAGCTGGAGAATGGCGGGAGAAAGCAGCGGCAGCGTAATCATGCCAAGCACAAAAGAACCGATAAGGCGCAGCATCGCCTGCCCAAAATGGAACGGCCGCTGACCGGAGGCCGTGAATATCAGCAGGGAGACAAAGGTAAAGAAAAGACCGATGACAGCCCCCATAAAAAGCTGGGTAACCACGCCGTCGGCAAAGACCTCGTTCCGAATACGATGTGCCACCATTCCAATGATTGGAAATGTCAAAAGCGCCGGTCCGAAGGAGCCGAGATTAAGCCCGTCCTGCAACAGAGCCGCCGGGATGATCGCCATCCACATATTCCGACTGTCGGTCCGAAGCGCATAATGCAGCACCAGCGCAGCGAGAATAGGCGGTTTCATCCCGCCGAAAATCGCCCACCCCGGCAGAAACTGCTGGAAAAGCGCGCCGGTTCCAATCACCAGAAGCATGAGGATTCGCTGTTTCAACATGCACCTCCTGACCGGGAACTGATTTTTGATTGCTGATTTTTGATATCCGATTTATCGAACTCAAACGGCGTTGGCCTTTTTTTAAAGCAGGCGGTCGCAGACCCGAAATTCATAATTTTCATCGGTCCTCCTCGCCGGCATCGGACATGACAAAAACGTAGTCGAGCAGGCCGACCGTGGCGCGCGGAATGAGTTCCGCATATTGGAAGAGGCCGGATTCATCGCGATAGACTTTTTCCACATAGCCGATGTGCACGCCTTTGGGAAATTCCCCGGAGGCACTGGAAAGTCCGGAGGTGACAATTTCATCGCCCACTTTGATTTCGACATCTTTGTTGATGAATTCCATCCGGGCTTTCGGTTCGCCCTTCAGCGTGCTGCCGGTTCCGCGCACGAGCCCGAACACGTTCGCACGTGCAAGCTTGGCCGAAACGCGGCAGGCGGGGTCGGAAACCAACAGTACTTCACTGGTCATAAGGGAGACTTCAACCGTCCGGCCCACGAGTCCATCAGGACTGATGACGGCACGGTTTTTGCGCACGCCGGCGCGAGAACCTTTACCGATCCGGACGGTGTTCCACCACCCGGAAATATTGCGGCTGACAACATCGCACGGGATCATTTTCCGGGGAGCGGCCTGTTGGAAATCGAGGGCTCTCTGCAGGCGCAGATTATCGGCCTCAACATCGCGCAAGCGGTTGAGTTCGGCCTGTATTTGCACAAGCTCGTGCGACAGCTCGCGGTTTTTTTCCACCGCGCCGCCTATTCCACGTATCGCCGCCATTGTTTCCGACAGCCGCTGCCAGAGGCTGGAAGCCCCTCGCTCGGCTGGCGCCATGGCGCTCCGCACTGCTCCTTTGCCCTTAAGGGTCAACGAAGGCAACGGAACAAACGCCACAATGAGCACCAGGCCCATTGCTGCGGCATACATAAGTTTTTTGTTCCTAAACACGTTCCGTCCCAATCAGGGAAGGACAGGCTGACGCATCAGCACGATGCGCAGGGAAATGGTTCTATATTAGATCCTAGCTGGTCGGAGCCGCCATTTTTCGAAGGAAATTAATTTCGTGCAGGACAATGCCGGTGCCTTCGGCCACGGCGCTCAACGGATCATCCGCAATATGCACAGGCAGTTGCGTTTTCTCTGAAATGAGCACATCAAGTCCACGGAGCAACGCTCCGCCACCGGCGAGTACCATCCCGCGGTCGACCAGGTCGGCCGAGAGTTCGGGCAGACAGCGCTCGAGTGTAACGCGAACGGCCTCCACAATCTGATTTACCGGCTCCTGCAAGGCCTGGCGTACTTCTTCGGAGCTGATTGTCAGCGTCCTCGGCAGCCCGGCCACCAGATCCCGTCCTTTAACTTCCATGGTGCTTTCGTCACCGGTTGCAAGGGCGGATCCCATCGTAATCTTAATTTCTTCGGCGGTTCTTTCTCCGATCAACAAATTATATTCCCGCTTTATGTGCTGAATTATCGCCTCATCCATCTCATCGCCACCGACGCGCACACTCCGGCTGTAAACTATGCCGGCCAGGGAGATCACGGCCACTTCGGTCGTACCTCCGCCAATATCCACGATCATGTTACCGGCAGGTTCCTGTACAGGCAGTCCCACGCCAATCGCTGCGGCCATCGGTTCTTCAATTAAAAACACATCGCGCGCACCCGCATGCATTGCGGAATCTTTCACTGCGCGCTTTTCCACTTCTGTAATTCCACTGGGTACGGCAATCACCACCCGGGGCCGTACCATCCTCTTCCTGCTGTGAACCTTCTGAATAAAATAGCGGAGCATCGCCTCGGTAACTTCAAAATCGGCAATGACCCCGCTCTTCAGAGGGCGAATTGCAACAATGTTCCCTGGCGTACGGCCGAGCATGCGTTTTGCCTCGTCGCCGACTGCCAGTACCCGGTTCGTGCCGGCCTGCACCGCCACTACCGATGGCTCACGAATCACAATGCCGCGATCCCGCGCATATACCAGTGTATTCGCAGTCCCCAGATCGATACCAATATCGCTGGAAAACATTCCCATAGCCCGGTTGAACATATTACAACTTCCTTACTTAAAATTGGATTCAGGTGAAATCAGTAAACAATGTGATAAATCGCTCCCGTGGGTCAAGGCCTAAACGTTAGCATCGGACGTGCCATATGCGGGTTTTGTTGCCGCACAAAGACTTGTAAAACAGGGCCGTCAGCTATCCCGGAATTTACAGGTGTCGGAACAAGTACGGCTCGTAATTTGCCCTGGAAGCACCCAGATCCTGCCGCCGACATGGTGGACGGCCAGAGCAGAGACGTTCCATCAGAGTGTATTTGTTCCCCCCTCCCCCATACCGGACCAATGTCATTACTGGCGGTCATTCTCCGGTTCATTGCCAATCCGCGCAGAATGGTTGTTCTGCGCCTTTGGTTTCTGTTTCGCCCAACACCATCTGTGAGTTGCAACCAACTCGTCAGCGTCACTTTCTTCTGTGGAAAATCCAGTAGAGGGAAGCCCCTCAATCGTTGCCGAGACATCGTAAATCTCATATCGAGATCTCAATCCCGGATATGATGGCGTGGACAATCGATACTCGATAGATGGCTCCGAAACACCAAGGATCTCAAGGCCGGAAAGGCTGGCGACGGACAATTCCTCTGCTACAGCCCTTTTGGCGCAATCTATAGGATTTTCTCCTCCAATGATCTTTTCAGAAAGCAAACGCCCGCGTTGTTGAAAACGTCCGTCGGCATATTGAACTGATTCCTCAACCAAAAACATGCCAGTGCGCTTAGAAACCAAAGCCAGCCGAACAATTCGCAACCACCGTTCAAGGGGAGAAGCCTGAAGCTCGCATTCGCCCTCCCGAATCTCGGTGAAGAGCGCTTCCAATGCCGCGGGGCTATCCCACTGACCGACAAATACCCCTTCCCCCTCAAGGGTTTGCTGGAGGTGTGCCGGATTATCGATTTTGATTCGTGTACCCACTAATTAAATGCTCTGTCATACAGCTTCTTGATCCATTTAAGAAATGCAGGGCCCCGGATACCTAATCCACAGAAATTTGGTTCAAACATCACTACATCCTGCAGCGTTACCTCCATATCGGGACTACCTTTGGAGGCTCTGATGGCCTCAATTATCCGGAGGAGGTCTTCCATATAATCGTCCACTTCGATTTCTCCTACCGGGAAATCACAGTCCTCCGTATCGTTAATGAGGTTATTCTCAGGAAAATACCTGGCCAATCCTCGGGTTGTATCTTCCAGACTCTCCATGTCGCCTCGATTGAGAGAGGTGAGAACTAACCGGTCAACTGCGCCATCAAAAGTGATGGTAAGGTTTCGCTCTTCAAAGGGATCAAAGAACGAAGCCTGAAAGCTGCTTGCATCATAGTCCTTTGGGTTAAACCAGCCGGCAAGGAGCTCCGTGCTCTTTCTTTGATCAAGGTGAGCCTTGGTGCTCAAGCGTTCCTCACTGTCGAGCTGAACTTCATAAATCAAAAAGAGATAGTGGGGTGCAAATCGGTTGCTCCGTTCGAATATGTCTGTAGACGCAACTCCTCGTTCGGTCCATTTAAGAACCGGGCCGGCGTTCAAGTGAACCTTCTTCGCCAGATCAACCGCCAGATCTTCTTCGTCGAGGGAGGTCGGAGACCATGATTTAAGGATCGAAAAACTGCTGGTAATTTTCTCAGCCCCATCCTTCTCAAGGGATGGGCGTCTAAAGACGGCGACCCTATCACCCACGCGAAAGAAGAGGCCGAGTTGCAGAATCGTATGGAGCGATTTCAGAGTCGTCCCTCCACTGTCCAGCACCTGCGATTCCGCATTCCTCCAAGCGAGTTTTCGGATTTGGTAATACTTCAGGATCGCGCTGCGACTCAGCTCGCCATTTCGAACGAGTTTCGACAAATCCCTGACTATCGCCCGGGATGCGCAGGATTTTGAATCTGTATTTTGCATAGACTGATGCTTTCTATTTTCTGCAGGCCCTATCGCCGAAGTTGATTCTGCCGCGACCGTTGTCTTGTTAAAAAGAGGGCGTACCCGCGCACAAATCGCGGGCGAATCCGATCGCCGCCGGATTCATTAACAACCTAAGCCATAAGGAATACGCCATACAAAAAATGTACCGTAGGAATTGATGCGCATAAAGCGGAAAAGGGCATCATCAAGCCGTTC
>JAROBA010000054.1 GCA_029432815.1 Pontiellaceae bacterium B1224 | reverse complement strand
GTCTAGTATCTAGACACTGTAACGTTCAAAAAAGAGAACCTGTCGAGTGATTCGCTCAGGTTCTCAGCTGTTTCCACGGATTTCAGTTACACCCCTTTTTCGGATCTCGACAATCAAGCTCATATCGCTTACTGGTCTTTATGCGAAGGAAGCTCTGCGGCTGCGGTGGCCGGCTGGAGTGTGTAACCATAACCCGGGGGAAATACTAATGAAGATCATCGGATGGACGTGCCTCTGTTTCACACTATTATCGCTTGTCGGCTTTGCGGAAGAGGGCGCTGCTTCTGGGAAAGACGCCGTGGTGGCAGGAATTCACTATGCCGTTCCGAAATATGATTCCAAGCGCGATCCGGCCGCGGATCTCAAGGCCGCGGCAGTCATTGCTTCGAAGGAAGGAAAAAATATTCTCGTTCAGGTGGGCGGGGACTGGTGCGGTTGGTGTGGGACGCTGTCAGAATATTTTAAGGAAAACAAAGCGGTGAATGCGGTTGTCGCTAAAAATTACGTCATCATGAAGGTGAGCATCGACAACGAGAATCGGAATGAGGCCTTTCTTGCCACTCTCCCGAAGGTGAATGCCGTTCCACATCTGTTTGTGTTCGATGGTAAAGGTAAGTTGCTGCACTCCCAGAATACCGGCCCACTGGAAAAAGATGGTTCCTACGACGAGGCGAAGATGCTGGCCTTTCTTAATAAATGGGTTCCGAAAAATAACCCGGCGGTAGAATAAGGAGACCGGTTATGAGATTAACGCGATCAATGTTTTTATTATTGGCGATGGGGGTGCTGTGGGGTGTGAACCGCGCGGCGATAGGCGAGACCGAGGAAAGGGAGTTTGTGCATCCCGGAATCCTGCATACAAAAGAGGATATGCTGCGGATTCGTGAAAACGTTGCGGCGGGTAAGCAGCCCTACCTCGCCGGATTCGAGGTGCTGAAAAACCATCCTCAATCATCGAGCGATTACGAAGTGAAAGGCGGGTTCAAAGAAACCGGTCGTAAGCCCAGTGTGCGATCATCCGAGCATGAGAGTGATGCCAACGCAGCCTATCAGAATGCGATGATGTGGGTGATTACCGGCGATAGAGCATATGCGGATAAATCGATCGAGATCATTAACGCCTGGTCCGGGAAACTGAAAGAAATCAGCGGGAAAGACGCTATCCTTTCGGCTGGGATTTCCGGCGTAAAATTCGTGGCGGCCGCGGAGGTGCTGCGGTACACGAACTCGGGTTGGTCGGAAATGGATATCCTTCGGGCCGAAAAAATGTTTACCGACGTCTACTATCCGGTCTGTGAAAATATGGCGGATTTCGCGAATGGAAACTGGGCGCTCGCGGCATTACAAACCGTGATGGCCATTGCGGTTTTCACCGATGATCAGGCGATGTTCGACCGGGCCGTTGACTGGTTTTACAACGGAAAAGATAACGCGCGGCTCACCAACTATGTGATTAACGAGGCCGGCCAATGCCAGGAGAGCGGGCGCGATCAACAGCATACCATGCTGGGGCTGGGTTATCTTTCCGTTGTTGCTGAGATCGGATGGAACCAGGGGCTCGATTTATACGGGGCTGAAAACAATCGCATTCTTGCCGGCTTTGAATACACCGCGTCGTACAATCTGGGGAACGAGGTGCCTTTCGAAGAAACCACCGATACGACCGGAAAATATCATCACACGAAGATTTCAGAAGAGGGGCGCGGTGATTTCAGCCGACGCCCGATTTTCGAAATGGTGTACCATCATTACAAGGTTCGGCAGGGCATCGACTGTCCTTTTACTGAGGAGGTTGTGATGAAGATGAGGCCGGAAGGCCCCGGATTTAAAGGCGACCACTTCGGCTTCGGAACCGTCCTTTTCGCGGAACCAGAGTAGAACGAGCGTCCCGCTCGTTTGAGCAAGCGGGACGCATGCTCTACCTTTTGGTAATACAGTTTTGATGAAGCTGCCGGTTGGCGATTCTGTGGAGCATAGAAAGAACTCTACGGCGCGGCAATGCGGTAGGCGCGCGCCGGATAGTTGGTCCAGTCGGGATCGGTGAAATCCAGTGATCCGCCGGATAGGGTGCCGTTTTGCAATGGGACCCAGATTCCTTCAGCCAGATTCGTGCAGGCTTCGACCGCGATGGGAATATCTGCCGTTCCGGTAATCTTGAAGCTGTACCCATTGGTTGTTGCGCCATAATCGGACCCGAGCTTCAGTTCGGGATTCCACAGAACGGTCGGGCGATCAGCAAGCGTTGTTCCCCATCCACCGGTGCCGGGTAAATAATATACGGTGGTATTATATGACTGCGAAAAGCTTGAGGAATCCAGAGTCGGAGCATCGCCTTTGAAATAAACCTGATTCAGGTTGGAGCAATATTGGAATGCACTACTGCCAATACCGGTGACACTGTCGGGAATAATGATGCTGGAGAGGTTGTTACAATTGTAAAATGCGTGGTGGTCTATACGGCTGATATTCGCTCCCATGGCTACGTCGGTCAGAGAGGTACAGTTGGCAAAGGCGTGCGAGCCGATGTTCGTGACACTATTTTCGAGCACTACAGTGGTGAGGCTTTGGACGGATGAAAATAATTCCTGAACGACGCTAGGTGTCTTGATAATCGCGTAGGATAGGTTGGGGCACCTATCAAAGATGTCAAATCCTATATTGGTCAAGCCTTGGCCGATTAGGACCTCGGTCAAGTTGGAGCAATCACTGAATGCCCAACCACCAATACTGGTGACATTGTCGGGAATCGTTATGCTGGTCAGACTGGTGCAGGATGAGAAGGAAGACTGCCCGATGCTGGTGACGCTGTCGGGAATAATGAAGTTGGCCAGACGGGTGCAGTATTGGAATGCTCCCTGGTAGCGATTATCCCCGATGTGGGTGATACTGTCGGGTAACGTAATGCTGGTCAGATTGGTGCAATGGTAGAAGGACATTCCGGCAAGACTGACCACACCGTCAGGAATGGTTATGGAGTTAAAGCCGAGGCAATCGCGGAATGCACCGGGCCCGATATTGGTTACGGTATTGGGAATGACAGCTTCTGACAGATTGGGGCTGAAGGAGAATGCGCCGCCACCGATATTGTCGACACCATCCGGAATCGTATAGCTGCTGTTGGTTTTGCCTCCAGGATATTGGATGATAGTGGTCTGATCCTTGTTGAACAAAACCCCATCCAGGCTGCTGAAGGCGGGATTTGTTTCATCGACATTTAAGGCGGCGATGTGGGTAGACCATTCGAAGGCCCAGTCCCCGATGCGGGTTACACTGGCGGGAATGAACACATTCGTCAGGCTGGTGGTTTTGAAGGCCTCATCTGTAATGTTGGTTACGGAGCCTGGGATTTCATAGCTTCCCAGTTTTCCGGCGGGGCATTGAAGCAACATGGTCAAATCTTTGTTGAGCAGAATTCCATCCTGGCTGGTGTAGAATCCATTTGCAGGATCGACAGATATTTCGGACAGGTTGTCGCACTTTTGGAACGCCTTCGTTCCAATGTTGGTGATTCCTTCATTGAGGAATACGTTAGTCAGGCTGGTACAGGAAGTGAATGCAGAATTACCAACGCGGGTGATGTTGTCTGGAATCGTTATGCTGACTAAGTTGGTGCAGGAGTAGAAGGCATAATTACCGATCGCGGTGACTGGCAATAAATCGATCGTATCCGGGATGTGGATATTCGTCGCAGAGGGGGAGCAGTCCGTAATGGTGATGGATGAACCATCCGAGGTGTAGCTTAAATCACCGAGCGTATCTGCCCGCGCGGTAAGCGGTGAAAGCAGTAACGCCAGCGCCATCAGTGGGAGCCATTTTAGAACCCTGTTGTGTAGCCATATTGCCCCTAACCTATTCTTGTTATTCATTGATGGTTTCCCCTGATTCATTTCTGCCCCGTTAGAAAGCCCTCTAAGATGTTAGAGGGTACATGCTCTGTTTAGAGCATATTTGATCCGCGGAATACGAGTGGAAATTATGAGAGTAGAAGCCGAACGAGGCTCTTGCGGGTAGACGCCAGGAGTTTCAGCGGTCACTTTAACCGGATTCTTCGGAGCCGTAGGTGCTCTCGGGCAGCATCAGTACGGAGCCGGCAAAAAATCCTATGGCACCGATCAGGGTGAAGACCACGCCCCACCGTGCTGCATTAAATTGGGGTTGGTGCTCAGGAACAAAGGCAAAGACTGCGGAAACCAAAAATGCGGCACAACCCAGCAGGTTTACAAAGGTGACCCACCAGGACAGGCTACGCGGTTTCCAACCCCAGTGCGCATGGCAGGTTTCTGCATAGGCGAGATAGCCTGAAATGAAAAACAGGATCGAGCCGACGGCGTCGGGGATCCAGATCAAGATATCCTGCCGCCACCAATTCAGGTTCGGCAGCATGGCATCAAACGTATTCACATTGAACAGCAGGGTGCCGGCAAACTGAATGGCACAGCTCAGCCAACCGATATCACGCGGTTTCCAGCCAAACCGGACCGTGGATCGGCCTTTTTTTTCACGGCCTGCATTTGCTGCCTGAAAAAGCTGCAGGTAAGCCGCTGTTGTAAATGGAATGGAGCCCGCAAAAAATACAGCGTTAATCAAACTTTCGCTGACCTGCGCCCGCATGAACAGCCACAGAATACTGCCTACTGCAAACAGCAGTGAGCCCAACGCGAAGACGGTCCCGATCCACCAGTTCAGTTCGCCCGGCATCCATAGCCATGGCCACGGTTTTAAATCGGGCCTCCTCGCAAGAGGTAAGCCTTTGCGGTGATGCCGCGATCGCCACAGTTCCTCTCCTCCGTTCTCGAGCTGCACCAAGCGGCGCGTGATGAAGGGCCACGGCCCGGATTCCTCGCGGGCCGTTTCTTTCGCAGGGTCCTCCATCGTCCTAATGGTGGAAGCCTGACGCCTCATCGTTGGAGAGCGGTTTTGAAACCGGATGCTTCTCAAAATAATCCAGCGACTTTTTCATGTCTTCAAGCAGGAGATCGCCGAGATCGCGGCTGACCCCGTGGCGCACCAGAATCCGCTGAATCGAAAGGGACTCGCAGTTTGCGGGCAATGAATAGGCGGGAACCTGCCAGCCGCGGGCGCGCAACCGGTCCGCAAAATCATAGAGACTGAAACCAGGGTCTGCTTCATCTTTAATTTTCCAGCACAACGCGGGAATTCCGCTGGCCTCTTCTCCGCCGTAAATGATCTCGAAGGGGCCCATTTTTTCAATTTCTTCGGCCAAATGTCGGGCGGTCGTATAGCACGCCGAATGAACCTTCCGATAGCCTTCAATGCCTAAGCGGACAAAGTTATAATACTGGCAAACCACCTGGCCGCCGGGACGGGAGAAGTTCAGTGCAATATCGCGCATGTTGCCGCCGAGATAGTTAACGTGGAAAACGAGCTCCTCCGGAAGATCCTCTTCTTCGCGCCATAGAATCCACCCCACACCCAGGGGAGACAGACCGAACTTGTGCCCGGATGCATTGATTGATTTCACGCGCGGCAACCTGAAATCCCACTCCAGCTCCGGAGCACAGAACGGAGCCAGAAACCCTCCGCTCGCCCCGTCCACATGCATGGGAATATCGTTGCCGTTCTTGGCCGCAAGATCATCGAGCGCATCAGCCACGGCCTTCACCGGTTCATACTGACCGGTAAACGTGACGCCCAGCGTGGCCACCACCCCGATGGTATTTTCATCGCAGCGTTTGAGCACTTCTTCCGGCGTCATCAGAAAGCGCCCTTCGTCCATGGGGATTTCGCGCAGTTCCACATCCCAATAGCGCGCGAACTTGTGCCAGCAAACCTGAACCGGCCCGGTAATTAGATTCGGCCGGTCGATCGGTTTTCCCGCAGCCTTTCTTTTGGCTTCCCAGCGACGCTTCATGCCCATGCCGCCCAGCATTGCGGCTTCGCTTGATCCCGTGGTGGAGGTTCCAATTGCTTCTTTCCCGGCCGGACCATTCCACAGGTCGGCGAGCATACGCACGCAACGGGCCTCAATTTCCGCCGTCTGAGGATACTCGTCTTTATCGACAATATTTTTATCAATGCACCCGGTCATCAGCTCATGAATTTCGGGCTCCGCCCAGGTTTGGCAGAAGGTGGCCAGATTCTGTCGGGCGTTCCCATCCAGCAGCAGCTCATCGCGTACAGCCCAGATGACGTGGCGCGGGTCGTGTTCCTGTGGTGGAATTTTCCCTTTCGGTAAACTGAACGCTAAATCATCCGATGCATATACATCGGCATCCACAACCTGCTTCACTTGATCTTCATCTGATGTGCTCATTGAAACGCTCCTTCTTAGATTAATAAATCATGAGTGTAAAATTCTTACCTGCTCCCTGTAGCAAACGCAAGAATTGTCGTGGATAACCGGAAAACGGCGTTGACCGCCCGCTCAGGTGGTCTTGCTTTTTAAATGACTGCAGTGCAGGATGCCCGACCATTTAACGAAAGGAATGACGAATGTCTGAATTTATTAATGTGACGGTCGTACGTGAGGCCAATGTTTATTTTGACGGCAAGGTAACGAGCCGGACGGTGGTCTTTGAAGACGGGTCGAAAAAGACGCTGGGCTTTATGCTGGCGGGTGAATATTCGTTCGATACCGGCCCGGCGGAAATCATGGAAGTGCTCGGCGGAGAAATGGATATTCAGTTGCCGGGTTCCACTCATTGGAAAACCTTCAAGACCGGCGAATCATTTGAGGTGCCTGCCAATTCCAGCTTTAAACTGGTGATCAAGGAATACGCCGACTATTGCTGCGCATATCTGGAAGACTAGAAGAATGGCCGGAAAGAGGCGCAAAAGGCACGAAAACCTCCTGCTCTCGTCTTTGTGCAATTGCTTCTCAATAGTGGCTGAATATTAAGATGCCGCTCTTTATGCATCGCCGAGCAGCGCGGTATTCTTCTGCCTTCCTGGGTACAGAAATTCTTTTTACGCGTTTCCTGTCGAAGCTGAGGTAACCCGGTCAGCCGGTTTGTATCCTGCTGTTTGATTGAAAGTCCTGTAAATGAGTGAAAAAAGATAAATCCCCAATTAAAGCCCGTAATTTTTCAGTAGTACGAAGGGAGTCGTGTTTTTGTAAAGAGGGTTCTGTTCGAAAAAATTATATAAAAAAGATAAGAATATAAGGTGCTTGCGCGGAAGAAACGGCTGTGCATGATCCCGGTTTTGCATATCTGGGAGTGATATGAACAGGACTGGAAAATTATGGAATCTGGTTGCGATGTGGTTCCTGTCGACTGCACTTGCCGCAATGGCTTCCGGGCGGATCAGTACAATCGATATTGACGGTGACTTCGTGGACCTGACGATTGAGACGGTCTCGAACGTGAGTTATCAGATTCAGTATACCACGAACCTGACCTTAAATAGCTGGGCGAGTGTGGGGGATGAATTTACAGCGACTGATACCGTGACGCTCCGGCGCATTGCGGCACACGGCGTGAGCTGCTGGTACCGGGTACTTGAAACGATGACACCGGAGGTTCGGGCCTCTGGGCGGATCAGTGGGTTCAGTCTTGAAGGGGAGTCGATAGGGCTGACTATTGAAACGATTTCAAATGTAATTTATCAGGTGCAATATAGTACGAGTTTACTCTCGGACGAGTGGCAGGATGAGGGAGAAGAATTTATGGCCGCAGCAACGTCTACGGTCCGTACGGTGAATCAGCATGGAGCCCATTGCCTGTATCGTGTTGTTGCGATCAGGATTTCGCTCGAGGACGGAGATTCTCCACCGCCCCCGCCTCCTCCTCCACCGCCTCCTTTTTAGCCCGGCTCGGAATGATCCTTTATTGCTGCGCGTATCTGGAAGACTAGAAGAATGGCCGCAAAGATTCCAATTCTTTGCGCCTTTGCGGTTACATACTTTTGATTTAATTCTGTTTACTTGCCGAGAGGATGATGGCGCAGCGCAGGCGGGTGCTGCCGAAGGACGACATGGAGTCGAAGTCCTCTACCGCGATCGGAATGTATTGGAGGTCGCGCGGGGTTTCTTCGGTTGCATCAAAGTCGGGATCGTGCACATAGAAGCAATGTTCGTCGTAGCCGCTGACGACCACCCAGTGGGGCGCTTTCTTTCGGTCAAGCCGATAGGTGCTGATGAGAACGACCGGGATGGCGCCTTCATCGCAGGCTTTGCGCAGTGTGTTTGGGTCCACCGCTCTGTGATGCGTTTTAATACCTTGTTTTCGGCTTTGGGCCTCAAAGTCGGTATGCACAATCTGCATAATCTTTTTTTTATTTTCGCTCCGCACCCCTTCAACAAAAAGCGGCCCGCGTTTATTGAGCCAGATTTCGGATGAAAATCCCCGCCGCTTTGCCGCCAGCGCGAGCCCGATCGGATGACAGCCGCCATGTCCGGAGGTCATATAGATGGTGGTGGTTTCGCGCCACAGACGGAGTTCTTCTTTGAGGTCGGGTTTATAGGTTCGGTCCAGCCCGGCCATTGCCATCATCAGCGCAGCCGGTCCGCAGGAGAACGGGGTGTTCTGACCCAGCCAGGGAATATTGATGTGAACCGTGCTCTGCTCGATGTGTCGAATGCGTTTCTGCATACGCAGGGCATCGGTGTGGTCTTCGTAATAATCCTGCACCCGTCCGAAATCTTTGAATCCAAATGAGCGGTACAGCTGCAGTGCAGCATCGTTCGATGGAGCGACCTCCAGCCGGAAGTGGATAGCTCCGCGGTTCAGGGCTTCGGCTTCGCCGGCTTTCAGCAGCTTTTTTGAAATGCCCTGTCCGCGCAGATCGGGATCGACCGCCAGTGAATAGAGGCGTGCCAGGCGGGTGCCGCGATAGAAAATAATCAGCAGATAGCCCGCGAGGGAGTCCCCGGAAAGGGCCGTAAGGAAAATGCTTTGATCGCCCGTAATGAACCGGCGCATACTCCGCCGGCTGAGCCGATCGGTCTCGAAGCATTTTTCTTCGAGTGTCATCAATGCGTCGAGATGATCGAGGGTTGCGGGTTTGAGGATGAGGTTCAGTTTTTTCATGACTGCAGTCCCTTCAGGGCCAGCTGAATGATCTGCCGACCCTTCACCAAAATAAGCTCGCGCCATAGGGGATCGGCCGGGCAGAAATGCTCGCGCATGTTTTCCGAGGATTGGAAGATTTCGTCCGCTTTGCCCGACTTCCAGGCACGGTGGTCGTTAAGCACGGTACCGAACAGGGACTCGATGGAATAGGTTCCGAATTCGAGCGTCACAAAACTTCCGCGCTCTTTCATCAGTTCGTGCCAGCGGTAGTCGAGCAGACCTTCTTTCTGTACCGAGCTGGACGTGCCCTCGGCGGGGGCGGTTGTGGCGGGGCCGTACCATTTCATCGCGTCGCGGAAGCCGGCGGTCCCCGGAAGATGATCGCAGATGATTTCGCCGTGGCCGTAGGGGCCAAGGCCGGAATGAATATCCACCACGGCGAGGTGTCGGCCTTCCAGTTTGTAGTGCGCAATAATCTGTTCGATGGCGCGGTTGCCGTGCCCGGGCGAAGTCCCGCCGAAAAACGGGCCGTTGGGATCGGTATACTGTCCGCCACTGATCGCGATCTCAAAGGCGTTATTCCCATGCGTATTTTTGTATTCGCGGAAACGGGCGGCCCGCTCGTTTTCCGGCAGATAGATCGCGTCCATCAATTCAATGTAGCCGGGGTTTTGCGGGAGGGGTTTTGAGAAGTCCACGAAGTTTCGGTTCAGGTCAATGCCGTCGCCATCGCACCGGCGGTGATGTTGGAAGCCGTGCGGGTTCAGCGCAAAAATGAAGAGCAGGGCGGTATTTCCAACTATTGGAAGTTCTGCGATCCGGTTGAGGGTGTCGGCCTGAATGGCGGCACCCACGGTGCCTTCGACGCCGTGGGTGCCGGAAATCAGCACGAGCACGTGCTCAGCGTCCGCGGGTCCCAGCCACGCGGCTTCTGTGGAAAGCGCATCATCCAGCGGGATGCTGATCCGGTTTTCCAAGGATTGGACGGCGTCGATAAACTGGCTGCGGGCGGAGGCGTACGAAGCCGGAAAAATTTTCAGGGCCGCATCCGGCAGTGTTGGGCATTTTTTCATAGGTATTCTAACTATCACCTTGCGGTGGGGAACTCGATATAAATACACCGTTTTAAAAGGGCTTTTTTCCAAGGGTTGGAAGGGGGTTCCAAGGGTTGGAAACGGCGGTCGAAAGAATTGAAAGATTCTGTATACAGCACGGAACTTTCCGGCTATATAGCACCTCAATGAATCACATTTCCAAGGGGATCATGAAGCCCGAAATTGGTGCTGCAATTTTTATCCGACGCGTCGGCCTGAATCGAATAGACGACCTGTTGGCGCTGGAGGAATCCAGTTTTCCGACGGATCGGATCAGCCGTCGGAATCTGCGCAACCTGCTGCGTTCTGAAAGTGCGTGTTGTCTCGGGGCTTACAGCTCCGGCGCACTCATCGGCAGCATGGTGATTCTGTTTCGTGCGGGCACTCGGTCGGCCCGTATTTATTCGCTGGCGGTGAGTGAAGCCGCGCGCGGGCGCGGCGTGGGGCGGCGGATGATGGCGCGAGCGGAGCAGGAAGTCCGCAAGCGGGGGTGTGTTAAGATGCGGCTGGAAGTCCGGCCGGATAATATTCCGGCGATTCGGTTGTATGAAAAACTCGGATTCAAAAAAACGCAGGAGCTTTCGGGCTACTATGAAGACGCTTCTTCTGCACATGTGTATCGAAAGGATTTATGAATAAGCAGTTTATTGTTGTGGACCGCCCGGAGGACTGGACGCCGTTTTATCCGGTTGAAAATCTCATTACCGCAGAAGAGTATCTCGGAAGCGATCCGTCGCCGGAGAGTGCTGTGCAGGTGATTAACCTTTGCCGGGATTATAAATATCTGGGGAAGGGATATTATTGCTCGCTACTGGCGGAGGCCCGTGGCGACCGCGTGCTGCCGTCCGTGCGTACGATCAATGATTTAAGCAAGCGCCGGATGTATACGCTTGGGCTGTCTTCACTGGAAAAACTGCTGCAGAAAAAAAAGGCGGGGCTTAATAAGCTCGAGCTTGAAAGTTATACCCTGCGGATTTGTTTCGGGACCACGCCGGTGGAGGAACTGCAGGGGCTTGCGCGTCAGCTGTTTGATCTCTTTCCCTGTCCGTTGATGGAGGTGGTTTTTAAACCGACCAACAGTAACTGGGCCATTGAACTCGTCCGCCCGCTCTCCGTCCATCAGCTGGATGAAGCCGGGCAGGATGAATTTGCCGCGGCGCTGGACCATTTCAGTTCCAAGGTCTGGAAAAAACCGCGCCGTAAAAAGAGCTATTCCTACGATCTCGCCATGCTGGCCGATCCGGACGAAGCCCTGCCGCCCAGCAATAAAAAGGCGCTCGAACATTTTGTGCTGGCTGGTCGCCAGATCGGATTGGATGTGGAGCTGATTGCCAAGCGCGATTATCCGCGGCTGACCGAGTACGACGGGCTGTTCATCCGCGAAACCACCAACGTGGATCACCACACCTATCAGTTTGCGCAGAAGGCGGAGTTTCTGAACATCCCGGTCATCGACGACACCAACTCCATTCTGAAGTGCGCCAACAAAGTATATCTGGCGGAGCTGTTGCGCGAGAACGAAGTTTCAACGCCGCACACACGTATTCTCTACCGCGATAATCCGACCGGTCTTGCAGAAGCGGCCGAAGCACTGGGCTTCCCGCTGGTGCTGAAAATTCCGGATGGGTCGTTTTCGCGTGGCGTGCATAAAGTGAAGGACATGGCGGAACTGGAAACGATTGCAAAGCAGCTGTTTCAATCCTCGGTGCTTGTGCTGGCGCAGGAGTTTATGTACACCGATTTCGACTGGCGTATCGGTGTGCTCGGCGGGCGGCCGCTGTTTGCCTGTAAATATTTTATGTCGGAAGGGCATTGGCAGATTTATAACCACGCTGCAAAGGGCTCCCGCCGCTCGGGCGGTTTTGCGACGATGGCGGTTGAGCAGGCACCGGATGAGGCCATCAAGATTGCGGTGAAAGCATCCAACCTGATCGGGAACAGCCTCTACGGCGTGGACATTAAACAGTCCGGCGATCGCTTTTCTGTGATCGAGGTAAACGACAACCCGAACATCGATGCCGGGATTGAAGACGCGCATCTGGGCAAGCTGCTCTATCACCGGGTCATGGAACATTTCTTCAGCGAAATGGAGCGCTATCGCTACTCCGGGAAATAAAACGTTCTGTTAGCCGTGTTTATCAATGCCGGGCGAACCGGCGCCGCGCGCAATAATCATGAGCATGGCTCCCATGAGGGCGAGGTTTTTCATGAAGTTGATGGTCTGCTGCTGTGCCTGCGCCGGATCCTCAAAGGTCCAGAAATCGTGGAACCAGTAGGTGGCGAGTATCAGAAAGACCAGCAGCAGGGTAGCGCCGATCCGCGCTCTGAATCCGATCAGGATGGTGAGGCTTCCGGCGATCAGAAAGACAATCGCGCCCGCCAGCAGAAACATGGGAACCGGTACGCCTTGCGACGCCATGTATTCAGCCGCACTTCCAAAGTTTGGAATTTTATTTCCGACCGCGCTCATCAGGAAAATGACGATGAGAAAAAAGCGACCCAGCAGATTAAGACTATTACTGACGATTGTATTCATGATTTGTTCTCCATTTTTTAAGCGAGTTCGAAAATGAGCAGTTCCGATTTTTCCAATGCCTGGAACGTTAGTTCCCCGGCGTTTTCCTGGGAGGCTCCATCGCCGGTTTCTAACTGCTGTCCATTCAAGGTAAGTTTCCCGTTCACCACCTGCACCCAGACGTGTCGTTCCGGTGTTGCTTCTTTTAGGACCTGTTTTCCGGGTTCAATGATGGACGCATAGATTTTTGCATTCTGATGAATACGCACCGACCCATCCGCGCCATCCGGCGAAGCCACGAGGCGGAGGGTGTTGGTCTTTTCGTCAGGCAGATAGGTTTTCTGTTCGTAGCTCGGCTCAATGCCAGGTTTGTCGGGTTTAATCCAGATCTGGATCAGGCGCATCGGTCTGTCATCGAGCGGGTTGAATTCGCTGTGCGTAATTCCGGAGCCGGCACTCATGCGCTGCACATCGTTGGGGCGAACCACCGAGCCGGTGCCCATGCTGTCTTTGTGTTCCAGCGCGCCTTCCACGACATAGGAAATGATTTCCATGTTACTGTGCGGATGCGTGCCGAAGCCTTTGCCCGGTTGGATAATGTCGTCGTTAATCACTCGGAGGGCGTGAAAGCCCATATGCTTCGGATCAAAATAACCGGCGAAGGAGAACGTGAAGTGGCTGTGCAGCCAGGCGTGCTCGGCCACGCCGCGGTCCCCGGCTTTGCGAATCATAATTTCATTGGGTTTCATGTTCTGCTCCTTATGCTCTGTCTACGGGAACGGCTCCGTTTCCTCTATGAAAAATTAGGTGTAATTAGGGGATCGTAATGAAGAGACTATTTGTTGGTATTGATGTTCAGGTTCAGCGGCCCTGTGCGTTTGCTGCCGTGGGTGCATCCGGCTCGGTGATTCAATCCGGCTGGTTTCCAACGGCGACCGATGGGTTCCAATGTCTGGAACCACTCGCGGAAAAATATGAGCTTCATTTCGGAATTGATGCGCCGCGCGTTCCAATTTCCAAACCCCGGAAGTGGTACTGGAACGGCGCAAAAAAAGAATGGAGGGAGCGGAAGCCTTCAGAAAAAGGGGTGGGGCGGCATTGCGAAGTTGCGGTGAAGGCACATAATCTGGCCAATCCGCAATGGACACCGCTTGCAACCGAGGCGCCGGGGAATGGATGACACTGGGCTTCGAACTTTTCCAAACTTTGGAAAAAATCGGCGCGACCTATGAAGCCTTTCCTTCGGCTTCCTACACCCTACTGGAGCACGATCCTTCGCTGTAGCTGACCATCAACTTTTCCAATGTTCGGAAAGGTAAAACCGATATGCTCGATGCCTGGATGGCCGCCGCAACGGTCCGTGAATTTGTTGAAGACCGCGGCATGGAAGTCGGTGGTGGCGACGGATTGGGTTCCATCATCCTGCCGCGTAAACTTGAACGTCCCATCGGGCCCGTCCTGCATTGGCCGGAATAGAGTATATCATCCAGATGCCCCGATCGTGGTAGTTGGATGATATACTTTGTGCGGTGTATAGCGCGGGGTTAGAGCGAATTCCAGGAAAAGGATTTCGATTACTATCCTAGCTTTTTTGACTCTCCCAGATCGCGATGCGTTCTTCGGGTTTGGGTTTTCTTATGTGCCCGTCCGAATCAATAATGTAATGACCTGATCCGGGCAGGGGTGCGCGGCGGTCAATGCGATCCCACACATTGATCCAGATAAAGGGGCGGCCTTGATAGACTCCCTCATGCTGGGAAGCGTGCTTCACGAGAATGATTCTGGGTTGATCGTATCCGGGCTTTTTGGATGCCCAAGCTACAGCTTCACCCTGGTAGATTATTTGAAACGTGGTGGAAAGGTGCGAGTCTCCGCTCAGTACGACCTCGCCTTTGATGCATTCCACGTCGTCGTCATAGCAGGTATATGTCGTGACATGCCTGCCTTCGGAATGGTGTATTTTGGTTTCAACGCGATAGTCCACCGCAAAGGTGGATATGGCGATTAAGATTCCTATACATGTCAGCCAGGTTTTTTTCATGATCGATCCTTTTGCGCAAACTTGCTAGTCCCATCGGGTCGTCCTGCAGTGGCCGGAATAAAGTATATCATCCAGGTACTGCGTTCGGGGGAGTTGGATGATATACGCTGGATGAAACAACGCGATTTATTTTGCCTCGTTCTGAGCAGATTCAAGCTCGGCTTTAGATACGGTTTGTCCGGGGTTCATTTTTCGAATCAGAGCGGTGAACTCCTGCATTTTGGAGCGGCTGCCTTTTACTTCAAAGACATGGCCTTTATCGTTAACGAGTACGACCATGTTGCCGAAGTATGCCGTGCCGGATTTCGTGCCGCCCTGGAGGTCCTTCGTGGTCACTTGATCGGACGTGAAGATAAATTTATCTTTTACATCCCCTTCGCCATAGGTGAATTTTTTGATCGTTTTGGAGAGCAGTACAAAGGAGTCTTCCTGCTTTTTGTAGCCAAAAACATACAGCTCGGCCTGAATGGGGTGGTCGTAGGGAATGGTTCCGCTTTTTTTCAGCGTGACTTTATAACTGCTGGAGGTGGTTTGAATCTGCATGTCCTGATTGTTATCGCTGTTCTCCGCTTCAACCGTAAACCCTTTGTTCTTTCGGTCGGTGACTGCGGAGACGCTGATATCGATTTTTGGCGGACTGTTTACCAAAACGTATTTCTGATCTTTTCCAGAGAGGTCGCTGATGGAGATGTGGACTTCCTGTCCGTTTTCTTTTTGGAGCGTCACTTCACCGTTCATATTCTCAAGCAGTTCGGCGTCGATAGTATTGCCGCGACTATCGGTCCAGGTTCTTATTTCGGTCTGGGCTGTTGCGCTAAGCAGGATGGACAGTGCTGCAAACGTGATTGCTGAGCGGTGTATTGAATTCATCGGTATTCCTCCATTCATGGGTTACTGCAAGCGAGCATTCTAAATGCGACTGTGCGGAGGGAGCAATACTTATTCAGCCCGGAAAAAGTGCGGTTCGAGCTTTAAAACAGGCTCTTGGTGTAGAGCGTATGGTAATAGCCCTCAAGGGCGTTGAGGGTTGCATGGGTGCCGTTTTCAACCACTTCACCATCGCGCAGAACAAAGATGGTGTCGGCATGTTTCACCGTGGAAAGGCGGTGGGCAATAATGATGGTGGTGCGGTCTTTGCAGAGCCGTTCCATGGCATCCTGAATAAGCTGTTCGGATTCAGTATCGAGTGCCGAGGTGGCTTCGTCGAAAATCAGAATAGGGGGATTTTTGAGGAAAACGCGGGCAATGGAGATGCGCTGTTTCTGCCCGCCGGAAAGTTTCACGCCGTGTTCACCAACGGAGGAGTCGAACCCTTCGGGAAGGGCTTCGATGAAGTCGAGAATATTGGCCTGCCGGGCGGCGGCGATGAGTTCCTCTTCGGAGGCCTCCCGGTTTCCGAACAGGATATTATCGCGAATGGTGGTGTCGAAAAGAAAGGGCGACTGCTGCACAATCCCGATCTGTTCCCGCAGGAAGTGCTGGCGCAGATCGAGCACGTCGACGCCGTCGATGGTGATGGTTCCTTCTTTGGCTTCGTAGAAGCGGGGGATGAGGGCGGCGAGCGTTGATTTGCCGGCACCGGATTCGCCGACCAGCGCCACCGTCTGCCCGGCCTCAATTTTCAGCGATACCTCTTTTAAAACTTTCGCCCCGTTTCCTTCATAGCTGAAGGAGAGATCTTTCACTTCAATGCTGCCAGAGACCAACAGCGGTTCAACGGGGTTGGCCCGGTCCTGAATATCCGGTTCGATATCCATGATTTCGGTGAAGCGTTCGAACGAGGCGGCCCCCTGGCCGAACTGCTCAACAAAGTTGACCATGCGGTCGATCGGCTTGGTCATGAAGCGCGCGAACATCAGAAAAACAAGCACGTCGGTGATGGTGGCCAGCCCGTTGAAGACCATCACCGCGCCGGCCACGGTGATCAGGATTTCATGACTGTGGATCAGTCCCATCATGGTGGAGTGGAAGGCCGCCATGGTATGATACATGGATTCTTTCGATTCCCGAAAATCGTGGTTCACTTCATCGAACTGGGCCACGGCATGGTGTTCGCTGGCGAAGGACTTCACTTCACGAATGCCCTGAATGGAATTTTCGATGTTGGCGTTGATGTCGGCCACGCGCCGGCGCATGACCCGGACATTGGCGCGGAAGCGTTTCTGAAACAGCACGCCGCAAAGCACCATAATCGGCAGGGGGATCAGCGCAATCAGGGCGAGGGTGGTATTCATCCAGAACATGCAGATGAAGGCACCGGTGATGGTGACGACCGCGAGGAAGATATCTTCCGGCACATGGTGCGCCACTTCGGAGATGGTGAACAGGTCGTTGCTCAGCCGCGACATGATGTGGCCGGTTTTGGTCTTATCAAAATAGCTGAACGAAAGTTTCTGCAGGTGGCGGAACAGGATGCCGCGCATATCGGTTTCGATACGCGTGCCGAGCACGTGGCCCCACTTAATGTTGTTAAATGCCGAGAGGGCCAGCACCACCACCAGAAAAATCAGCAACGCAACCGTTCCGGCAATCTCGCCAACGGATGCGCCGTCGAGTTTGAAAAGGTGGCGGGTTGCCAGTGGAATCAGGATGGCGCACAACGCCCGCAGGAATGCCATGGACAGGTCCAGCGCAAACAGCGCCTTGTGCGGTCCATAGAATTCAATAAAGCGTTTGAGCATTTCCAACCTTTGGAAACTTCCAAGGTTTGGAAGTGTTTATTTCAGCAGGGTTGCCGGGGTGTCGACCTGCAGGAAGTTCGTGTGGGCCGAATAGATATGTCCGCCGCCGATGAAGACGATGGTATCATCCATTTCGATCAGTTTTTCATTGAGCAGCTGCTTCAGCGCCGCCTTAACGAGTCCGTCGGTGGTGGGCGGAATATCGATGCGCTCGGCATAGACTCCATAGCTCAGCGAAAGTTCACGCACCGTGCGGGCACTGGCGGAGAGGGCATAGATCGGGGTTTTGCCGCGATACGATGCACAGATCTGGGCGGTGTCGCCGGACTTGGTGCTGGTGATGATGGCCTTCGCCGGAATGGCGGCGGCCATGGCAACGGCCGACTTTGCCAGATGGTTGCGCGCCATCAGATCTTCCGATTGCTGAACAACCGGCAGTGTAAAGCTGAGCGTAGTTTTCTGGGCTTCGACGTTTCGCGCAATGTCGGCCATGGTGGTGACGGCTTCGATCGGATATTTTCCGTAGGCGGTTTCACCGGAAAGCATGACGGCATCGGTCCCGTCGTAAATCGCATTGGCCACGTCGGAAACCTCGGCGCGGGTGGCGCGCGGATTATCGATCATGGAGTGCAGCATCTGAGTGGCGGTGATCACCGGCTTCACACGGCGGATACAGGCTTTGATCATCTGTTTCTGGATGATCGGGACCTCTTCGGCCGGAATTTCAATGCCGAGGTCGCCCCGGGCTACCATCACACTGTGCGCCACATCGAGAATGGATTCGAGGTTATCGACCCCTTCGCGGTTTTCAATTTTGGCGATAATCTTGATGGGGCTCTTACGCATGTCCAGAATACTTTGGATCGCCATCACATCATCGCGGTTGCGGACGAAGGAGTGAGCAATGAACTCGATCTCTGAGCGGGTGGCCCAGTCGATAAAGTTGGCATCTTTCTCGGTCAGCGAGGGGAGGTAGAGCTCCACGTTCGGGACGTTGACGCTTTTCTTATTTTTAATGATCGCATTGTTTTCCGCCCGGCAAATGAGCAGACCGTTTTTTTTGCCCACGACGGTCAGCTGGGTTTCACCGTCGTCGATCAGGATGGAGCTTCCTTCCGGCACTTCGGCACAGAATTCGTCGTAGTTGACCATGAAGCCGTTTTCGGGGGGTTCTTTGTCGCCGATCGTAACGGTATCCCCCGTTTCCAGCGCAATGTCCGTCTCCATCTCACAGGTGCGGACTTCAGGGCCTTTGGTATCAATCAGAATACCGATGCCTTCAGAAACCGAGCGGATATTTTTGACCATTTGGTCGGCGTCTTCGAGGGAAATATGGGCGGTATTCAAGCGGGCCACATTCATGCCTGCCTCAAACAGTTTCTGGATGAACTCGCGCTCACAGCGGTTGTGGGCGATGGTGCAGATGATTTTTGTTTGTTTATTTCGCATGGGACCTCAATTTGGTTGCAAGCGGTGGGGTTTTAACAGATTCGGGTTTATGTGCTAGTCCATTTATCGATTTATTAGTAGTGCGGCGGCCGTTCATTGCCGCCGATCTGCTCGGCCTCTCCCAGTTCCAGGATCTTTTTTTCAAGTTTCTCGAGCTGATTCCGCAGGCGGGCAATGTCGTTTTGCTGCTGGTAGACCTCTTCATTCAGGCTTTGAATAGTCTGATCCTGAAGGGCCGAAATCGTTTCCAGTTGAATAATTCTCTCTTTCATGGGCTGGAACCTAGCAGATTCGCGTTTAAAGAGGAGCCGATAAAAACGCCTTTTGCGTTGATGAGCGGGGAGGCTTTGCTAAGAATGCTATAAATCTGGAGAGGGATGGATATGTCTCAAT
Organism: Pontiellaceae bacterium B1224; assembly: GCA_029432815.1. GTDB lineage: Bacteria > Verrucomicrobiota > Kiritimatiellia > Kiritimatiellales > Pontiellaceae > Pontiella. The sequence goes on along the minus strand of JAROBA010000054.1, from coordinate 9,717 downwards.
ATTTACAGGATACAGGATTCTTGTTGAAGAACCTCATGGAACACATGACGGACAATATCTATTTCAAGGACCGTGAATCTCGTTTTCTGATGGTAAACAAGGCTTTCTGCGATTGGACGGGCCTTGTAAATGAAGCCGTGATCGGCAAAACCGATTTCGATTTGTTTGCCTTGGCGCATGCTCAGCAGGCTTTTGACGACGAGCAGCGGATAATTGCCACCGGTGAGCCCTTGGTCGGAATTGAAGAAAAGGAAACCTGGGCCGATGGACATATCACCTGGGTTTCCTCCACCAAGATGCCGCTGAAGGATGCCGAGGGCGAGATCATCGGCACGTTCGGGATTTCGCGCGATATCACGCAACATAAAGAAGCGGAACTGAAAGCGGCTTACTATTCCGAGCAGATCAGGCGCATCAAAGATGAGATGGAAGAAGATGTCCGCATGGCGGCCGAACTGCAGAAAACTTTTTTCCCGCATTCCTATCCCACCTTTCCGGCGGGCGTATCTCAGGAAAAAAGCCGGGTTGAGTTTCTGCATCATTACCATGCCAGCGGAGGTGTCAGCGGCGATTTCTGTACGATGAACGTTTTGTCGCCAACCGAAGTCGGTATTTTCCTGTGCGATGTCATGGGGCACGGGGTACGCGCTGCGCTGGTTACAGCACTCATTTGTGCCTTGGTGGATGAAACCGCTATGCTCGAAAAAGATCCCGGCCGTTTTCTGGGGCGCATGAACGAGCTGCTGCTTCCGATTCTCCAGCAGGAAGATATTTTTCTCTATGCCACCGCCTGCTACATGGTGCTGGATACCGACTCCGGGCTGCTGAAGTTTGCGAATGCCGGACATCCTGTTCCGCTTCATTTCCAGGCATTGGAAAACAGCACCTGCTGGTTGATGGACGATTCAGACCTGCGCGGTCCGGCATTGGCGATTGCGGCAGGGGCCGAGTTCCAAACCTTGGAACGGCAGATTGAAACGGGCGATGCCGTAGTGATGTATACCGACGGGCTGTACGAAGTGCTGGGGGCTGACGATCAAGAGTTCGGTGAAGAGCGCCTGCTTAAAACCGCCATGCATTATGCCGGTTGCGAACTGGCCGACCTCTTTCCCAACTTGATCAACGAAGTCCGTCAATTTGCAGAAGAAGGTCAGTTCGATGATGATATCTGCATGGTGGGGTTCCGCCGCAGGGCTGTATGACTATACTGAGAGGAAATTCCGAATGCCGCTGAACGAAACAGAATATACCTATCTGCTTGATAATTTGATGGTGAACAATGCCGATGTCATCTTCTTCAAAGATCTCGAGTCCCGGTTCATCATGGTGAACGACGCCTGTGTTAAAAAGCATGGATGGACCTCCGCTGCGGATGCACTGGGCAAAACAGATTTTGATGTATTCATGGAAGATCACGCACGGAAAGCCTATGAAGACGAGCAGCAGATTCTTCGTACCGGTGAGCCCATTTACGGCATCGAAGAAAAAGAGACCCGGCTCGATGGCACGGAGACCTGGGCATCCACCACCAAAATGCCCCTGCGCGATCCAGAAGGAAACCTCATCGGCACGTTCGGGATTTCGCGCAACATTACCGATAAAAAACTGACGGAACTGAAAGTCCGTAAATTTTCCGATGAAATAGCCGCCATTAAAGATGAGATGGAAAACGATGTCCGTATGGCCGGAAAGCTTCAGAAGAGTTTCTTTTCTGCATCCTATCCGGTTTTTCCGGAAGGGGCGCAACCGGATGAGAAATGCATCGATTTTAAGCATCGGTTCATTCTGAAGCATCAGGTCAGCGGCGACTACTGCGCCATCCAGCGCATCTCGGAAACGGAGGCCGGAATATTCCTGTGCGATATCCACGGGGTCGGCGTTCGCGCTGCACTGGGAACCGCGCTCGTCCGTGGTGTGATGCAGGAGCTGGTGGAATTGGCCGGAGATCCGGGGGCTTATTTAAGCCGAATGAATAAGCTGCTGTTTCCTCTTTTCAGCAAAGATGACGCGCTGGTTCATACATCAGCCTGCTATATGGTGATCAATGTGCAAACCGGCCGGCTCCGGTTAGCCAGTGCGCACCAGGCCCTGCCCATCCATTTTCAAGACGGATCAGGTGCGCAATGGCTAGGTTCTGTCGAAACCTTCAGCGGTCCTCTGCTCGGGGTACAGGCGGATGTACGCTACGAAACCGCAGAATTTATGATTAAACCCGGCGATGCTGTGGTGCTTTTCACCGACGGGCTCTCCAGTTTAAGAAACAACGCCGATGATGCCTACGGGCTGAAGCGGCTGCTCGATTCCGCGCACAGTTTTGTCGGCGAATCGCTGAAAGAAATTTTCCAAGGTCTGGAAGACGATGCGTTGGCTTTTTCTGCCGAACAGCAGTTCTCCGATGATGTCTGCATGGTGGGCTTTCATCTGAAAGAGCTGATGGCATAGATATGTGTGTCATTGATTCGCTCATTGGATAGATTGCTTCGAATGAAACTTTTAATCACCATTCTATTGCTTTCGATGAGTGCCACCGCCGCCCTCAAATGGGAGCAGCAGACACAGCATCTAAAGGTGCATCCAACGCAGTTGACGGCTGTGGCGGAATTTCACGGTTCCAATGTCGGCGAAACCCCCGTCACCATTTCAAAGATTGAGATGAGGTGCGGTTGCCTTGTTCCGAAGATCGCAAAAAAAACCATCGACCCCGGCGAGCAATGTGTGCTGCCCATCGTTTTTGATCTGCGCGGTCGCCATGGCCCGCAGGAAAAAAAGGTGTTGGTGAAAACTGACGATGGCAATGAAGTCCGCCTCTCGATCAAAACAGATATTCCAACGAGCTATAACGTGGTGCCGAAACTGATGAAGTGGACGGCAGACAACCCGGTGCCTGAAAAAACAGCCATACTCACGAATCCAAATGCGTTTCCGATCCAGCTGACATCCGTTGTTTCATCCAATGAAAGTATAACCGCTGAATTAAAGGTGGTCCGCGCCGGCTTCGAATATGAAATACGGGTGCCCCGGCCGGTTGCCGGAAAGAACGTGCGCTCCGTCATTCGCGTAAAAACGGAGCCGTTCCCCGGCGAGTCTGAATCAAAAGACCTCAAGCTGTATGTGATGGCGGAATAGGTTGCTTCATGATTCAGTTTATTAAAAATCAAGAAATCTACGAACGGGTTATTCAGGAAATGGTGCCCGATGCCCGCGAGTTTGTCTGGATTGCCACGGCCGACATCAAAGACCTGCATGTTAAAAGTCACGGTAATTTCCGGCCCTTTCTCGGGGTGCTGGCCGATCTCGTGGATACCGGGGTCGAGATCCGCCTGCTGCACGCCAAAGAGCCCGGTCCAAATTTCCGGAAAGACTACGATCTCTATCCGAACCTGCTGGCCGGTATGGAACGTATCATCTGCCCGCGCGTGCACATCAAAACCATCGTCGTCGATGGGCGCATGGTTTATCTCGGCAGCGCCAATCTGACCGGAGCCGGTATGGGCGCAAAAAGTTCCAACCGTCGGAACTTTGAATCAGGCATTGTTTCCGACGAGCGGGAAATGATCGACGGCGTCATGGAGCAATTCGACGAAATATGGATGGGTGCCCAGTGCGACACCTGCCAGCGCCGCGACTACTGCTCCGACCCCATTGCATAATCCTACGAAACGAAATCTCCTGCAGGAGGGCTTTTGAACACAAAGACACAAAGTACGCTAAGAATTAGGCCGGTTGCTTGGTGCTCTTCGTGCCTTAGTGTTTGAATATATATTGTTAAGTTTTCATACTTGCACTTAAAGAGCGAAAGCTCCTGATTCAGCAAAGTGATGATCCTTTTACAAAGCCCATGGGTAATCCATGTACATCGGCGTGAATCCGTGGTTCTATTTTTATATCTCGAAACAAAGGACGGACAATGATGAGCGAAAACAGAAAACGTATTGCAATTGTAACCGGAGCCACCTCCGGAATCGGCGAAGCAACCGTGCGCAATTTTGTGGCGGATGGTCTGCAGGTGGTTGGATGCGGCCGAACCGCTGAAAAGCTGACATCCCTTGAACAGGAGCTCGGTGCCAATTTCTGCGGCGTGGCGGGCGATGCCACGGATCCGGAACTGCTGGAACAACTTTTTGAACGCGCGGTTAAACAATTCGGTCACGAGGCCGATATCGTGGTCGCCAATGCAGGCCGGGGACTGGGCGGTTCCGTCAAAGACGCCGACTTGGAGCAGTTCCAGGAATTAATGAACATCAACGTAAACGGCACGGCTTATCTGATTCAGAAAGCAGCACAGCGCATGGTCGAAACCCAAAAGACAGCATTTCCGCAATCGGCCGCAGACATCGTGATTATCGGTTCCGTGGTCGGTCGGCATATCTCACCCTTCAGTGCCGTCTACGGTGCATCCAAATATGCGGTCCATGCATTGGCGGAAGCCCTGCGTCGCGATGTCGGCCCGCAGGGCGTGCGCGTTTCATTGGTGCAACCGGGCATTGTCATCAGCGGATTCCAGGCCGGCGCGAACTATACCGACGAGCTGGTCGACAGCTTCCATGAAAAGTTCGGACCTTTGCCCAGCTGCGACGACATTGCCGACACCATCGCTCACGTCGTATCCCTGCCGCCCCACATCAACATCAGCGACATCGTCGTCCGCCCAACCCGCCAGGACTATCCCTGAGCGAGTATGTCAGTACCGCCGGAACTCAGCCGCAGCGCGGCGTGGGTCCGGCATTCCTCGGAAGAGAAGCCGGGCCCACGGGCATGTTACCCTGAGTCCAGGCTGTACTGGTTTGGGGTCAGAACTTCGCTTCGATATCTTCCCAGCGTTTTTCTTTCACCATAACGAATGCGCAGGTGCCGCCGCTGAGCTCCTCCCAGAGCTCTCCAACCAGGCGGTCGCCTTCTGCATTTTTCCATCGGTCGGCCCCTTTGTATTCCACCACAAGAATGCGGCCGTCGGTCAGCTTGCAGACAAAGTCTGGAAAGAAACGCTTGGTTGCGGTTTGCAGGAAAAAAGACGCCCCGTTTTTACGGACCAGATTCCGGACCCAGAATTCGATATTCGGCTGCCGGTCGAGCCAGCAGGCACACTGATACTCCTCGCTGGAATCAAAGTCGCCCATCCGCGGATAGAAATGCTTCCGAAAGTCATAGTCGCCGTACTCCCCTTTGTCATCGCGGTCGGGCGCATACGCATCCGGGTGAAACTCAAACTGATATTCCGATCCAATGCGGATACGTTCTTCATTGCCTTCGCCGAACAGAAATTCGCCGCAGGCTGTTTTAACCGCTTCCGTGCGTAAATCCTTCACGCGGGATTCGATCATATTCCGGAGCATAAACTTCTGCCGGTTTACGGCCGCCAGATCCATGCCCTCTTGCTGTAGCAGACTGGAAAGCCATTCGGCCACAAAGGCTCGTTTGCTGGCGTGGGTGATGGACGGGTCGTGCAGCTGTCGGCAGAACCAGGCCGCCAGCTTGGCTTCATTCCAATTTTCGGGTCGATAGGAAAGTCCGAGATCGTGGGTCAACTCGCGTGTGAAGCTGGTGCGTACCCGGCCTTTTTCTTCATCCACATCAATCAGCCCGCCCTCCGAAACTTTCATCGAAAGGTTGAGTGTTTTCAGCTGATCGTCCGTCACCGTTGCCTGATAAAGCGGGAGCTCCCACGGATAGTCAATTGCCTCCGGTTCATCGAAGAGTCGCAACTCGCCATCAATACAAACTTCCATCTGCGGGACAAAGAAGGCCAGTCCACGTTCCGACGGAGTATGAAAGATCTGTACCGCTTCGTTGCGGCTGGCGGCACCGGCCTGTCTAATGACTTCCCGGCTGGTATCCATCACGGCCGCCGCCTGAACTTCCAGCGTTTCCGCCGAACTCATCGGGGCGGTAATGGTTAGCGTTTTTGTTTTTTTGCTCCACTTTAGTTTGCGTTTGGTTTCCTTCGAAACCCGGGATACATCGAGCTCTTCCGGCAGTTTGACTTCGACCGCCGTAAACTGAATCCGTCCACCGCCGCGCTTAAAGTCGAGTTTGGCCTGCTCCGTCTTTTTGGCCGCAACAAACTCCACCGCTTCCTGTCGGTTAAAGCCGGAGGCCTGCACCAGACAATCGCGCAAGGTTTCCGCCGTTTCACCGAAATCTTTAGAGACCACATAGGCATACGAGCGGTTCAGCGCTTCGTTTGCCCGTTGACGAGCTTGAGGCTGGCGCAGAATACGCCCGAGCAACTGCTCCACGGCGGTGGCACTTCTCACGCCAGCCATACTCACGAGAATATAGGCGAATGCGCAGTCCCAGCCTTCGGCCAGTGCTTTCTGTGTAATGACATATTTCACCGGGCATTGATCCGAAAAGATGCCGCCTTTAAATTCATCTTCCAGCGTTTCAAGTCCACGCTCACTGCCCGTGGCAATCACAATTTCTTTATCGGGAACGTTATGGTTGTCGATCAGTTCCTGCTTCACCCATTCCGCATGGCGGGTCTCTTTTGTTTTCGACTTCGGCTCCGACTGGATGAGAATCAGCGGGCGGAGATAGGGCGCTCCCTCTGCTTGCTCACGCGTCGCAAGGATCTGAAGCTGCTCGCGCTGATCCATCGCCAGCGCCAAACACTTTTGCTCATCCGATTCTGTTTCCAATTGGATCGGAAGCTTAATCATTTCCTCGCACTTTAATTCCACAGCCGAAACCGAATGCAGCACGTTGCTCGGGGTTTTGATCATGTCCGGCGTGGCCGTCAGTTCCATAATGCCCGCCGGTTTAAATTTGGCCAGCGTGTCAAAAGCCAGTTCGGTACGGCTGTTATGCGCTTCGTCCACAATCACAAACGGACGCCGCAGCCGCAGCGCATTGGCCAGCGAGCAGGGGACGGTTTTGCCTTCGGGATCGGGCAGCAGGTCCACCCGTTGTTCGGCGGACAGATTATCGAAGAGATGCATCAGCGCACCGCTGCTTTCATAGACCTTGCGATTTTCCTCATTCTCGACCTGAAAAGCCTGACGCGTGGCCACGATGACGACGGTACTGGTTTCGAGGGTGGAGCGAGTTAGCGCTTTGGCCTCGTCCAGATCGATCACCGTAACCGCTCCGGCTTCGCGCAGCGCGGCATGGTAGGGATGATCGATATTGCGCAGCCCGGCCAGTGTCTGGTCGCGAATCGCCTTCGAAGGAACCAACCAGAGAATCACGCTGTATTCATTATGCAGCAGATGATTGTTCACCAATGCCACGCTCTTCGCCGCCAGATAGGTCTTACCGCCGCCCGTTGGAACCCGCAGACAGAAATAAGGCATCTCTTCTGAAAAACCAGTGAGCGGGGTAAAGTCCGATTTCCGCCCCCACAGTTCTTTCGTCGTCTCCTGAAAGGCATAATCCGCATGGCCCATCCGCTGGCAGTCACGGAAATACAGCTCCACGCTGGCGAGTGCTGCCGTCTGATAATTCTTGGGGGTAAATGTGCTCATGTTAGTCCGTTTTCTCTGCTTCAGCGGTTGTGTACGCCTGATCTTCCCGATTTGGTGTATCAGGATATTTCAGTTGTAACACATGGTGACGTACCATCGGGGTTAAAAAGCGGGAAAGCAGACCTGCGGCATTTCTTCCCAGCAATGCGGAAAGCTGCCTTCGCGTTAAATAGCGCTTCATACACAACTCTATAATAACTTTTTCCATTTCTCCGGGAGAAGTACGCCCACTGCACCTCACCTTCGACGCAATATGCTCTAAAAGAGCCACATCTGACTCTGAAATTCCAGAATGAAGGAATTCGTTATGTATGAAGTTCGATTCCTTATGTATGGAGCTCGATTCCTTATGTATGGAGCTCGATTCCTTATGTGCGGAGCTCGGGTCCTTATGTGCGGAGCTCGGGTCCTTATGTATGGAGCTTGGAAGTCGATATTTTGTCCAGCGGCCCTGTCCTTCCTGCTCCAACAGGTTTCTGGCAACCAAACCCTGCAATAGCTGTGTGATATCAGACGCATGGTTTCCGGTAATCTGCCGCATCCGCAGGTTATCAACACTCTTTTCCGTGTCTGCGGTTACCAGTGCCAGCACTTCTTCTTTCCCCAGGGCTGAAACTGTTTTGGCTCCAAATAAATCCTGAAGATGACTCAGCGACTCTTCCGGAATAAGGCTGACCATCGGCAGCCGCCAGTCCACCCGATCAGGAGCCATATGCAGCCGAACCATCGGATAGCGCCAATGTTGCGACTCCCAACCTTTGCGAATACGGTCAATGCCCGATCCGGCCTTCTCTGCCCCGCCGATCATCATAAACATCGTTTGCAGCGATTTATTGCGGCACTCACTCACATTCCCCTGAAATAACTGATCCAATCCAACCAGCAGTGCGCCGGGATTTGAAAATTCAAAGCAGTCGCGATACTTTTCGATAATCACGCCCCCCTGACCGCGATAGTCGGCATGGATCAACGCATTAACCAGTGCCTCGCGAATCGCCTCATGCACCGATGTCTCCCCTTTTCGGAACAGGTCTGTATCCAACTCGAACGGAAGTTTCAGGTCGGAAAAAAGTCGTTGGGCGGTTTTTAAATAAAATTGATAAAGGTTTCCGGCCCATGTGCCATCGAGTGTCAAGCGGTCGCTCCAGCGAACGGCGGGATCGTCAGACAACTTTTCGCGATAATCCACATGGTAACTTGGAATCGCCTCCCGAATCGATTCCTCCCGACCAAACATAAGCAGCCCGGCCACGGTAAGCCCTTCTGCCTGGGTCGTCCGATCCCTCCGCCAACCCCCCAGCTTGGTCAAAAGCCCCTTATCATCTTCACTCAGCCATGGATGGGTCGGTTTATGCGATGCAAACCGCTGTCGATACTGCATCAAACTCGGCGCATCAATATCTTCCATTCCGAACTGATCCAGAATTATTGAATCGGCCGGTTGTTCTGAAGCATCCGCCATCATCCGGCTCACTTCAGAGTCTGAACAAATATAATCGCCCTCGTGATTTCTGCGGTACGCACCTCCCATCGGATTTTGCCCGATGAACACCGGGCGTTGATATCGAGTCGCTTCCGGAACCCGGATGGCCAAAATGGTTTTGCCGCCGTCATCAACCGCAGACACATCCGCATCCGTCAGCAGATTCCGGCTAATCTTGCCCCGGTTGTTGACCGTGTTCCAAAAGTCGCGCTTCAACCGATCAACATCGGGGACCCCCTCAATCGTACCGTCATCCTTTACGCCGAGAAGAATCACGCCCCCGACCGTATTGGCCATCGCGCTATAGGTTTCCCAAAGGCTCTTTGGAAGGCCGCCCTTCGCCGCCTTAAACTCCAATTCTGCGCACTCTGTCCAGTTCAGACGGCTCAGCAGTTCAATGGGGTTTACGGATGATTGTTCGCTCATATTCATAACTCCGGTCTACACCAAGTTAAGGCAACGAAGGACAGGCTTCCAGCCTGTCCTGCATTTGCTTTGCATCCATTCGTGTTCATTTGCGGTTCCTAAACCTCGATTGCATACGGCGTTTGTTTAAAAAGTATGTTTTCGCGCCGGAGGGTTTCGGGGCCGAGGCGCGTGGCGGCGGCGTAGATGGTTTTCGGGCCGTTGTGTTTCGGAAGATCATCCAGAATGGCTTTGGTGAGAATATTCCCGCCCTGCGGACGACGGTCGCCGAGGATGCCGTTAAACAGCAGATAAATCGCCCGGTTTTCGTGTGTTCCAAGCTGTGGAGTGGGTAGGGACGGCTGT
>JAROBA010000053.1 GCA_029432815.1 Pontiellaceae bacterium B1224 | reverse complement strand
CCTTTTTCGTTTCACAAACCGGTTGCCGCCGGATAATTGGCAGGCCCGCAGAAAATTGGGTCTGTGTCTGGGTGTTAACTCCGACAGACTGCTAGCGGAATCCTCTTTTTTCAGATCGTACTTGTGAACCACTCCTTCGTCGTTATTTCCATCGAAAATTTTCTGCGCTTCGTTTCGGTTGAATTTTCCGAATCTCATCAACCGTTCGGTTCAGATCGGCGGAGACCTTTCTATCCATAGTCGATGGCTTGATATCGTTAAAAGCAGTTGCGAAACCATTTGACTCTTTATGTGCATCAATTCCTACGGTACATCTCTTCATGGCGTGTTCCTTATGGCTTAGGTTGTTAATGGATCCGAGTTACAGCGGAACCGCCCGCGACTCGTTCGCGGGTACGCCATATTTTTAACAAGACAACGGCCGCGGCGGAATCAACTTCAGCCATAGGGTCTGGCAACATATTGAAAATGAATAAACAAGAACTCATATACACATCACTGGTTCTAGCATTCTCTGCAATTCTATTTTTCATGATAGCATTCACCTGTATCAACAGAATCCCTTACTTCCAGATTGTAGAACCAGATGCTATTCCGTTTGTGATTTTCGTCTGCACAATAGGACTAATTCACTTACTGCTGATGGGAATCCCATCCGTTATAAATTTAAAGAAAAAGGCACTTGGTCGCACTGGCACAATAATCCAAATCGTAAATTTGATAATATTGGGATGGTCACTTCCTTTAGGCATCTGGGGAATACACCTCCTAAAAAAAAGAAAAATTTCCAAATCGGGTAAAGAGGAGTGACTAACTCCTCCTCCCCACAATTGAAGGTCCTTAAGGCCTTCGACCGGACATGCGGGTCCGCATCCGGCGGTTCGTAAGGCACCGTCCGACGGTTAAGCCGGGTAGTGCATTCGAGACCATTGGTCCTTCAGGCTAATCTGAGCCACGCGTTACCCACTTGTGCCGCCGTAGCCTTGGCGTATACCCATGTTCGCCGAAAGCGTGCGCGACAGTTTGGAATAGCTTTTGCGGCTGCTGATCACCCTGTTGATTTTTTGTTCGCCGAGCCCCAAGTGATCTCCATCGTAGCATTGAGACACTGTCGTCAAATCCGCCCCTTTGTTCTGCTGTTCTGATTTTTCGTTATTACTTCACGATACGAACAATCAGGAAGGGCTGGGAGACGATTGGTTTTGTGTGCCGATGAGAACCGGTTTGCCGAGAAAGCGCGGCCGCCGATGCAGCAGGTAGAGGTCGAGCACGGTTTTAACGCGGGCGAAGGCTTCCCGAAGCTGGGTGCGGGCGCCGATGGATGTTTCAACGTCGAGTGCGCAATAGCCGATGGCATCAATGTGTTTGCGCTTAGCAATGAACAGGGCACGTTGGACATGGAACTCCTGCGAAATGATGGTGATGCGGCTTTGTCCGAAAACTTTCCTGGCGCGGATGATGGAATCGATGGTGCTGAAGCCGGCGTAGTCGCAGATGATCCGGTTGGCCGGAACGCCCCGTTGAATCAGGGCTGCTTTCATGGCGGTAGTTTCATCATACGTCGCGGTGTGATTGTCGCCACTCACAAGAATATATTTAATTTTATTCGCTTTGTAGAGGGTGGCGGCGGCATCGATGCGGTGGTAGAAATAGATATTTTTTGCGCAGCCGAGCACGAGCCCGACATTGCGGGGCGGAATGCGACCGGCATCGGTATAGACCGTATGTTGGCTGTCGCGCCGGATCCAATGGTTGGAAACTGGAATGGAAATGACAGCCGCCAGCGCGAGCCCTAGGAGCATTCTGCGGATTGTTTTGATGGAGAGGTGAATTTGCACGGTTGAGTTATACGGTCATCGTTCCATGAATTGAAGTGTTTTACCCATTCATTGTTCGTTGCTATATTCTGCGCCATGGAATTTTCGAAAGCCATTAAAGATAAATTAAAAACTCTGCCGGATCAGCCGGGGTGCTATCTCATGCGGGATCGCGACGGGAAGATTATTTATATCGGGAAAGCGGCCTCGCTGCGCAAGCGGGTGCAGAGCTATTTTCGCAAGCACACCCACCGCACGGCTCAACCGAAAATCCGGAGCCTGATCAGCTCGATTGAAGATTTTGATTTTGTGGTGCTGAAAAGTGATGCGGAGGCCATTCTTACCGAAGGCAAGCTGATCAAAGAATATCGTCCGCACTACAATACGCTGTGGAAAGATGATAAACGCTTTCAGATGATCCGGGTGGATGTGCAGCATCCATTTCCAACCATTGGAAAATGTCGGATTCGTAAAAAGGACGGGGCGGCTTATTTCGGGCCCTATACTTCCGGCATGGCTGCCAAGGTGACGGTGGAGTTTCTGGAGCGGCACTTCGGCCTGCGGCGGTGTCGACCGCGCGAGCCCGATGAGGAAACCTATAAGCACTGCAACGACGATATCATTGCGAACTGCGCGGCACCCTGCATTGGCAAGGTTACGCCGGAGGAATATCGCGAGCGGGTGGAGGAAGCCTGTGCCTTTCTGCGGGGCGAGCGGATGCAGATGCTGAAGGCGCTGCGGGCTGAAATGGAGCGTATGGCGGCGGAGCTGCGGTTTGAAGAAGCGGCGGCGTTGCGGGATATGTTGTTGCATCTGAACAATGCGGTGAAGGAAAAGGCCAAAGTCCGAAAAACCCCGAAGATGAAACAGGATGAGGCTCGGCTCGGTTTGAAGGAATTGCAGAAGCAGCTGAAGCTCTCTCAGGAACCACGGGTGATCGAGTGCTTTGATATTTCAAACATTTCCGGCACAAATTCGGTGGCCAGTATGGTGTGCTCCGTCGATGGCGTTCCGTATCCGAACCGCTATCGCCGGTTTCGTATTAAAACAGTCGAAGGGGCGGATGACCCGCGATCGATGGCCGAGGTGGTTCGCCGGCGCTATTCGCGCCTGCAGCGCGAGAATAAAGCGATGCCCGATCTGGTGATGGTCGACGGCGGGATCACCCAGCTGCGGGCCGCTAAGGCAGAGCTGGTACAGCTCGGCCTCGATGATCTGCCCATTGTCGGGTTGGCGAAGCGCTATGAAGAGATTGTGTGGGACTACACGGAGAACGCGGGGAATCTGATCCTGCCGCGTCATTCCGCCGGGCTGACGGTGGTGACCCGCCTGCGCGATGAAGCGCATCGATTTGCCATTACCTATCATCGGGAGCTGCGGCGTCAACGCATTATGGAATCCCGGCTGGATGAAATTCCAGGCATTGGAACTGCCAAAAAGGAACTGCTTTTGAAACACTTTGGCTCGATTGCCCGTCTGGGCCGCGCTACGGTGGAAGAGATTGCCGAAGCGCCTGGCATTGGAACCAAGACAGCGGAACTGATCCGCTCAGAACTTGATAGGCAAGGCTAAGGAAATTTAAACAGAATAATTAGGACAGAATAATTTCCCCGTGCAGAGAATCATTCTGTCCTAATTATTCTGTAATGAATTTAATTGCAGAGGTCATTTATGAAAATACCAACAAAACGATTTGGAAGAACGGAAGTGCAGATGCCGGTGCTGACCTGCGGTGGCATGCGCTATCAGCAGGGCTGGGATGATCTGGAGCCGGAAAAAATTGATCCGGAAGGGCAGGCAAATCTGGAGGCCACGGTGCATCGTGCGTTGGAGTTGGGGATCAATCATATTGAAACAGCGCGCGGATATGGCCCGTCTGAAATGCAGTTGGGCATGGTGCTGCCGAGCATCGACCGCGATAAATATATGCTACAGACCAAGATCGGCGTGAAAGAAACCGCGAAGGAGTTTCTTGAGGTATTTGAAACCTCGATGAACTATCTCAAGGTCGATCATGTAGACTTTTTATCCATTCACGGGATCAACCTGCCGGAGCACATTGAAACGGTGACACGAAAGGGCGGGTGTATTGATGCCATTAGCCAGTTGCAGAAAGAAGGCCGTGTCCGATTCTGCGGATTCTCCACCCACGCGGGGCCTGAAACGGTGATTCCCGCCTGCGAAACCGGTGAGTTCGATTATGTGAATCTGCACTGGTACTATATCTATGACCAGCTGCATTGGTCGATGGTTGAAGCGGCGAATAAAATGGATATGGGCGTCTTCATTATCAGCCCGAACGATAAGGGCGGCATGCTGTATCAACCGACTCAGAAAATGTCGGCCCTTTGCGATCCGCTGACGCCAATGCAGTGGAACGCCTTATACTGTCTGGCGCGACCGGAAGTGCATACACTGAGCATCGGCGCGGCCCGTCCTTCGGATTTCGATGAGCATGTCGATGCGGTTTCCAACCATTGGAACTCTCCAATGGTTGGAAAAATTGAACAACGGATTTCCCAATCATTGGAAAAGGATCTCGGCGCGGATTGGATGAAGCATTGGTATGAGGGATTGCCGTTCTATGCCGATGCGCCCGGCGAGATTAATGTGCGCGAAGTGCTGCGCCTCTGGACCTTTAATAAGGGTCTGGATATGACTGAGTTTGCAAAGATGCGGTATAATCTGCTGGGGAATGCGGAGCATTGGTTTCCCGGGAAGCAGGCGGTGGATGTCGATTCCTATGACTGGTCCTGCCTAGAAAAAAGCCGGTTCGCAGACCGTATTCCAGGTATTCTGAAGGAATCGCACGAACTGTTTCATGTTGATAAAGAGGCAAAGCGTCTTAGTGAATCCTGATCCTTTTGAGCGTTTTTACAGTCGCGGGGTCATGAGAAAAATAAACAGTACCCAGATTAGAATTATGATTTATGGCATATAGACTGCTTATGTTGGGCGGGTGTTATATCTTGAAGCGTAGGTTTATTTGAATTGCCGTGATTTTAAACAGTTTATATAAGAAATTAGTGGTGCTCGCCCTTATGGGGATGAGTGTTGCACCGGTGTATTCAGAGCAGACAAAAAGCAGCTTTGAGAGCGGCGATTTCACGGGATGGAATGCCCAGGGGGCCGGCTGGTCGGTGTATTCAAAGGCTGGTTCGGACGGAAGTAAATCCGCGATGTGTTCCATTGCTAAAAAGGAGCCGGCCGGTTTGAAAGCCTGCGCGAAGGCGATCAGCAGTGCGGAGCCGGGTTGGATTGTGCAGGTAGATCTGGATATTGCCGGTAAAGTCAAATCGCAAAGTTCGACCGCCAAAGCGACCGTGGTCTGTCTGGATGCGACGGGGAAAATTCTTCAGGAAGTTGAAAAAGTTATTACAGTTCCATCCGAGGAATTTAAAAAGGTTTCCCTGCCCGAGCTGATTGTTCCTTCCGGCACAGCGCAGACCTATCTCATGTTGATGGTTGAAGTAAAGCAAACCGCAAAATCTAAAGAATGGTGGCGGTTTGACAACATCATCATCAACGTCAAATAGCATTGGGAATTAAAAAAAAACGGCGAGCTGATAGGCTCGCCGTCTTTCAGTATGTGATTCAATCGTTATGCTTATGCATACATTTCGCTGACTTTATTCCAGTTCACTACGTTGAAGAACGCATTGATGTAATCCGGGCGCCGGTTTTGGTAGTGCAGGTAGTAGGCGTGTTCCCAGACATCCAGCCCGAGGATCGGGAGTCCATCGCACGGCACATCTTTCATTAGCGGATTGTCCTGATTCGGGGTGGAACAGACGCTAAGCTTTCCGCCATCGTGTTTGCAGAGCCAGGCCCAGCCGGAGCCGAAGCGTGTTGCGGCTGCTTTACTGAATGCATCCTTAAAGCCATCAATACTTCCGAAGGAATCATTCAGGGCTGCAAGCAAGTCGCCACTTGGTTCTCCGCCATTCGGACTCATGATTTCCCAGAAGAAGGAATGGTTGGCATGGCCTCCGCCGTTATTCCGCACAGCAGTACGCTTATCTTCGGGGACTTCATCGAGGCGGGTGCAAAGTTCGCTTATAGAGAGATCGGCCAAAGCGGTTCCTTCCAGTGCGGCATTTACGTTGTTTACGTAGGCCTGATGGTGCTTGGTGTGATGGATCTCCATGGTGCGGGCGTCGATGTAGGGCTCCAATGCATCATATGCATAGGGCAATGCGGGTAATTCGTATGACATAATAAACCTCCAATACGTTGTTTAAACTGCGCCTATAATGAAAGGGATGGAGTGGAAGTCAAATTAAAATGGAACTAAAAAGGTTCTATATAATTTGAGTCGGGGTTGACGCTGCGGGGCTTTAGAGTTGAATTAATTTCCAATCCTTGGAGAATAGTCGACCTTTTCCAACCATTGGAACGATTATGGAACAATCAAATAATATTGCCATTTTAGGACTCGGCCTGATGGGCGCATCGTTGGCGCTCGGTCTGAAAAAGCGCGGGTTCGGCGGCGAAATCGTCGGCTATGCCCGGCGGGAGGAAACCCGCTTTCTGGCCTTGGAAAACGGGGTGGTGGATGCGGTTTATGCGGAGCCGCAGGCTGCGGTTCGAAATGCGGACATTGTTGTGGTCTGTGTTCCGATCTGGTCGATTGCTCAACTGGCCGAAGAAATTATCGGCGCTCTAAAACCGGGAGCAGTAGTGACGGATGTTGGCAGCACGAAGTCTGAATTGCTGAAGACCCTGGAACCGATTTTCAAATCATCGGAAGCTTGTTTTGTGGGATCGCATCCGATTGCCGGTTCGGAAAAAACAGGACTGGATGCCGGGAATCCTGACCTTTATGAAGGACGTTTAACCATTGTGTGTCCATCAAATGAGACGTCAGAAACGGCGGAGCTACTGGTTTCCAACCTATGGAAGGCGGCGGGATCGGAAGTGGTTGAAATGTCGCCGGATCAGCACGATGCCATGTTGGCTTCAACCAGCCACCTGCCGCATATGGTCGCCGCGGCACTTGCGCGTTCGGTGGCTAACGGCGATCCATCAAAAAAAGCCGGCTTCTGCGGAACCGGTTTTAAGGATACAACCCGCGTTGCCTCCGGGTCGGCCGATATGTGGGTCGATATCATCGATACAAACCGCTCCGCACTGGAAGCTGAACTGGACCGTTTTCATGAAGAGCTGCAGGGGCTTATTCAGATCCTGCGCAGTGGAAATGGCGACGATATCCGCAAATGGCTCGAAGATGCGGCCGATGATCGAAATGAAATTTTAAAACTAAACAAATTCCTGAAAAAATAGATTCAATACAAAGGCTCAAAAGACACGAAGAAAATTTCTGCTTTGTGATCTTCGTGTCTTAAGCGAAGCGAGTGTTTACAAAAAATGAGCAGTAAAAAAGTATTTCCGGCAAAACTGAGCGGGTCTGTGAAAGTTCCTGGCGACAAAAGTATTTCACAGCGTGTGGCCATGTTGGCTTCGCTGGCGGAAGGCACGTCCAAAGTGACGGGTTATCTGAATGGCGAAGATGCGCGCAGCACACTTTCCGCAATGGAGCAGATGGGCGCCAAAGCTGAGTTTAAGGAGGACGCCCTTTATATTACCGGCGTAGCCGGCAAGCTGCTGCAACCGGACGAAGCGCTGGACATGGGCAATTCGGGTACGGGTACGCGATTATTGGCCGGTATCGTGGCGGGGTGTGGTATTGAAGCCGTTATGACTGGTGATGAGTCGCTGTCTTCACGTCCGATGGGGCGCATACGCCACCCACTGGAGTTGATGGGGGCCAGCATTGGACTCGCCGGTAAACGCGGAACGCTGCCGATGATGATTGCCGGCGGTAATCTGAAGGGAATCGGCTACCTGCTGCCAATGGCTTCTGCGCAGGTTAAATCCTGTGTGCTGCTGGCCGGACTTTTTGCCGATGGAAAAACAACCGTGGTGGAACCGCGCCCGACACGCGACCACACCGAAAAATTGTTCCAGGCATTGGAACTTCCAATCACAATCAATGGATTGGAAATTTCAATTGAAGGTTTCGGCACAAAAGGGCCTCGATACAAAGCGCGTGATTTCGTGGTGCCAGGTGATTTTTCCTCCGCCTCTTTCTGGATTGTGGCCATTGCGGCACGACCCGGTGCAGAACTGGTGATTGAAAACGTCGGCCTGAATCCGCGGCGTACTGCGCTGCTCGATGTTCTGAAACGTATGGGTGCCGACATTGTGGTGACGGTTACGGAAGCAAAGGGTGACCCAATCGGAAATATTAAAGTACGCGGTGCGCAGCTGATCGGTACGGTTATTGAGGGCGATGAAATTCCAAATTTGATCGATGAACTGCCGATTCTTGCGGTGGCCGGTGCATTGGCCAATGGACAGACGGATATTCGCGATGCCGCAGAACTGCGCGTAAAAGAATCGGATCGAATTGCGGAGATGGTGAAAAACCTGACGCTGTTCGGCGTCGATGTGGAAGAAAAAGAAGATGGCATGATTGTGACGGGGCCGACGGTGTTGAAAACGCCGGATGCTGTAATCGACAGTCATGGCGATCACCGCATTGCGATGTCCATCGCCATACTGAATACGTTTGCGACCGGGCCAATCACGATTGATAAAGTCGGCTGTGTGGATACGTCGTATCCCGAATTCTGGCAGCACATGGAACAGCTCGGCGGACACGTTGAATAGTAATTAACACAAAGGCACTGAGGGCACGAAGAAAGAGGAGTCTTTGAGTGCTTCATGCCTTTAGCGAAGCGAGTGTTTTAATTTTTTAGGAGAGAGTATGAGCAAGACCATTGCAATTGACGGGCCTTCGGCTTCGGGGAAATCGACGGTATCAAAAGGAGTTGCTGCGGAACTGGGCATTATGTATGTGGACTCGGGGGCTTTGTATCGCGGAGTAACGTGGCAGGCCCTTCGTAAAGGAGTGGACACAAAAGATGCAGCGGCGGTCATTGAATGTATGTTGAATGCGGAATGGGATTTTTTTGTGCAGGACGGGGCTTCGACGTTTTCAGTCGATGGCGATGTGCCGGTGCAGGAGTTGCGCGAAAAAGAGGTTCGTGAAAATGTAGCTTATGTGGCGGTTATTCCGGAGGTTCGGAAGTTTGTGGTGGAAAGCCTCCAATCATTGGAAAACTTCGGTTCGCTGGTGATGGAAGGCCGCGATATTGGAACCGTGGTTTTCCCGGATTCACCGTATAAATTTTATCTCGATGCCGATCCGAAAGAGCGTGCCATGCGCCGCTATCGTGAACTGGTGGATGCCGGCGAAAGTGAAAAAGCGGAAGAAGTGATGGAGAGCCTGAAAAAGCGCGATCAGATCGACTCCACCCGTAAAGCCGATCCGCTGACGGTGGCACCGGGGGCGCAGGTGATCGACAGCACATCGATGACGCTGGAAGAAGTAATTCAAACTGTAGTGGATAAAGTGAGGGCCGACGGATGACAACAACAGCGCTTGTTAAAACTGAACGTATGAAAGACAGTCCTGTTTACCGCTGGTCAACGCGGATGTTTAAACTTTATCTGCTGGTTTGGCACCGATTGCGAATTCGCGGAGCAGAAAATATTCCGGATGAAGGCGGGGTGATGATTGCTTCGAATCATGCCAGCTATATTGATCCGCCTGTTGTGGGGGTTGGATACCGAAAGCGGCCGGTTCATTTTATGGCGCGCAATACACTCTGGAAACCCGGATTTGGAAAGTGGTGGATGGATTCAGTCGGCTGCATTCCGGTGGCACGGGGTACGGGCGATCGGCGGGCGCTGACCGTGACGATTAAAATGCTGAAAGAAGGGAAAGTGGTCTCCATGTTCCCGGAAGGCACCCGTACGGAAGACGGTGAACTGCAGGAAGCCAAAGGCGGCGTTGGATTTATTATTGAAAAATCGAAATGTATTGTGGTTCCTGCCTATATTGATGGCTCCTACGCAGCGCATGCCAAGGGGACAAAGTTTATAAAGCCGACCAAAGTCACCATTACGTATGGAAAGCCGATCACACAGGAAGATTTCCAGGCGCTTGGTACAGGGCGCGAAGCGTATGATGCGCACGCTGCGCTGATCATGGAGCGCATCGCAGAACTGAAGAATGGGACTAATCCGTAACCAGTAAAACGTAATTCCTATTGGACGGGGTTCTCCCAGACGCAAAATTTTACGAATTACGAATTACGAATTACGAATTACGAATCACCGTTGACTTGACCAACTTGACCAACTACGTTTCTTCCAGAGGTTGGAGATGAAGAAGAAGGTCAATATTTATGAAGCCAAGACGCATCTGTCGGAGCTGATAAAACAGGTTCAGGAAACCGGAGAGCCCTATACCATCTGCAAAAACAACAAGCCGGTGGTGGATATTGTGGTGCATAAGACGCCGGAGAAAAAAAAGAAGTTGCCTGATCCACTACCGGAATATGATGGGAAGGGCGTTTATCTCTGCGATCCGCTGGAATCTACTGAGGATTTATGGCCAGAGGAATATCGCTGATGCTTCTCCTCGATACTCACACATTCATATGGCTGGCATCGGATCGGAGCCTGCTATCCGACAGAGTATTAAAGATGATTCAGGAAGAGTCGGGTAGACTCTTTATCTCGTCGATCACGGTGACTGAAATCGGCTTGCTGGCCAATGCTGATCGAATTAATACTTATGGTTCCAGCAAAGATTTTATATTCAAAAACCTGAAGAGACTGGAAATCAACGAGGTACCGGTGGATGTGGAGATCGCTTTTTATTCTGCCCAGCTCCCGCCAATCCACCGTGATCCGTTTGACCGGATCATTATTGCAACGGCGCTGGAGCATGGCATGCCCATTTTAACTAAAGACCGGATTATTCCAAGGTATCCGAAGGTAAAGGCGGTGTGGGAATGAGCGAATCGAAGCATGAGGCGCTTCAACGAATTTTCGGGTTTCAATCGTTTCGTTCGAACCAGGAAGAGATTGTTTCGGCCATTCTGGATCAACGCGATGTTTTTGCGGTGATGCCGACGGGCGGCGGAAAATCGCTCTGCTATCAGCTTCCTGCTCATTTGATGGAAGGGCTTTGTGTGGTGATCAGTCCACTGATTTCGCTGATGAAGGATCAGGTGGATGCAGCCAAAGCGAACGGTCTGGATGCCGAATTTCTGAACAGCACACTTTCACCGAAAGACCGCGCGCGTGTTTTCCAGGCTTTGGAAAATTATCAGCTGAATCTGCTCTATGTTTCGCCGGAGCGCTTCGCGATGCCCGATTTTATCGCGACGCTCAAGCAGGCGAATGTTTCGTTTTTTGCGATTGATGAAGCGCACTGTATTTCGGAATGGGGACACGACTTCCGCCCGGACTATCTTTCGCTGGCCAATATTGTTCCTCATTTTCCAAAGGCTGGAATTGCCGCCTTTACGGCCACGGCCACGCATAAGGTTTCGGAAGACATTATTTCGAAGCTCGGATTGCGAAACCCGCATCTGACGCGTGCATCGTTCGATCGACCGAATTTGTTTTATCAGGTACTGCCAAAAGAAGATCTCGATCTCCAATTGCTGGAATTCCTGCATGAGCACAAAGATCAGTCCGGCATCATTTACCGCACGACCCGCAAGAGTGTGGAGTCGACGGCGGACTTTCTGCAGAGTCAGGGAATTTCGGCGCTGGCCTATCACGCCGGGCTCACGCCGGTGCAGCGTAAAAAGAATCAGGAACAGTTTAACCGCGATGAAGTGCAGGTGGTGGTGGCAACGATTGCCTTCGGGATGGGGATCGATAAATCGAATGTGCGCTTTGTGCTGCACGGCGACCTGCCGAAAAATATGGAAGGTTACTATCAGGAAACCGGACGCGCGGGTCGCGATGGCGAGCCCGCCCGCTGTCAGCTCTATTTCAGCCGCGGCGACATTGTCCGCATCCGCTATTTCATCGAGCAGACCGACGATTTAAACGAACGTAAAATTGCGGAACAGCAGCTGTATCAGATGGTTCAGTTTGCGGAGGCGAATGTCTGCCGACGGAAATCGATCCTCGGATATTTCGGTGAAACGTATCAAAAGGAAAACTGCGAAACCTGCGATATCTGTGTGGGCGATGTGGAACGGTCGGATGCGACCGTGCCGGCACAGAAAATCATGTCGGCCATTCATCGGTCGGGTCAGAAATTCGGGGCGGTGCATATTGCCGATATTGTCGTTGGAGCCAATACCGCAAAGATACGGCAGATGGGGCACGATCAGCTGAAGACCTACGGCGCGGGGAAGGATCAGGATAAAAAATATTGGCGGCGCGTGATCGATGATCTGCTGGCACAGGAGTGCATCATTCAGAATGCCGAGCAGTTTTCGGCATTGGAAATCACTCCAAAAGGAAAACAGATTCTGTTTGGTAAAAAGACCTTTGAAGTGATTCGTCAGAAAGCCGGTAAAAGGAAATCCGCCGATCGAATTACCTCCGACTACTCACAAAAACTCTTCGACCAATTGCGTGCCGAACGGCAACGACTGGCGCAGGAAGAAGGTGTTCCGCCATTTGTCATTTTTTCCGACCGTACCCTGCGCGAAATGGCGCTCTATTTTCCGGATACGGCCGAGCAGATGTCGGGTATTTCGGGTGTGGGGGCCGCCAAGCTGGCGAAGTATGGCGACACGTTTATGACGATCATCGAAATGTTCAAACATATGCATCCCGGGGAAGTTGAAAAACGGGCGTTATTGCGGATTCCGATTAAAGTTAAAAAGACCATGAAATCGAAGACAGGCAAGACGGTGTTCGAAACGTTGAAAATGGCGGAGCAGGGATTATCCATGGAGGCGATTGCCGCCGTGCGGGATCTTTCCGAGGGAACGGTGAGCCAGCATATTGAAAAACTGCTCGAAGCGGGGCAGGGCAGTGGTTTGGATATTGACCGCCTGATCGATTCTGAAAAACGCATGCTTTGCGAAGAGCTATTCACCCGTCTATCGGGGGCATCGATGCGGTCGATTATTGAAGCGTCGGGCAAGAAAGTCTCGTATGCTGACCTGCGGCTGGTTCGGGCGTTTATGCAGAAGAGCGAAACGGCGTAAGGCTTTTTGGAAAAATTAGCTGGATTCGTGTGCCGCTTGCCCTCAGGTTCCCCGATTCCGAATTTAACGCAATACAGGACATACCGTTATGAAATCATTTAAACAGCTGGGCATCGCCGACGATTATATCCAGGGATTGGAAGAACTTGGCATTCAGACCCCGACTGAAATTCAGGAAAAAACCATTGCAATGCTGCTCGGGCAGACGACCGATTTTATCGGGCAGGCCCAGACCGGCACCGGCAAAACTGCGGCATTTGGTCTCCCGCTGTTGGCGGCTATGGATGCAAAAAATCCGGCGATTCAGTCGGTTGTGCTGGCCCCGACGCGCGAGCTGGCCAAACAGGTGCAGAAACAGCTCTTCCGCTTTACGAAATATACGGACCGTATTTTTTCGTATGTCGCATGCGGAGGCGACAAGATTGATCTGCAGATCGAGGCGCTGAAACGCCCGACACAGGTGCTGGTGGCAACCCCCGGGCGGCTGATGGATCTGGTGCGGCGCAAAGCGGTCGACCTTTCCAATGTAAAAACCGTCGTACTCGACGAAGCCGATGAAATGCTGAAACTCGGTTTTCGGGATGATATCGATCAGGTGCTGAAACTCACGGTCGGTCAGCGCAATATTTGGCTGTTTTCAGCCACGATACCGACGGGCATTAAAAAGATGATTCATAAACATCTGGCGGCGGATTGCCCCTTCCTGAAGATCGATAAAAAGAATGTGGTGAATAAGAATATTCGGCATCAGTACGTGCGCTGTCTTGAAGGTGAAAAGCTGGAGCGCATTGTCGATTTCCTGCAAGAGCGCGGAGAACAGCAGGGCATCATATTCTGCCGCACGCGTCAGGATACGATCGATTTCGGTGAAACGCTCAAACCGCACGGCTTTTCCAATGTGGTGCTGCACGGTGATCTGATGCAGTCCGAGCGCGATAAATTTATGCGCATGTTCAAAAAAGGCCGTGTGCGTCTTCTGATTACGACCGATGTCTCAGCCCGCGGAATTGATGTGGATGATCTCTCCTTTGTGATACACCATCAGCTGCCTGAAAAAAATGAATACTACACCCATCGCAGCGGTCGCACAGGACGTGCCGGCAAATCCGGCATTTCTCTGGTGCTCGCGACGAAGCACGATGAAAAACGTATTGAGCAACTGGCCAAGGAGTTGAACATTCGATTTCAGGAAATTGCTTAATAATGTCCGATGTCATTGAAGTTTATACGGACGGGGCCTGTAAAGGAAACCCTGGGCCGGGCGGCTATGGTGTGGTACTGATTTCCGGAGGGCGTAAACGAGAGCTCTCGGGCGGATTCCGGAAAACCACGAATAACCGAATGGAACTACTGGCGTGTATTGAGGGATTGAAGGCACTGAAAAAACCGACGACGGTGGTGCTGACGAGCGATTCAAAATATGTCGTGAATGCCGTTGAAAAAGGCTGGGCCAAAAAATGGCGTTCCAATGGTTGGAAACTTTCGCCCTCGAAACCGGCAAAAAATCCGGATCTCTGGGCGGAGCTACTGGATCTTTGCGATGTGCATAAGGTTGAGTTTAAATGGGTGAAGGGGCATAACAACCATCCAGAGAACGAACGCTGCGACGAACTGGCTGTTGCGGCCGCGAGCGAAGAGGAATTGCATGTGGATGAAGGCTTTGAAAGCCCGGGCCAACCCGAGGGTGACTTGTTCAACCTCTAAATGAGAATTATTTTATGAAAAAGACGATCCAGCTGACTCACGAAAAAATTAAATATCCGCGCATGGTGGATGCAGCTAAAAGCGAAGTACGTAAATACATCAAACGCGAGCGCCGCCGGGAGCTGCCCGATGGCGTGGACTATTGGGATTTTGATTGCCGGTTCGGCGACACTGAAGCCGATGCAAAAGTGGTCCACCTCAGCGAAATTGATGCATGTATTACTGATATTGAAAAGCGCGAGCTGAAATCGTTTTATGTAGAAATTCTTCGAAAAGAAGGCGTTCGTATCAAACCGGATAGAGAAAAACCCGTTATACCGGAACTTCCGAAGCTAAAAGGTTTCGGCGAAGCGTAGAGTAGGACAGGCTTTCAGCCTGTCTCATATGGAAAGAATCAAAGGTTGAAAGCCTCTCCTACTTTGAGAAATAGCATGCAGCAGAAAAAACCATTCAAGCAGCCTCCGAAAAAATTTCATCCTAAAGGGGTCTCCATTCTCTATGAAGACTGGGATCTGCTGGTCGTAAATAAAACGGCGGGCATGCTTAGTGTCAGCAGCGAAACGAGCGATGAATCGGTCCTGACCCATCTGAACGAATATGTGAAGAAAGGGAACTCCAAGTCGAAAAATCGCGTGTTTGTGGTTCATCGGCTGGAAAAGGGGATGTCCGGAATTCTGGTTTTTGCCAAGACAGATGCCGCGAAACAATTTCTGCAGGACAAGTGGCCTGATTTTAAAAAGAAGTCGATTGCATTGGTCCACGGTGCTCCGAAAGAGCCGAAGGGCATCATTACCACCTTTCTTGCTGAAAACAGTATTCATCTAATGTATTCAATGCCTGAGGCAGGGCAGGGCAAGTTTGCCCGGACGTCTTACGAAACCATTCGGTTCAGCGACAACTACAGCCTGCTCCAGGTCAATCCGATGACCGAGCGGAAAAATCAGGCGCGGGTGCATCTCGCGGATTTAGGCTGTCCGGTCGTGGGCGATAAAAAATACGGCACAAAAGAAGCCGGGATTAAGCGCCTCTGCCTGCATGCCCAATCGATTGAGCTGGTGCACCCCTTCAGCAAAGAACCGCTTAGCATCGACACCAAAACACCGGCTTATTTTAATATGCTACTGGCGAAGAAGTGATTAAGGAATCGTCGTTCGCAGAACGGTGGCCTTGCCGCTGAGTGTATAGCCGGGCATGGCGGCCGGTATTAGAATGGAGGTCCCGGCCGGAGCCGTCAGGCTTTCATCGCCCCAGTTGATTTCCGCTTCACCTTCTGAAACGAAGAGGGCGTGGAATGTTTTTCCAGTCATTGGAACTTCAAGCGGAGCAGAAAAGGTCAGTTTTTCGAGTCTGAAATATTCGCAGCTCAACACTTCCGAACATTGGAAGTTTTCGGTATCGACCAGCAGTTTCGGTTCAACCAGCGGATTGTCAGTATCATCCCAATTGATGACATCCAGCGCCTGATCAATGTGAAGTTCGCGCGGTTTACCGTCGTTCCCCATGCGGTCCCAGTCGTAGATGCGATAAGTGGTATTGGAGTTCTGCTGAATCTCCAGAATGAGGCAGCCATCGTCGATGGCATGCACGCGGCCGCCGCGCACAAAAACAGCACTGTCTTTTACCACCGGAACGGAGCGCATGGTGTCGCCGCTGGTGCCGTCTTCCACCGCCTGGATGAAACTTTCTTTTGTAACACCGTCATTCAGTCCGCAATAGACCTGCGTTGGATTGTCGCCCAGCATATACCACATTTCTGTTTTGGCCTCGCCTCCGAATTCTTTTGCCGTTTGATCATTCGGGTGAACCTGTACACTGAGTTTCTGTTTTGCATCGATCAGCTTGATCAATAGCGGAAATTTGGTGCCTTCCACGGAAGATCCCATGATTTCAGCAGGGTTTTCCTCCAGGATTTCGCGTATGGTGCGTCCTTTCATCCAACCATTGGAAACCACGCTCATACCATCGTCGTGGTCGGAAATTTCCCAGGATTCGGCATAAATGCCCTCGGGCTGATTGCGGTTGAAGGTTTCCGGAATGCGGGAACCGCCCCAAGGATAGTCTTTATAGACGGGCGAGAAGGTCAGTGGGTAGAATGTATTTTTCATAGACGAGATTAAACGGGTGAATTGGGTTTGATTCAATACTCAAATGTGGCTCAATTCATGAATGGAACAACCACGCCACAGTAAACGAAATAAAGACCGATGGGATATGGACCGTGTGCGGTTTCATATGGATCATCCACCCGCACCTCAGCGGGATGTCAAAAGCGTAGGCGATATTCTAAAAGATGTGGTTTCAGGTTTCGAACAGCCGGTGCAGGAAAGTGTTCTCATTTTACGTGAATCCTGGGCAAAGCTGGTCGGTGCTCAAATTGCGCAACACAGTGAACCGGGCTTCATTAAAGAGAATGCATTGCATATTTTTGTGGATCATCCGGGCTGGATGCCCGAGCTGGAGCGCCATAAGCGCGGTCTTCTCATGAAGCTCCAGTCCAGCTATCGGGAAATGCGGATCCGACAGATCCGCTTTATTCTGCAACATAAATAATCAGAGTAAGGACCCCGCAAGGTCGGCGAGTTCGGAGCGCTCGCCTTTGGTGAGGTTGACGTGGGCATAGAGGCGCTGGCCCATCATTTTTTCGATCAGATAGCTCAATCCATTCGAATGGCTGTCGAGATAGGGGTGATCAATCTGGAAGATATCGCCGGTAAAGACGATTTTGGTTCCTTCACCGGCGCGGGTGATGATGGTTTTGATTTCGTGCGGGGTCAGGTTCTGCGCTTCGTCGATGATGAAGAAGGTGTTCACCAGACTGCGGCCACGAATGTAGGAAAGCGGTTCAATGACCAGTTTTCTGTCGTCGACCAGTTTGGATACCTGACTGCGCTTGGTATCGCCCTGGGCGTGTTCAATGACGGCCAGATTATCGAACAGCGGTTTCATGTAGGGGTCGAGCTTGGATTGGATGTCGCCGGGCAGAAACCCGATGTCTTTGTTGCTGAGGGCAACGATGGGGCGGGCCATCAGAATCTGCCGGTAGCTCTTTTTCCGTTTCAGTGCACCGGCTAGTGCAATCAGCGTTTTACCGGTGCCGGCTTTTCCGGTGAGGCTCACGAGCCGTACATCATCGTTCAATATGGCGTCGAGCGCATAGGTCTGTTCGGAGTTGCGGGGGGTAATTCCAAAGGCTGGAACTTTATCAACATGTTTAATCAGGTTGAGCTCGTCATCATAGACGGCCAGCGCGGATTTCCGTTCCCCCCGCAGGATGAGATATTCATTGGGAATTAATGATTTTTCGACGTTTAGTTCTGCTGACGAAAATTCATAGGGCGGAGTATACATCAGGTTAATCAGTGCGGGGTCGACATCTTCTACGATGCGGGTGCCGGTGTAGAGCTGCTGGATATCCGAAACATGGTCGTTTTTATAATCCTGAGCCAGCAATCCGACCGCCTTGGCTTTCATGCGCAGGTTAACATCTTTGGTTACCAGACAAACGGTATGATCCTTGAAGTCTTTGGCCACCTGATAGCCGATATTAAGGATTCGGTGATCCGGTTTGTTTTTATCTGAAAAATTTGCAGCAATGTCTTCATCGAACGCGCGGTCGAGCTTGATGCTTATTTTTCCACGACCGGTCCCGATCGGTACGCCGCCGTTGAATAATTTGTCTTCTGCCAATGAGTCCAGTGTTCGGGCAAACTCCCGTGCGTGAAAGTTGAGCGAATCATTGCCTTTTTTAAAATGATCGAGTTCTTCAAGAACGGTGATGGGTATAACGATGTCGTGTTCACTAAATTGATTAATACAGCTGCTGTCGTGGAGAATTACGTTGGTATCGAGAACGAATATTTTCTTTTTCTGGGGAGTCATATTTGCTGTTGGCCTTTCAGAGGTTAATTGAATTTAGTTAACCAAGGAATTTATGTTCGTCTCCTTTCCAATCCTTGGACATTTGTCGTATATACACCTAATCAACATGTAAATTTTGCTTAACGATCTATGGCAAGTCAATGCACAAATTGTGTGTTGATGCGGCGGGGGACACAAGATGTTGTGTTTCAGTGGCTAGCGATTACGCCGAATTGAAATTTTACTGATAAAGCTGCGGTTTCGGGCAATAAATGCATAGAGCCGGTCAAATAATGGACGCAGGAGGGGCCAGCCGGTGGGTTTTGCAAGCCAACCGAGTCCGATTTCCTCATAGGCTGCACGAATGACTTCCATACCGCGAAGAACACGCCCGTCGGGACGGATAGAATGAATTTCACGTTCCAGCAGTTCGATGGCAACCGGAATTTCCAACCGTTGGAAATCGGGAGATCGAATGTCAGAAAAACTGAGGTTGTTTTGTCGGTCTTTACGCTGAAGAAAGTCCCGTTTTGCACAGCAAATGGGGCAATTCCCGTCGTATAAAATCAGCATTTTATCTGTTGGTGCCATGGGGAAAGATGAGGTCAGGGGACTGATAAATAAAGGACATTTAATATACAAAAACTTGACTCTGTCTTTAAAAGCATGTAAACAGGTGTCAGTTCGTTGGTTACATGTCTTTGGGAGAGTGAAAAATGAGTGTTATGGCGATTGTTATTGCGTGTGGTAAAGAAGAAGAGATAGCAAAAGGGACCGATGTTGCTTTTCTACCCTTGGGGAATGGACCTATTCTATCGCATTCATTGAAAACACTTGAACATGCATCATGTATAGACAGTGTGGTGGTTGTGGTAAGCAAAGATCGGGTCGATTCAACCATTCACATCATTAAGCGTTTTGGATGTACCAAGGTGCGCGGTGTCGTAGTCGGTGGGGTAAACCGCCTGAGTTCGTTGAGAACCGTATTCAGCAAAATCCAGACCGATCCCTCAGTTGTAGTTATTCATGAAGCTTCCAGACCATTTTTATCTAAAAAAATTCTGGCCGAAACTGTGAAATGTGCCAAACGCTATGGGTGCTCCATTGCCGCACACCGCATTCCGGATGCGGCCAAGGTTGCCCCGAAGGGAATGCGGGTTACCGAAACTCTGGACCGCAATACGATATGGGCGGCCCAGACTCCACAGGCATTTAAAACCACGGTCATTAAGGAGATTATCGATACCAAAACCAAAGGGGTGAAGGTGATTGATGATGAATCCGAATTCACGCCTGTTGACGCAGAAACACATATGGTGGAAGCCGGTTATACGAACATGAAAATCAGGAGCCGCGCGGATCTCGGAATTGCTGGCGCATTGTTGAATGCAAACATGGTGGGCGAACAGGGCGCTGCGGCATTGCGGGCTGCGAAGCCGAAACAATCGGTCGTTCGTTGAATCTAGCGGCCGGTTGAAAGCCGTAGCGCATTTCTGAAGGGCAGCCCGGCTGCTCTTATTTTTTGCTGCGTGGTCTCAATGTCATATTTGATCCGGCGCATCGTGACCGTCTGCTCCTCAAGATCGTAAATGGCATATGCTGATTTCGGGTTGCGATCCCGCGGCTGTCCAACGCTGCCGACATTAATCAGATATTGAAACCCCGGACGGATATCCAGCGTTTCATAGAATCCTTTTTCGATCGTATCACCTTTCACAAAAGCCAGCGGAACATGGGTGTGTCCGAAAAAACAGACACTGTTGAACTGGTTGCGGAAATTGGCATCGGCTGCCTTTGTCTTAAAAATATAGTTCCAGCGGTGCGGGTTGCTTAGCGAACTGTGGACCAGCGTAAAATTTTCAATATCAATGATAAGCGGCAGGTGCCGGAGGAATTTGCGTTCAAATGGAGAGAGCTGCTTCCGGGTCCAGCGGATACTTTTCTGAGCCATTTGCGTGAAGAGCTCCATCGATTCATTACACGCGGTATAATAGTCGTGATTTCCCTGAACAATCTTGCACTTCAGGTTGCGGATCATCTGCAGGCACGCTTTGGGGTCCGCATTGTATCCCACCACATCGCCCGTGCAGGCATAATGCGTCACGCCCTGTTCCTCGGCATCTTTCAGAACTGCCTTCAGCGCTTCAAGATTTGCATGAATATCACCTAAAATTGCATACTTCATGAATGTCCAATTCCAAAACGGTCGTATTCACCAGTGCTCGGTTTCCACTGAATCCGTTCATTCAAAATATTTCGTTTCAGACGCGATTCATGAATCTCATCAAGAAAATCAATCAGATCCGCCTCTGTTCCTTCTGCCACTAATTCAACGTTTCCATCCCGCAGATTTCTGACAAATCCCGTCAGCGAATACCGAGAAGCAATCTCCTGAACTGTGAATCTAAAACCAACGCCCTGAACCCGGCCGGAAAAAATGACATGCAGTCTTTCTAAACTTCCGTCTGAATTCATGCCGTTATTTATATCTGATCTAAGCGGGTACGGCAAAGTTCCAATAGCTGAAAAAGTTTTTCAAAAAACAGCGGTGAAAACTTCCAATGGTTGGGAAAGGCATTTATGGTGATCATCATGATTCTAAAAGGTAAACGGGCATTAGTGACAGGTGGTGCGGTACGTATCGGTCGGGCCATCACAGAGGCGCTGCAGGCGGAGGGAGCTGAAGTGGTGGTGCACTACCTCGGTTCGTTCGAGGAAGCAAGGGCTCTGTCGCCCTGCACGGTTCAGGGCAATTTGCAGGCACCAGACGATTGTGCCCGAATCATCGAAGAAGCCGGGCCGATTGATATCCTCGTCAACAATGCATCACTTTTCACGCAAGACGGTCTGGCGGATAGTTTCCCGGAGCGGGTACAGCGGGAGTTTCAGGTCAATCTGTTTGCTCCCCTGGAACTGACCCGCCTGTTTGCTGCGCAGGCCGAAAGGGGGGCGGTCATTAATTTGCTGGATCGCCGAATCCGTGCGAACGATCCGACCGCCCTGCATTATTCGATTTCGAAAAAAGGGTTGGAAGAATTGACCAAGCTGGCAGCGCTGGAGCTCGCACCGAATATTCGCGTCAACGCGGTGGCTCCCGGTCCGATCCTGCCTGCGCCCGGCGATACCGAAGAAAACTTTATAGAAAAGGCGGGGCGTATTCCGCTGGAATATTTTCCAACCCCTGGAAATATTGCCGAGGCCGTTTTGTTTCTTTTAAAAGCCGATTATTGTACGGGTCAGGTGATCTATGTAGACAGTGGACAGCACCTTTTGGGAAACGGTGTTTAGATCATTTTGGAATGCGGTGGGAAAGTAGTGTCGCACCGTTTTAATGGAGAAGTTTTATGGACAAAATATTTATTCGCGATTTAGCCCTGCGATGCATCATCGGTATTTATCCGGAGGAGCGTCGTGAAAAGCAGGATATAGTCATTAATGTCGAAATGCATGCGGATCTGCGCAAAGCAGGGCGGTCGGACGATCTGAATGATACGGTGGATTATAAGTCGATTAAGAAAGCCATTATCAAACTGGTTGAAGGTAGCGGATTTCAATTGATCGAAACGTTGGCAGAGCAGGTTGCCTGTATTGCGCTCGACAACGAGAAAGTGCAACAGGTTGTTGTAACCATCGATAAACCGGGGGCGCTCCGCTTTGCAAGGGCATCTGCGGTGGAAATTACGAGATTACGCTCGTGAGGTGGTTTTGTACGCAGCGCCGTCTGAAGGGCGGAACTGCGAACGTTCTGTCTACTCAACCGATCCTTCAAATTCGCCCATAACCCGGAATTTGTTGTAGCGATCCTGTAGAATTTCCTCTGCTGACATAGTATTCAGCTCTTCGAGGTTTTTCAAAATGGCAAGCTTAAGGTTTTCCGAAGCTTTTTGCAGGTCGGCATGCGCACCGCCCTGTGGTTCGGGAATAATTTCATCAGCCAGTTTGAGTTTAAGCAGATCCTTGCCGGTGATTTTCAATGCTTCGGCAGCCTGATCGGAAAAGGCCCGGTCTTTCCAGAGAATGGCTGCACAGCCTTCCGGAGAGATAACGGAATAGTAGGCGTGTTCCATAATCAGAATGCGGTTGCCGATACCAATACCCAACGCTCCGCCGGAGCCGCCTTCACCGATAATTACGCAGATGATCGGAACCTTGATGTTAAAACATTCGCGCAGATTAACCGCAATGGCTTCGGCGATATGCCGTTCTTCTGATTCCAGTCCGGCATAGGCCCCTTTGGTGTCAATCAGAGTAACGATCGGCACATTAAATTTATCGGCCAGTTTCATCATACGCAGTGCTTTGCGGTAACCTTCCGGATGTGCGCACCCAAAGTTGGTTTCAACGTTTGATTTCGTATCGCGGCCTTTCTGCGAACCGATAATCATGACCTTCTGACCATCAATTTTGGCAAACCCGCCCACGATGGCGCGGTCATCACGATGAATACGATCGCCATGGATTTCTACAAAATCGGTGGTCATGCTTTCGATGTAGTCCATGGTGTACGGACGATTCGGGTGGCGTGCCACCTGCACCTTCTGCCAGGCTGTCAGATTGGCGTAAATATTGTTACGCGTCTGCTCGATCTTATCCTTCATGTTATTAATTTCGTGGGAAACATCAATGTCCTGTTCCTGGCTGAAAGCTTCGAGTTCCTTGAGTTTGCTCTCAAGTTTGTGGACCGGACTTTCGAATGGAAGGCTGAATTGTGCGCTCATGGGATGCTCCTCGTATAAAAAATTATTCAGTGATTATAACGGTTGTTTTGCGTGGAACCAGATCAAAGAGTTCTTCAACATCTTCGTTTAGCATGCGGATGCAACCGGCACTGGACTGCTGCCCAATGCTTTCAGGCTGCCAGGTTCCATGAATACCGAAACCGGTAATTTCAGGATGTTCATCTGAGACGATTTTCATCCAGCGCGTACCGAGTACGTTTTCGGAATCACCGTATTCAATCTGTTTTCCATCGGTAAACCGGGTCCACGTCGGCTCGGTAATTTTATCGACAATTTTGAATTCGACGGCCGGTGTCTTTCCGAATTTACCGGTACCGACGGAATAACGTTTGAAGAGTTTATCGCCTGCCATGAGGTCGAGCGTATTGCGTCCTTTGGATACACGGATGCTGAAGTCTCCGTTATAAACCATCACAGCCGCACCGGCACGAATCGTATCGGTTTGCATACCGTTCATGTTTTTGATCAGCGCAACGGTGGTATTATATTTTTTGGCAATTTTTTGAAGATAATCGCCCGACTGAATGGAATAGCGCTCCTTGCCCTGCATGGGAATGGATGATTTCAGCATCATCATGTTAACCTCGCCCAGCAGCCTGATTGCTTCCGGATCCGGCGTTGATGCCACGATCGCATCGAGCTGCTTCTTCGCATCGGCGAGTTGACCGGCATCCAGTGCGGAACGCGCATCCGAGATGGCCGACTGCACTTCCGGCGAGGCCTCCACGGCAATAATCGGGCTCGGGCCCAACTCAAGCGGAACCGGTTCAAAGTTGGCTTCGGCCATCGCTGGCTCCGGTAAATCCATTTCGCCATCATCGGCCTTTTTGCCCTTAGACCAGACTAAATAGGCGCCCACCAGCACGACCTGAATCAGAATGATGATGATAAAAACTTTTTTCCAACCCCCGCCGCTGCGGTTGTTATATGATCCTGCATAAATTGGTTTTGCCATAGTAGAGTAGCCTTCGTTTGGTAAAAGATTCTCATTTATGCACAATAGCCTTTTGCCGTGCAATAATAATACGATTGTAGATGGAAACACGGGAGGTTTCGCGCTAGTTTTACTGCCCTTTAAACTATGAAAATTTTACTGATAACACCACCTTTATTACAGCCGAACACGCCCTATGCGGCCACACCTTTGCTCACGGCCTGGCTCAAGTCGCTGGGCCACGAGGCCGTTCAGAGCGATTTATCGCTTAGTCTGCTGCTCAAACTTTTTTCCAAAGAAGGAATCGAGTCCCTCAGTCAGGAACTGGATGTTCCGGTCGAAGCGGCCGAACCCTATCTGAATACGGTGGAAGAGGTGATCGCATTTCTGCAGAATCGGAATCCCGGGCTCGTCGGAAAAATACTGCAACGCGGCTGGCTGCCGGAGGGCGAGCATCTGGCGCGGGCCTACGAACAGGAAGAACAGCTGCAGTGGAATTTCCGAGGATTGGAACCGGACGACTGCGCGCGCTATCTGGCCAGCCTCTATCTGGATGATATTGCGGATGTGGCGTCCGAGCTTGATCCGCATTTCGGATTCTCGCGCTATGCCGAAAAGCTGGCCGCCAGTCTTCCGGAGTTTGGAACGCTCCGCAATGAGGTGGAGCAGGGGGACTCGATCTTTTTCCAATGGTTGGAAGAATTAACCGATGCCGAAATGCAGAAGTATCGGCCGAAAATGGTGGCCATCACGGTGCCGTTTCCGGGGTGTCTGCTTGGGGCACTGGTGGTGGCCCGCCGGATTCGGAAAACATTTCCGCTTGTTCACATCACGCTGGGCGGCGGGTATGTGAACACTGAATTACGGGAACTGAAAGACCCCGGCATATTCGACTATGTCGACAGCATCACGCTCGACAGCGGTTTTCTTCCGCTTCAGCGCCTGGCCGGCGGCGGAAAACCCGTACGAACCTTTGTCTGCGAACAGGATCAGGTGGTTTTCCAAACATCGGAAGTGGCCGAGGTGGCGCATGCCGATTTGCCCGCACCGGATTTCCAGGGATTGGAACTTTCGAACTATTTCGGCATGTTCGAGACGCTGAATCCAGTAACCCGGTTGTGGTCGGACGAACGGTGGAACAAGCTGGTGCTGGCCCACGGATGCTGCTGGAGCCGCTGCGCATTCTGTGACACGTCGATTGATTATATCTGCCGCTACGACCCGGCGGATGCAAAGACGATCTGCAACTGGATCGAAACCATTACAACTGAAACCGGATTTTCCGGATTCCATTTTGTGGATGAAGCCTTACCGCCCGATCTGCTGGATGCGCTGTGCGATGAACTGCTCGAACGAAATCTGCAGATTGAATGGTGGGGGAACATCCGTTTTGAAAAACACTTTTCCACCGCGCTGATTCAGAAGATGGCTTCAGCTGGTTGCATTGCCGTCACGGGCGGGCTGGAAACGGGCTGCGACCGCACGCTCAAACTGATGAAAAAAGGGATCACTGTCGAGCATGCCAAACGGGTGCTGTTCGATCTGGCCGATGTAGAGATTCTGACACATGCGTATCTGATGTATGGATTCCCGACGCAAACCGTCGATGAAACGTTCCAGGCATTGGAAATGGTGCGCGATCTTTTTGATGGAGGCGTTTTACACTCGGCCTATTGGCATCAGTTTGCCCTGACGGATCACAGCGATATTTCGATTCATCCGGAACGCTACGGCGTAACGGTTCCTTCCCGGAGTTCGTCAGGATTTGCAAATAACGAAATTCCGTTTGAATACGAATTCGATCACGATGTCGCGGAAGTCGGAGCGGCGCTAAAGGCGGCCACCTATAATTATATGCACGGAATCGGATTCGATGTTCCATTGAATGAATGGGTTGTTTAAACAAAAAAACCGTTTTTGAATTCAATCCTGAATAATACGGCTTGCTCAACTCCCGCCTTCTCTGAATAATCCCTCCATCTATGCTTAGAACACTTAAAATCAAGAATCTGGCGCTCGTCGACGATGTTCAGGTCGGCTTCGGCGAAGGACTGAATGTGATCACCGGCGAAACCGGAGCCGGTAAATCGCTCATGATCGGAGCGTTGCGCCTGCTGCTGGGCGAGCGTGCTGACAAATCCATGATCCGCACCGGAGAAACCTCCTGCTCGGTGCACGCCGAATTCGGTCTCGAAGACGCCCGGCAGGTGGACGCCATTCTGGAAGATGTCGGATTGGAATCCTGCGATGGTGGGTTGCTCATCATCCGGAGGATCATCACGGAGTCTTCGAATAGAACCACTGTAAACGATGAATCGGTCACCCTCACCGTGCTGAAGCGCCTCGGTGAAGTGCTGGTGGATATGCACGGCCCTTACGACCATCAATCGCTGCTCGATCAGAATGTGCAGCTGCAGATCCTGGACGATTTTGGTCAGTTGAAATCAGTGAAAGAAGCCTACGCGGTTGAATACAGGAAATACCGCGATGTTCAGAAACAGATCGAAGCGCTCAATTCAGAGAATGAAGAGGACCTGCAGCGGCAGATCGAGTTTCTCGATTACCGCGTGAACGAAATCGAGTCCGCAAATCTGAACCCGGAAGAAGAAGCCGAGGTGGTGGAAGAGCACAGTGTGATTGCCAACTCGCAGCACGTCATTGAACTGGCCAACGGCGTGGTGCAGGCGCTCACCGAAGGAGAGGGGTGCGCCTTCGACGGCCTTGTTGCCGCCCAACAGGCGCTGAATCAGCTGATTAAACTGATGCCGGAAGCGCAGGACTGGCACGATGAAATTGAAACCGCCGTTACGTCCGTTCAGGAAGTGGTCCGTTCCGTCGAAAACTCTGCGGAAGGGATCGATGCCAGCGGCGAACGGATGCAGTGGCTCGATGACCGTTTGACGACCTACCAAACTTTGAAGCGGAAATATGGCAGCACCGTTGAAGAGGTGCTTGAAAACAGCAACACCTGGAGTGAACAGCTGAAGGAACTGCGCGGACGCGATCGCCGCCGTGATGATCTGAAAGTTGAGCTCGCGTCCCTTTTCCAATCCTTGGAAAAAGTCGGGAAACAACTGCGTTCAAAACGCGAAAATATAGCTGATCATCTTTCCGAATGCATCACTCGCGAGCTGGTTGATATCGGTTTTGAACACGGATTTTTTGATATTCAGATCACCCCCTGCGATCCAACGCCCACCGGCATGGATGTCATCGACTTCGGCTTTGCACCCAATGCCGGCGAAGATATGCGTCCGTTGCGCATGATTGCTTCGTCAGGAGAAATTTCCCGCGTCATGCTGGCAACCAAAGCCGTACTGGCCAAACAGGACCAGATTCCGGTGCTGGTGTTCGACGAGATCGACGCCAATATCGGCGGAGAAATCGGCGGAGCCGTCGGCCGGAAACTGGCGCAGGTTGCGCAGTGCCATCAACTGCTTTGCATCACCCATCTCCCGCAGGTTGCGGCCTGCGGTTCAACCCACCTTGCCGTTTCCAAAAAAGTGGAAGACGGCCGAACCTTTACAGAGGTGCAACTGCTGGATCATGAAATGCGGGCCGAAGAACTTGCTCGTATGCTTGGCGGAAAAGACAGCACCAACGTCACCCTGCAGCATGCCAAAGAAATGCTCGAGCAGACCACGTTTGGGCTCTAGCCTGTGCCTATTGAATGGGTGAGCATGGTCGCTATGTATGATTGGTGTGTGGGCCTCAACGAAAATTAATAATTGCGGAGGCCGGTTTCCAATGGTTGGAAACTATTTCGGGAAAATCCCGAGACGGTGGGCTTTGTGGATGGCCGCCGGGGCGTTCTGGACATTGAGCTTTTCGTAGATGTGGCCAATGTGGAAGCCGACGGTTTTGGGACTGATGTTCAACTCGTCGGCGATCTGTTTCTGCAGTTGCCCTTCGGCCAGCAGATTCAGAATTTGCGCTTCGCGCGGTGAAAGCTGCGTGGTCCCGTCTTTCTGCAGGTTATATCTGCTCTGGTTATTCAACAGATAGCGGGCCATGACGGGATCGAGCGATGCTCCTCCATCCATCACGGTCCGGATGCCTTCCGTGATTTGATCCAGCGAGGATTCTTTTAATAGGTAGCCCACGGCGCCGGATGAAATCGCCGACAGCACATCCGCTTCCCGTTCGGATTCGGTGAGAATAATAATTTCCGTTTTCGGCGCGAGGATTCTAAAGCGGGGAATGGCTTCCAGTCCGGAGATGCCGGGCAGATTCAGATCGAGCAGAATCAAATCGGGTATCGTGCTCGACGGTGCATTTTCCAGGCTTCGGACTGCGGCATCCGCTGTGTTGAATTGCTGTTCGATTTTCATGTCCGGCTCGTCGCTTAAACCGAATGCAATGACGTCCCGAAATTCAGGACTGTCTTCAACCAGCATTATTCTAATTTGTTTCATGGGAATCCTTTTCTCTTTTCGGCTTCTGACCGGGACGAAGTTTCCATTTTTGGAGTCGAAGCATCAGAATAATTTTCGTTCCGCCTGCTTCCGGAGTTTCGACGTGCACGCGTGCTCCAAGGAGGCGCGCACGGCGTTTGAGAGAGTGCGGGACTTCTGTAATGCCGGTTCCGTTATCGGTTACTTGAAGTCGGATATTCTTTGAAGATCCCGCGAGCAGCGTACTGCATGCGGTGGCGTTTGAATGGCGCGCAATGTTAATCAGGCATTCCTTGTAGAATAAAAACAAATCCTGCCGTTTTCGTGGGGTAAGTTGCCGAATGAATGCCTCGCCTTCAAAGAACAGTTCATGATTCGTGTCGATCAACAGGCGTTCGGAGGAGCGTTTCATTTCCTCCATCAAATCTTCGCAGGCCGTGTCGGCCTGCAGCATATTGGTGCAATGGCGGGCGGCATTGCGACTGCGTTTGGAGAGTTGTTGGATTCGGTCAAGGATGTCGTCCAGTTTGTCTTGTGCAGCGATGTTCTTTTTCGCCATTTCGCCCAACAGGGCAATGGCATGCAAATTGGCAGACAGCTCATCATGCAGGTTGGCCGCAATGCGTTCCCGGAGTTTGATCACGGTGCGCATTCGAATCATTCGGTCAATCAGAATGGTGACGCCAATGCCCGCAATGGCGATGATGGTCAGCCAGCGCATCCACTTGAGATTTGTTTTTTGTCGGGCATAGCGGTGGTTCAGTTCTTCCACAACAAGGGGGCGTTCGATCTCTAAATCGTGGCGAAGGGCGAGTTCGTTCACCCACTCCCGAATGGGAAGAATTTTTCCATAGAAATTTAAGCCGTCTGTCACACCATTGAAATGGTACGTATCTTTAGCTCCAAGGTGATTGGTGAATGTTTTGCCGAGCGCAACGTTCCGACCCTTCGAAAACAGCTTGTATGTTCTCATTTATCAATTTCTGGTAAGGAAAACCATTTTGAGAATGAATGACATTACGTCGGAAAAATGGTTTTCCTGTGAAGCGAATT